>JAGBTP010000023.1 GCA_017631255.1 Alistipes sp.
AGCCACGCACACGCCTCTACCTCGCCGCCTCGCTTATCTGGGGCATCCCAGGCGCACGCATCACCCTCAAGGGCGTTGCGGCCTACGGCGTGCTGCCGCACGACAAGGTGTGGTGGCTCGCCGCCATTAGCGCCATCATAGCACTCCTCTTTTTCCTTATCTTTCGCCGCGTCACCACCCGCTATTGCCACCATATCGCCTCGCTCAGCGACGCCGAAATATCACTTCTTCGCACCTTCTCACCACGCGGATGGGCACTTCTGTGCGTTATGATAGCCCTCGGCATCGCCATAAATGCCCTAAAAATGGTGCCCAACGAGTTCATCGCCGCCTTCTATTGCGGCCTTGGACCTATGCTTTTGCTCTCGTCGCTGCGCTTTTTTGCCCCCATTTTGCAGAAAAACAACCCCCAAATCGAGGATAAGTAACAAATTTTTCAAAAAGTGACCGAGGCACATTTTGCGATTTTTGCGATTTCCGCACCCCGACACACAAAAAAGAGGTGAGAATTTTTCAAAAAAGTAAAAATAATTTATTAGCACCCTACTATCCTTTTAACGCACTCATTAGTTGGTTTTTGCAAATTACATTATCACGATGCCATTCGTATAACTTGACATTTTTACAAGTTTTTGCAAAATTTTTTTGAAAAAAAGTTGCAGAAAAATTTGCAGATAAGAATTTTTGTACTACCTTTGCACTCGCAATCGAAAAGGTTGTAGTCGTAAAATTTTAAGATGTTAGTGTTGCGGAAATAGCTCAGTTGGTAGAGCACAACCTTGCCAAGGTTGGGGTCGCGAGTTCGAGTCTCGTTTTCCGCTCAAAATGGGAAAGACAGCTTCTGGCTGTCTTTTTTCATTTTGCACTGTCGGAAACGATGGCTCGCACAGAGCGAACCCAAGACGCCCCTTTCAGGGGTTGGGGGTGTAAAAATAAGTCGCGATAAATCACCCACGCGCAGCGCGAGTTCGAGTCTCGTTTTCCGCTCAACGCACGAAGGATAGCATAAAGCGATCCTTTTTTGTGCGTTTCGCGGAAAGATTCCGCGACCATATAGACAATCCACCCATACCCCCCCTTTGATAAGGGAGGCTTTGCTTGGAGCGGAAAACGATAAAGACAGCTAAAAGCTGTCTTTTTTCGTTTTGTACCCACGGAGAACTGTGCTCACCACGAAGCGACTATATCCGGCCGGTTATCAGCAATGCGAAGTATAACGAGTACCTGAAGGAGATTGCGAAGATCCTCGGCATCGAGAAACGAGTAACCTCACACCTCGCCCGCCATACCTTTGCCACGACGGTGACCTATGCCAATGGCGTGTCCATCGAGACGATTAGCAAGATGCTGGGCCACACCAAACTCTCCACCACGCAAATCTACGCCCGCATCGTCGACCAAACGGTAAGCAGGGAAATGGACAAACTCTCCGAAACCCTCAGCGGCACAAGTTTCAGCCTCAACGGCGGGGATGGTTCATCGGAGGAGGCAGCAGCCTCAACGGAGTCCGCTGCTACAATGGATCTCACCACCTCAACAAACTCTTCTGCGTCAGCATCCTCAACCCCAAACATATAAACACAACAAAGGGCTGCCCGACGGAATTCTGGGTAGCCCTTTTATTCGCTATGGCCTAAGCGAGTACTTAAGACACAACTCCTCTACCTGCCGAATAGGGACTTGAGTGACTTGAAGGCCTTGACCGCGCCATCAGCAGCCTCGGCAGTATCCTTGAGCGCGTTGAGGGCATCGTTGGCCGACTTCAAACCATTCGTACTTGTCTCGCTCGCACTCTTATTTCCGCCATTCGCAGCCCTATTTCCGTCGCTCGCATTCGCACCATTATTTGCCTCTGTTGTGCTCTTGTTCGCCTCGGCTAAGCTCTCGGTGGCGCCCTTCACGGCGGCGATTGTTTGGCTTGCTGACTGCGCTACGGCAGCCGCCTTATGTGCGACATCGGGCGCGCCACAAACGGCACGGATGCTATGTGCTGAGCAGCGCATACCTGTGCTAACATAGTTCAACTCGTAGTTGAAAATCAGCGCATAAGCACCGTCATTGCCGAGGGGCGTAGAGGCCCAATAGGCACCGTTGTACTGCGTGTAGATGAGTTTGCCCGAGTCGTCTCTGGTGTAGCCAGCACAGGGAATGAAGATATAGTTGGCGTTGATGTCGCTAACAAAGAGCGAGCCCTCGATGCCGTCCCACATCACAAAGTCCCACGAGCAGTACTCGCGCAGCTCCTCCCACTCCTCTCTTGTGGGCATACGCCAGCCCTCGCCCCAATTTGCTGTTGCGGCGTCCATTTTTGCATCGCCCGCAATGTCGTACATATCCCCCCTTGCAAGGGTATACCCCTCCCAAGTGTACTCCGACCAGTTTCTCTTCTGCTTCACCTCGGCCCACGCTACGCGCACGCCCACCTGACCGCGCCTTTCGGCACCCACATTGCAGGTCGCCCACTTCGTACCCGAAGGGAGTCCCAGGTCGACCCACTCGTGACCATTGAGCACACCACAGTATGCCTCGGTGTTGCCGCCCTGCTTTATGTTACGCCTCTTCGTCAGCTGCTCCTCGAGCTCAACCTGCGCGATACGGGCATTCTCGATGTATATCTCACGCTCAACTCTCTGAAGCTTTTCATTAATCTTTACCCAACGCTTCTCAATCTCTTCGCGCTGAGCAAGCACCACCAACCTCTCTTCGTCGGTCTTGCAGTATTGAAACTCGCTGGTCTTCTTATCATACTCCTCGACGACGGCACTCTGCTGCGCCGTCACGGCATCGCTCACGCGCTTTAGGCTGTCCAACTTTGTCGACTGCGCCTGTGCAGACCCCGCCGCCACGATTATCATCAACGCAGTCAAGAGATAGGTGTAAGTAGTTTTCATTGCCAATAGTTTATGTTTTTTGAGTAGTTTATGTTTTTTGAGATTTTCGCTATTTTCAGCCACACCCCTCCACAGTGATAGTCGCCTCGTATGTTAAGAGGTATGCTGGGCGCGCAGATGTGGCAATCACACAAAGTTAGTAAAAAATTGTGAAACATAGTTCCCAATTTCTCAAAAATATTACCATTCCCAACCTCCTCTTTGCAACGCCTCAAAGCGCTGCCTCAAAGCGCACATCATCAAGAGCAGCAACGAGATGCTCGATGACCTGATTCAGCGTAGCGGATACAACCCAAGACGATAAGTTCCGCAAGCCGCATCAAGCCCGCCCGACAATTAGTGTTTGACGGGCTATTTTGTTATATTGCAGAAGTTTGGTGCACAATAATGATCAACGAATAGAAATAATTACTAACTTTGTAAGAGAAGAGGTGCTGTACCCTATTTTTATAGGCACAAAATAGGGGCAAAACCGACCGAAGCCCCCACTCACCCAATTAAAGGATGAGCGTACAAGTGAGCTTTTTGCGTTATGAAAACCAGAACAAAAGGTCACCAAGTCCACCACAAAAGGCGGCTGAGTACCATAACGATAAGCAAACGAGTACCGCTACAAAGAAGTAAAACACACGCTATGTCTACTAACCAAAACAATGTTGTTGTCCGTGAGGTGACAACAAAACGCGAACTTAGGCAGTTCGTGCAGTTCGGAATTGACCTATACAAAGGCAACCCATACTACTGTCCACCCATATTTTTTGACGAGGTAAACACCTTCGACCCGAAGCGAAACCCAGCACTCGAGGTGTGCGACTATGTGGTTTATATGGCCTATCGCGACGATAAGATTGTGGGCCGTATTGCTGGCATCATCAACCACTGCGCCAACGAGGCGTGGAGCGTCAAGAAGTGTCGTTTCGGCTGGTTCGATTTTATCGACGACTACGATGTGTTCAAGGCGCTGCTCGATGCCGTTGCCGATTGGGGCAAGAGCAAAGGTATGCTCTGCTTGAATGGTCCCGTTGGCTTTACCGATTTCGACCACCAGGGTCTGCTGTTGGAGGGCTTCGACTACAATGCCCCTATGGCGAGTCTCTACACCCACCCCTACTATGTAGCTCATTATGAGCGCTATGGCCTACGCAAGGAGGCCGACTGGATTGAGTATCAGATTACGCCGCCGGCGGAGGCACCTGAGCGTATGAGACGCATAGTGCAACTCGTCGAGCAGCGTTTCGGCCTGCACAGCGTGAAGGTCAAGAACTCCCGAGAACTGCGAAAGAGGTATGGCTATACCTACTTCGATGTGTTGGATGCGGCATACCAAAAGCTGTACAACTATCAACCTATGACGCCACGCCAGAAGAGGTACTACTGCGATATGTATTTCCCGATTCTCAATTTCGACTTTGTGTCGCTTGTTGCCAACGAGAAGGATGAGATTGTGGCCGTGGGATTGGGTATGCCTTCGCTCTCCGAGGCGCTGCGCAAGTGTGGCGGTCACCTCTTCCCATTTGGCTGGTTCCACCTTCTCAAGGCACTTAAGGCCAAGAAGATGACAGACTTCGACTTGCTGCTTATTGCGGTACGCCCCGACTATCAGGATAAGGGCGTTACCTCCATCATTTTCAACGATATGACACCCTACTTCCATCGCTACGGCATCCAACGCGTCGAGACGACAGCGATTCTCGAGGATAACCATAAGAGCCAAGCTAACTTTGCGGACTTCGACTACATCCAGCACAAGCGCCGCAGAGCCTATGTCAAGGAGTTGTAGGAGGGGGGTGCGCAAAATAGACGCAGAATTACCAACGA
The DNA here is from genome assembly GCA_017631255.1 of Alistipes sp. Taxonomy (GTDB): domain Bacteria; phylum Bacteroidota; class Bacteroidia; order Bacteroidales; family Rikenellaceae; genus Alistipes. Next base: position 4,710 of record JAGBTP010000023.1, read on the forward strand.
CAAAATACAAAGACAGCCCGTTTGGGCTGTCTTTTCGTGTGAGGGTAGCAAAGTGAGGTAATGATGCCAAAAGTGAAAGGTTTTGCTATGGTCTCCTATGAGACGATATATCGCTGGATATGGGATGACAAACGCAAGAAAAGCCTCCGCACCAAAGCCTTCGGCGAAAAGGAGAGGAGTACAACAAGCGTGGAAACACACTTGCAGGAGATAGATATAAGCTACCTCTTGGTTGAGACTCGCAGGAGCTTAGATATAAGTTACCTCTTCGTTGAGGCAAGTCACCTCTTCGTTGAGGCACGCAGACCCTCGATGACGCTGTGTGTGAAGCCCGCCGCCTCCATAGCGTTGAGGCCCTTGATCGTTAGGCCGCCAGGCGTCGTGACACGGTCTATCTCGGCTTCGGGGTGCGAGTTATTGGCCTCAAGGAGATCCACCGCACCACGCAGCGTCTGCATAACGATGCGCTTAGCCTCATCGGCACGGATGCCAAGCTCCACGCCGCCCTCCATCGCTGCACGCACATAGCGCAGGGCGTAGGCTATGCCGCACGATGCCAACGATGTTGCGGCAGCCATAGCACTCTCCTCGATGAGCATCGCCTCGCCAAGCTCGTTAAACACCTCAAGCAGAGAGTCATCCGCCTCCGACGACGAGCGTGCCGACGCGATAAAGGTCATACTGCTCAGCGTTGCGATGGCCGTATTCGGGATTATGATGTATGTCGCGGGCAGCTGACCGTCGCCCTTATCGAGATAGGCGCCAAGCTGTGCAATGGTGAGGCCACCCACCATCGAGGCTACGGCCTGACGCGTGTAGTCGAGTTGCGGCTTAATCTCGTTGAGCACCGCCTCCACCTTCCAGGGCTTTACGGCGAGCACCACGATATCTGCTGCTGCCGCTGCCACGCCATTCTCCGTCGTTGTATTGATATCGGGGAACTCACGCTTTAGCGCCTCGAGCTTAGGCGTCGAGGGGTTCGCAACAAATATCTCATCGGTGGCAATGCGGCTACCCTTAGCCAATCCACGCGCCAGCGCACCACCCATATTACCAGCTCCGATTATAGCTACCTTCATACGCGATAGGTTTAAGTCGTTCGAAATACTCACAAATATACACAAAATTGCGCTAAACTACTGCTTTGCCAACCTCGATACGGCATCGGTGTACCAGAGCTAGCTGTCGCTCTTCCTGCTGCCGTAGATGAAGGCCAGGGCGCAGTCGTCGTTGGTCCTATGCGTGAAGAGCTCCCTCATCGACTCGATCATAGCGTTGAAGCAGACACGACGGTCGTACTTGCGAACCCAATCGCAATATACCTCCAATGCTCTGGCGTAGCGCTTCGTCGTGTAGTTATAGAGGCACTCGACCGAGCCGTCGGTCATCAGGAAGTAGACGCGCGAAGCCTCGTACCTACCACGGTGCAAGTGCAGATGGTCGGTGTTTTTATGCGAGGTGACGAAGTAGCTCTGGTTGACAAACCTACCCTTCTCCGGTTCGTGCAGCACCTCGGCATCGCCGCTCTCGCTAAGGCTACCCACAAGGCCGTCACCAAGGTTTGCGGCGATGTACTGTTCGCCGTTGGTGATGAAGAACATCAGCGTGCTGGCGAACTCCGACACACTACAATTCCTTTGGGCAGCCAAGGCGCTCAGCTTGTCGTATAAGTGGTCGAGAATCAGCTCCTTGAGTCTTTCGTCGCTATACTCGAATATCGCCTCGCCGACGCTTCTAATCTGGTTTCTGGTCTCCGACGACGATATCTGGGCACCTTCGAGCGCATAGCGCGCACTGCCCACACCATCGGCCACGACGACGCACGAGTAGTCGTCGTTGATTTCATGCGCGGTTATATCCTGCGTTGGGGATTTGCTCATACTGGTGCGGAGGCCGCAAATTCGTGGTGTGACCACTTTCCAATTCATCTTCATAGAGTGTGGTTTATTGTTTTGCATCGGCGCGCTGTATCGACAGCAGCAGCGAGAATGTGAAGTTTTCGATGAGTTGAGGTATCAACACCTTAGCCCTCCACTTATCGTCATAGCCACGGAACTGCTCCACGCCCTTGTCACTCGTAACTATGGGGTAGAAGGTGTAGTTGTCACCATCCTCGCCCTTAGACAACGCGACAAGCTCCTGCATCTTGGCCTTATCGAGCTCCTTAGATAGCGAGTTGCATATCCATAAGAACATAGGCTTGAAGGCCTCGCCTGGATCCCTCTTTTTGTACTTCTTGATTCGCTCCTTGAGCAGCATTAGGGTCTTATCCAGCGCCACATTTATGCCATTGTCGCCAAGGCTACGCTCGTCGTCGTTGACCGTAGAGCGGCATAGCACCGAGGGCATATAATTTATCAGGTAGAAGTTAACGCTACCAAAGCCAAGCTCGTCCTTCTCGCGCATCATCGACAGCAGTTGGTTGCATATCGTAGCGCCTGAGCCCACCTCGTCGGTGCTGTCGAACATCTCGTTGAGGATGATGACATCGAGTGCCCTCCTAATTTCGACCCTCTCGAGCGTGCGCGAGGCATCGTGCAGCTTGTTGGGTACGGGCACGCCGCTGAAGAAGTATATCAGGTCGAGCACACGCCTAAGGTGCTTCTTCATATCCTCGCCCGCACGGATCGATACATGGTGCACCGCATCATTTAGGCAGTTCTTCGTGCTGATGATATCCTTCTTGAGCCTTCTGGCATCGCGTGTCTTCTCCACCGTGTCAAAGATAAGGTCCATTTGGACAGGAAAGTTTATGTTGCGGGGGTTTCCCGTAAACACCTTGTCGCTACCAGGGCTGGCCTTGGCCACCAGATACACGATGCGCTCGAGCTGCTGGCGCAGTAGGAACTGCTTGCACTTGAGCGATACATCCTCACTAAATACATTTAGTAGATCGTTGTACAGCTCCTCGGCTCTCTTTTCCGTTATTCGTCTCTCCATAACATCTGTTTGTGTTTCACTACCTCTTTACCTCGCTTGTCCAGCCGCCGCAGTGCACCAAATTCACCTGATTGTCCGCAGGCTGCGAATGTTGCGACGCCATGAGGCTCATAAATACATCCTTGAAGAAGCCCTCTAATGAGTCTGGTATGCCCGCCTCCTTGCTGTCGAGTTTCTTGAGGTTAGCCAGATTAGCCTCCTTCGTCACGCATACGGGATAAACCTTAATCTCACCACTCTCCTTCACCCTCTGCAGGCGCTCGTAGGCCTCGGCATTACTCTCCATATCGACGAACGAGCCGTTCGACAGGACCATAAGCCACGGGCAGTAGTAGCGAATAGCCTCATCACGATACTGCTTTATGCGGCTCTCAAGCCTATCAAGCGCACTATTTATCGCCTCACCCATACGGCAGCGACCACGCGCAGGGAGCGTTGATGACATCGTCAGCAGGTCGACCTTCTGATGCTTGATGGCGCCGAAGTCGACAATCTGCTTAAAGCCGCCACCGCAGGTAGCCACAAAGAGCTCAACAGCCTCGGAGAGCTGTGCCGACTCGTCGATGTCGTTAATAAACTTGCGGAAGGTATCCTTAAGTGTCGTGAAGCAATCGTCGCCAATACCCTCCATATAGAGTGCATTGTCGATGATGAATATTACAGGCACACGGTCCTTGGGATTGTCGGCCAAGTCCTTGAGCGAAAGCTCGGTCCAGTCGGGCTCATCGATCTCGATGTTGGAGTACATCTCCACAATCTTGTCGGGGATGATTGGGCACTCGTTGGGGTATGCGAAGGTTATGAACTCCGAGAATATCTTGATACACTTGAGATACTCGGCCTCCGTAAAGCCCTTCTCTTTCATCTCCTCGTTTGTCGAGTACGGCACGCCGTTCATTTGGTTGGGCTTCTTCACATTCCTAAAAAAGCTATTTGTAGAGCCCTGCAACACTTGCAGGTTGTTCTGCATCTGCACACCCATACGGCTACCATTATTCTTGATGTAGGTATCAAGCATCACCTGAGGGTAGCCCATATCCACGCCGTTGATATCCCTCAACATATTGAACCAGCGATTGCCAAGCTTATCCCATCGCTTATATATGGGGGCTTTTTCCATAGCCTCAACCTCCGCCCAAAATTCGCGTCCGCTAAATCTCGTATTCATCATATCTTTATGTTTTTTTTATTTAATATTTACAATATCATCAATCATACCCTCATACACGCCCACTAACTCCTCCAGGCTCTCAAGGCCCAACTTATGCATCAGCGCCAAGTAGATAGATAGCTCGAGGCGGCGGCCAAACTTCGAAAATACTGATTTTGGGAGCTGCTGATTCCTTGTGCTCTCCACATCCTCGTACAGCGCACTCACATAGGTACGATTTGTAAGCAAGTCTTTGCTCAACTCCTCAAACTTCTCTTCAATATCCTTATAGCTCAGACTATTCTTCCTATTTATCTTTCGACCCTTTACCACAACAAAGGCTCTCGTAATCTTAGGCAACTTGACACGCTGCAAGCGATCCTCAATCTCCTTGTCTATCTGCTCAAACTGCGAATCTGTGCGCGTTACATCCTTCATCGAGGTGCCGAAGATGCAGTTGCGCAGCACGGTTAAGCCCAAGTTACCAAGCTCCACAATCTTGGTCTTTTTCTCACCCCACACGGCCAGCAGCGTAGAGGTGTAACCGATGTTTACGGCCATAGCCCCCTTCTTACCTTTGCCACCCTGTGTGCCGAAGAGCATATCGACCTCCTTCGCCGCCGATAGCACGCCTATGTTCACTCCCCAGCGCTCCTTGATGACAGCGATGACCTCGTCCCTATTTTTTATGTTGCGCAGGAACGAGCCGCTGTATGTATATAGCTTAGTAATCCTTGGTAGCAAGCCATCAACCGAGCGCTTAAACTCCTGCCAATACGCCTCCGTATTGTCCACAAACTTCTCGATGTCGAGCGTGCCATCTGGCTTGATGCAGTAGACATAGTTGCGCAACATCTCCTGCATCTCATCGCTACCACGACCATTAGGCGTGAAGAGGCTCATCCAGGTGGCACCCAGCTCTATAATGGCGCAGTTATCGCCATCATCACTCTTTGCCCGCTCGTTGAGGTAGCATCCGTATTGCGCATCGCCGGCAAAGTTGCGACTGTCGACCTCGAAGCGCGAGATGTAGCTCTTGAGCAGAAATGGGTTCGACGGATATATCGTGCGGGGCAGGATGTTGCAGCTAATCATCTCCTGATACTCTTTGAGCAGCTTAATCCACTCCTTTGGCGATAGGAACTCGCGATCGGGTTCCTTATACGCCTCAAAAAATGTATTGTGGAAGGCCACACGCAGACCCTCCGACAGCGACCTCCAGATACGCAGGTAGGCACCTCCGAGCACATCTCTATCCTGCTCATAGCTCAGCGGAAAGAGGAAGTCACTCGCCTTAAGCTGGTTCTCGAGGCACTGCGTGCGGCTGGTCTCGTAGGGGTGACGACCGAGGAAGAGGATGTTGAAGATGAGCACCGCAATGGCGTAGTACTCGTCGTTGAGCGTGCGCTTGAGTCTACTCTTGCTACTCTGCATCTGCAACCTCGGCGATAGGAACTCGTTGCGGAACACCGGACATAGATACCTCTCGTCATCGCCAATCTGGAAGCTGTCAACATCGATAATCACCGACACCGGCATTCGACTCGAGCGGTTGACCGTAACCAAGATATTGTTGAGGTTGACATCGCCCATCAGCAGGCCCATCCGGTGTATCGCCTCGAAGCGCTCGAGGATGTCGATGGCCATCGTCACAAGCTCAGCGCGCGTCCAATTTCGGTTTCTGAGGTTCTGTATCGAGCTGACGATGTTGTATAGCGTGTCGCCCCTCTCGCACTCGAGCATAAGTATGCCCACACAACTGCCACCCTTAGGCTTGTCGTAGACCAAGAATCGGGGGTAGCATATGCCGCTACGCCTACCCTCGTTGTTGTCGAATATCTCCTTGAGCCTTGTTAGCTTGTCGACATTTATCGCATCGGGGTCGTTGTAGACCTTGACCACATACTGGTGGCTCTCAGTGAACTCCGAAGCGCCATCGAGCTGGTAAACACTACCCTGACCACCACCATTTACGAACTGCGCCTCGATGATGCGCCTCCTGCCCTTGTGACCCTTACCGCTTTTGCCGTCCTTGCCGTCCTTGTGGTCCTTGCCACCCTTGTCGCTTTTGCCGTCGTCCATATAGTAACACCTCATCAGGTAGCCGACATAATTGCCCGCATCATCATAGAGCTTGTATCTCTTGTCGATGCCATCAGTGAGGTAACCTCCCGACTCCTCGATGCGCCTCTGCATCTCCTCCTTACTCTTGTTCGAGAGTATGCGTATCACATACTGCTCCTCCGACTTACCAGGATTACCAATCATTAACGCCACCTCGTGCGTAGCATCCGCACGCGCAGCCGATGGCCCAATCTTCCTACCCGCACGCGCCGCCGATGGCCCAATCATCCTACCCGCCACGCAGCTAAAGCCCGCCTCGGTGTGGTACACCTTCGGCAAGGGGTAGACCTTACTCTTGGCATACTCCTCCCAGTAGCCCACAACCACAAGGCTACCATCCTCCCTCTTGGCATTTATGCAGCGGCTATTAGGCACCCTCCTGCAATCTATCCAACAGCCTGGCCTCTTCATATGAGCCACGACGAAGCGACCCGCAAGCCTTGCCACGCGGATATCACGGCTGTTGCCGTTGCCTTGTATGTTTATGAAGCTGCCCAAGGTCAAATCCAAGGGTATGCCCTGCGAAGAGTAGTACTGCATATTAAGTCGTAAGTTAGTCGTTCGTAAGTTGTTTGTCGATGCAATTATCTCGTGCTGCTCTTGCCCCTACGGCGGTTATTGTGCCGCCGTAGTGCTTGGCAAAAGCCTACTTAACAACAAAACTATGGAAGCGATACTGCTGCCAATTAGCCTCGCTGCGGCGTCTGTTGAATACGAAGCGGGCTATAATAACCCTACCCTCAGGCGTTCTGAATCGGGTGTCGAAGCTCGCCGCATTTAGAGCGATAACGATGCCCTTGTTTGCCTCCTCGAGCAACTCCTTTACCGCCATTGCGAAGTTAAGCTTAAGCTTGGCCTCAACCATCAAATATCTGTTGGCCTCGCCCTCTGGCAACAGAGCCCAACCATCAGGTTCTGCCAACTTGGCCAACTCGCACAGCGCCGCCTCACGGTCATCGAACGCAGCAAAGTGGTCCAAATCGTAGAGCGATGCCGCCACCTCCTGAACTGACTTAGCGGACTGAATGGTCAGCACCTCCTGTACAGGCTGCGCTCCTCGTGCCTCCTGAGGAGAGTGCGCCCCCGGCTCTCGCTGTGTAGGCTCATCCACCTTCGCTGGCCTCTCACCAAGTATTGGCTGCTCTGGCTTCTCCTCCGCTGGCTGCTTTGGCTTCTCCTGCTCTGGCTTCTCACCCTGCTCACCCTGCTCACCCTGCTCAGCTGGCGTTGGTGCTGGCGTTGGTTCTGGCTTAACCTTAGGCTGATAATTCTCCGCACCCTCCTTAAGCGTAACGAGGTGTTCGTTGACATCGAAGAGTTCGGGGTGCTGTTTCAGGTACTGACTCAGCTTCACACCCGTTGACTCTGTTGGCGCCTTACCAACATAGTGACCAACCTTACTTAGGTGCGCTGTGCCATTCTCACCATTAGCAAGGATGTAGTCGATGACTGCACGGATGTACTCCTCGCACTTATCCATAGTCCACTCCTTGCCGGGGCCGACGGGCTCTTTGTCCGTCTCGCAGCCTCGCAGCGTCACATAGAGCGGGTCGACAACAAATAGTTCGGGGTAACGCCTAAAATATGTACCCATCTTCTCGCCCTTCTCGGCTGTTGGCACCTTGCCAATTTTGAGACCAATGAGGCTAATGAGCACACGACCATCCTCACCCTCTGCATTGATAAACTCGATAACTCTGCGATTGTACTCCTCCTCAGTTACGGGCTCATCCTCTTTGGTGCCGGGCTCAGTTGGTGGCACAGGTGTTGTCCCATATTCCTTTACAAATGGGTCACGCTCAGCGTGATATGCAATCATCACCTCACCCTCATCGGTACGCTCGATGGTCACTATACCACGACGATTGTCCAATTCACTGAATAGGAGTTCGATATAATTTGGGTACTCCGCCTTGGTATAATCGGCCTCTTCGAAGTCGAAATTTGCTGCTATGAGTCGCTCCTCAGCCTTGGCGATGCTAATTTTTGCGTTTTCGTCCAATGCTGGCACGATGATCGAAAGAATCTCGACGAAAGTAGTCATAATCGTGTAGTTTTAAGTTTGTATTTAGTTATTGTTTCTCGCCTATTTTGTCTCTGTTTCACGCGTGAGTGCTTGTTTTTTCTTGCGTGCGAAATATGCGCTGACCGCCATTGGGCCATTTGAGTCGTAAAGTTAATAATTATATCCTAACTATGCAAACCGCAGACAATATTTATGAGTCCCACTCGCCCCATATTCTAACATCCTACATCATAAAAAAGTACAGCTACCCGCGATGACGGAGAGGGGGCGTTTGACCTCAATATCGATGGAGATTCGTATATTTGCAAATAATGAACTACTCTTGGCAATAAAGTCGTATTAAATGCGCTTATACCAATATTTTTGATTACTTTTGTTATAATGAAGAATATTGACATATGAAAGCTACACAAATAATGCTATGTTTCTGCCTTGTAGGCGCTATTATGTTGGCATTAGTTCCACATATCCTTTGGTTTCTGGGATGGTGCATTGGCAAAATAGTAGATTTACATATACCATACAGGCTCTTTGGGGGCTTAGCAATTATTCTGGTAGTGCTATTTTGGAGCCTTATGGCATATGGATATTTCGTTGGTCGATGGAAGGTTGAATCAATCGAAGTAGAGTATGCCCACAAGGATATACCGCAGGCGTTTAATGGCTTCAAGATTGTGCATATTTCAGATTTGCATTTATCGACATTTGATGATTCTCCAGAAAAATTTAAGAAATTTATAGATGAAATCAACAGCCACTCTCCCGACTTGATATGTTTCACTGGAGATATGGTAACCATAGGAAGAAGCGAGGCCGAGCCTTATGCAGACATTCTCAGAACAATGAATGCAAAATATGGGGTATTGTCTGTGTTGGGTAACCACGATTTTATGATATATGGTTTCGACCGCAACCTTGACAAAAACAAAGCTGTTGAAGATTTAGTGGATTTCCAAAAAAATATTCTTGGCTGGACTCTACTCAGAAACGAAAACAGAGTCATAGAGGCTGAGGATGGTTCTAAGATTACATTCATAGGAGTTGACAACGCAAATTTTAGCCAACAAGGATTTCCTACGATTCATCAAGGCGACCTAAAGAGAGCGATGGACGGAACTAATGGATTTAGGATTCTTCTCTCGCACGACCCAAGCCACTGGAAAGCCGAAGTTGTACCCGATACGGATATTCCGCTTACGCTCTCGGGGCATACACATAACGCCCAAATAAGGATATTCGGGTGGACTCCTGCAACATTCTCGTTCAAAGAGGTTGCTGGCAGATATGATTGTGGAGAACAGACGCTTTATATCAATGTCGGTCTTGGTTGTACTGCTCCATTCAGAATCGGTGTCAATCCTGAAGTGACTGTAATTACACTTAATTCTCAGGCGGGCGTGAGGAGGGCACAGCTACCCGCGATGACGGGGAGACGGGCGAGCGAGGTCGTGGGGGCTACCCGCGATGACGAGGGACAGGGGGAGTAAGTGGCGTGGGTAAGTAGCGTGGGTATAGACGCGGGTATAGGTAAACAAAAATAAAAGAGAGACTACCCCGATGGGGCAGTCTCGCAGTGTTAAGAAGTTGTATAACAAGTACTAATTTTAGGCGCACGAGGCACGAAAGAGCGGAGTTTACTTTGAGTAAATGAGCGTCTTGAGTGCGAGTGCAACGCCAAAGGAGCCTTATTAGACAGCTTCGCAGTCGAAACGGTCGCTATTCATCACCTTAACCCACGCCTTGGCGAAGTCACGGACGAACTTCTCGAGGTTGTCGTCCTGGGCGTAGAACTCGCAGTAAGAGCGGAGGATAGAGTTCGAGCCGAAGACAAGGTCGACGCGTGTGGCGCTCCAGCGCTTCTGGCCTGAGTGGCGCTCGACGATGTCGTAGAGGCCCTCCTCGGTAGGTATCCAATTATAACGCATATCGGTCAAGTTGACGAAGAAGTCGTTAGAGAGGACACCCTCACGATCGGTGAAGACGCCGTACTTGGTGTTGGCATAGTTGGCGCCCAGGACACGCATACCGCCGATGAGCACTGTCATCTCAGGGGCTGTGAGCCCCATAAGCTGTGCGCGATCGAGGAGGAGGTGCTCCGTGCGCTTATCCATACCGCACTGCAAGTAGTTGCGGAAGCCATCGTGGCGTGGCTCGAGGTACTCGAACGATGCGGCGTGTGTCATCTCCTCGGTGGCATCACCACGACCCGGAGCGAATGGTATGCGGATATCTACGCCGGCATCCTTAGCTGCTGCCTCCACGGCTGCGGTACCTGCCAACACGATGAGGTCGGCGATGCTAATCTCGAAGTCGAGGCTCTGCTTTACGCTCTCGAGTACTGCGAGGACACGCTGCAAGCGCTCAGGCTCGTTAGCCTCCCAGTCACGCTGTGGTGCGAGGCGTATGCGGGCGCCGTTGGCACCACCACGGTAGTCCGATGAGCGGAAGGTGCGGGCGCTATCCCACGCCGTAGCGATCATCTCCTGACGCGTTAGGCCGCACTCGAGGAGTCGCTTCTTGAGGGCATCGATCTGCTCCTCCGAGATGTTGTAGTTACCTGCTGGTACGGGGTCCTGCCAGATGAACTCCTCGGCAGGCACATCGTTACCGATATAGCGGCTCTTAGGGCCGAGGTCACGGTGTGTGAGCTTGAACCACGCACGAGCGAAGGCCTGCTCCATAGCCTTAGGATCCTTGTAGAAGCGCTCGCAAATCTTGCGGTACTCGGGGTCGAACTTCAGAGCCATATCGGCATCGGTCATCATAGGGTTGCGGCGTACACCCTCAATATGTGCATCGAGCGGCATATCCTCCTCACGGATGTCGATAGGCTCCCACTGCAACGCTCCTGCTGGGCTGCGCTCCAAGCCCCACTCGTAGTTGAGCAGCAGGTGGAGGTAGTCGTGGTTCCAGCGGTCGGGATGCGTTGTCCAGGCGCCCTCAAGGCCACTTGTTACGATGTGACCCTTGCGCTTGTCGGGGTTCATCCAACCAAGGCCCTGACCCTCGGGAGTATTTGCCTCAGGTGCTGCACCGAGCTTCGAGGCGTCGCCATTACCGTGGGCCTTACCTACGGTATGACCACCGATGATCAGTGCCACGGTCTCCTCGTCGTCCATCGCCATACGCTGGAATGTGAGGCGCACATCCTTTGCCGTCTTGAGCGGGTTGGGCACGCCGTCAACACCCTCAGGGTTGACATAAATGAGACCCATCTGCACCGCCGCCAGAGGCTTAGCCAGCGACTTACGCTCCTTGTCGTCCGAGTAGCGATTCTTAGTAGGTGCGAGCCACTCGTTCTCGTTACCCCAGTTAATATCCTTCTCTGGGTGCCAGATATCCTCTCTACCGCCTGAAAAACCGAGAGGCTTGAAACCCATCGACTCGTAGGCCATATTACCTGCGAGAATCATCAGGTCGGCCCACGAAATCTTGTTACCATACTTCTTCTTAATAGGCCACAGCAGACGGCGCGCCTTGTCGAGGTTGACATTATCTGGCCAGCTGTTGAGCGGCGCAAAGCGCTGATTTCCCGTGCCAGCACCACCACGACCATCGAATGTGCGGTATGTGCCTGCCGAGTGCCAAGCCATACGAATCATAAGGCCACCATATGTACCCCAATCGGCTGGCCACCAATCCTGTGGCGTGTTGATTAGCTTCTTGAGGTCCTCCTTCAGCGCATCGAGGTCGAGACTCTTGAAGGCCTCACGATAGTTGAAATCCGAGTCGTTGGGATTTGTCTTACGGTCGTGCTGGCTGAGGATGTCGAGGTTGAGTGCCTCTGGCCACCAACCCATTACCGAGCTGTGAACCGATGTATTTGCGCCCTGAGGCATCTGTGTGTTGTCACTCATCTTGCCGTGGTTGAACGGACATTTCATCTCTTTATCCATATTATATATCTTTTAAGTTTTTATTGTTGTTGCTTATTGGTTTTTGTTTTTCTATCAGCAAAGGTAATAACTTTTTTTCTGCGTGACCAAAAAATTTTATAACTTTTTTTACTCCGAAAATCACTTTTCACCATATATGGCTATCCACGCACCACAGAAGAGCCTCGCCGCCTCCCCACATTTAGTGATGCGCCACCCGAGGCAAGAGACCCTAAAACCCCCATAACTCCTAATTATCAGGCTATAAGCAGAAACTATGCCACTATTTGTTTCTCCCCCACCACTACCCTACTCCCGCCCTACACCGCGCCAAAAGTATGCCGTTTTTGGCTCACCGACCCCCATTTTTCGCTCCGCAATGCCGCATCTGCTCGTATAATATTGTGACCTTTTTGCGTTATCAACAGCAAGGTGTTTACAACTTAAAAACAACTCGTAATAACTTGCAGCAAGAAAATAGTTGCGATTCTGGAAAAAATCGTTAAATTTGTGGATGTTTTCATCTCTCTCGAAAAACGAAACCTTTTATGGCAAAGCAATATAAAAAACCATCGACCAACAATAGCGAGGCCTTCAGCCAACTTACGGGCATCGACGGCACCATACCTCCGCAGTCCATCGAGCTCGAGCAGGCCGTACTCGGCGCCCTGATGCTCGAGAAGGATGCCATCATCGATGTGCAGGAGTATGTCAAGGCCGAAACCTTCTACCTCGAGGAGCACCGCATAATCTTCCAGGCTATCCAGGAGCTCTCGTTCGAGATGAAGGCCATCGACCTCTACACCGTCAACGAGCGCCTCAAGTCGCGCAAGGAGATTGACAAGGTGGGCGGTACGGCATACCTCGCCGAGTTGACGCAGAAGGTGGCCTCGGCAGCACATATCGAGTACCACGCAAAGATCATCGCACAGAAGTATGTGCAGCGTGAGCTCATTCGCTCAGCTACCGAGATTCAGCGCCGCTCCTACGACGAGGAGGTCGATGTTACGGAGCTTATCGGCTTTGCCGAAAGAGAGATATTCCGCGTGTCGGAGGGTAATGTCAAGCGCTCGGTGCAGGCCTCGTCCGACATCCTGCGCAAGGCGTTGGCACAGATTGAGGAGGCGGCAAAGACCGCTGGCGAGTATAACGGTGTGCGTTCGGGCTTCACCGATATCGATAGCGTGACCCTCGGTTGGCAGCCCTCGGACCTCATCATCATCGCCGCACGACCATCTATGGGTAAGACCGCCTTCGTGCTTACTATGGCGCGAAATATGGCCGTCGAGTTTAAGACCCCTGTTGCCTTCTTCTCACTTGAGATGTCGTCGGTGCAGCTTATGAACCGACTTATCGTGGCCGAAACGCAGCTCAACTCCAAGGACCTGCGTACGGGTAACCTCTCAGCAGCGCAGTGGGCCCACCTCGAGGCAAATACCGTGGAGCTGGGTCGCGCACCACTCTATGTCGACGATACGCCGGCGCTCTCCGTGTTTGAGTTCCGCTCTAAGGCACGCCGCCTCAAGACGCAGCACGACATTAAGCTCATTATTATAGACTACTTGCAGCTTATGACCGCCTCTACGCCCGATACGCGAGGCAATCGTGAGCAGGAGGTGTCGCTCATCTCGCGTACGCTCAAGGCCATCGCCAAGGAGCTCAATGTGCCTATCATCGCACTGTCGCAGCTGAGCCGTAATGTCGAGAACCGTGGTGGCACGAAGCGCCCACAGCTCTCCGACCTTCGAGAGTCGGGAGCTATCGAGCAGGATGCCGATGTTGTAGCCTTCATCCACCGACCCGAGTACTATGGTTTGACTACGGACGAGAATAATATGTCGACCGCGGGTATGGCCGAGATTATCATTGCTAAGCACCGTAACGGTGAGGTTACCGATGTGCCATTGCGTTTCATCAAGGAGCAGGCGAAGTTTGCCGATGCCGACGCCTCTGTTACCGCTACGGCAATGAACACTACGGGAGGCTACCGCCAGGAGGAGACCTACGACGACTTCTCGTCGAGCGGCAACGCAATGCCCCCTATGGGCATCGCCCCAACGGGTATGATGGGCGGTGTACCTAACGAGTTCGACCTCGCCCCCCAGCCGGCACCCCTCCCACCATCGAAGGAGGACGACAGACCGTTCTAACGGGTGATGTAGTGGTCAGGAAAACTCCTCACACAAACCCCACGCCCCCACACCTTCACGGGTAGGAAGGGCAATAGGTGGTTAGGAAAACTCCCAACACAAACCCCTCTCCCCACGGGTAGGAAGGGCAATATAGTGGTCAGGCAAGCCCCCTACTACTGAACTTTTGGGGTCGGTAGTGAGCAACGAGTAACGCTCATTGATTACCACACCCAAAACAACCCCACGCCCCCACGGGTAGGAAGGGTAATATAGTAGTCAAGAGACAACACCCCTACTACTGAACTTTTGAGGGGCAGTAGTGAGCAACAAGTAACGCTCATTGATTGCCCAACCCAAAACAAACCCTCGCCCACACCTTCACGGGTAAGAAGGGCAATAGGTGGTTAGGCAAAGACCCCAAAACAACCCCACACCTTCACGGGTAGGAAGGGTAATATAGTAGTCAGGAAAACAAACCTACTACTGAACTTTTGGGGTCGGTAGTGAGCAACGAGTAACACACATTGATTGCTACACCTACCAAACAAACCCCGTGCCCCCACACCTTCACGGGTAGGGAGGGCAATAGGTGGTTAGGCAAGCACCCAAAAAACTACCCCTCGCCCACACCCCCACGGGTAGGAAGGGTAGGAAGGGTAGGAAGGGTAGGAAGTGTAGGAAGTGTAGAAAATGAAAAGTTAGAAAAAATGTTCGTAAAGGTACATACGGGAGCTATCGCAGGCATTGATGCTGTGAGTGTCACCGCCGAGGTTAATGTCTCGAGTGGTGGCATAGGGCTCTTTATCGTGGGCCTGCCCGACAACACAATAAAGGAGAGTCACGAGCGAATACAGGCCGCATTCGAGAATTCGGGCTACAAGCTCCTGGCCAAAAAGACGGTCGTCAACCTCGCCCCTGCCGACCTGCGCAAGGAGGGCTCGCAGTATGACCTGGCCATTGCCGTGGGAATACTTATAGCCACGGAGCAGCTCACAACCTCGATGCTTGAGGAGTCGATGTTCATAGGCGAGCTATCGCTCAACGGTCGTCTGCGCCCTATAAAGGGTGTGCTGCCACTCGTTGCTATGGCGCGCGCTAAGGGGCTGAAGCGCGTATTTATGCCCGAGGAGAATATCTCGGAGGGTGCTGTGGTTGAGGGCATTGAGTGCGTAGCCATAGGCTCACTAACGGAGCTATGCGAGATACTCGCTGGACGGATGCCCTACACCCCTGCCGAAAACATCATCGCCCAAAGCGAGGAGGGTAACGAGGATATCTATCGTGAGGACTTTGCCGATGTCAAGGGTCAGCACCTTGTGAAGCGCGCCCTCGAGATTGCCGCTGCGGGAGGACATAATGTCATTATGGTGGGCGCACCAGGTTCGGGTAAGACGATGCTCGCACGCCGTATGCCCTCCATACTTCCACCTATGACCCTCGAGGAGGCACTCGAGACCACGAAGGTACACTCCGTAGCGGGTAAGATAGGTGCGCACAAGGGACTCATCACCGAGCGTCCGTTCCGAGCCCCGCACCACCTGACATCGCAAGTAGCCCTCATCGGTGGCGGACAGTCGCCACAGCCGGGTGAGGTGTCGCTGGCAAACAACGGTGTTCTCTTCCTCGACGAGATGCCCGAATTTGGGCGCAGTGTGTTGGAGGTGCTGCGCCAGCCACTCGAGGATAAGCATATCACCATCTCTCGTGCCCGCTACTCGGTGGACTACCCCGCCAACTTCACGCTCATCGCCTCGATGAACCCCTGCCCCTGCGGCTACTACAACCACCCGACGAAGGAGTGTAGCTGCTCAGCAGCAACGGTACACCGCTATATGTCGCACATATCGGGCCCGCTGATGGACCGCATCGACATACATATCGAGGTGGTGCCCGTCTCGATTGCCGATATGAGCTCTGAGGAGCGAGGCGAGACGAGCAGGGAGATACGCGAGAGGGTTGTTCGTGCTCGCAACATACAGCTTAGGCGTTTCGAGGGTCTCGACATACACTGCAATGCTATGATGAACAGCTCTATGTTGCGCCACTTTGCGCCGCTGAGCAAGGAGTGTTCTGCGCTGCTGGAGGTGGCAATGGCGCGCCTCAACCTGTCGGCACGCGCCTACGACCGCATAATCAAGGTGGCACGCACCATCGCCGACCTCGACAGCAAGGAGAGTATCGAGCCAAGTCATATCTCCGAGGCCATAGGCTTCCGCTCGCTTGACCGCGAGAGTTGGGGGAGGTAGAGGCAGGCTTCCGCTCGCTTGACCGCGAGAGTTGGGGAAGGTAGCGGCTTAGTTAAGAGGTAATGCGCTGGCATCGAGATAATTGAAACAGATAAAAGGAAAAGAGTAAAAATATAGTTTAACCTTAAAAAAGTAACAGTATGAGTTTTTTTAAGACCTTTATGGCATCGTTATTCGCTTGGATAGCGGGTATCGTGCTTATCGTCGTGGTATCTGTGGGTATCCTCGTAGGCTCTATCGCATCGCTTATGAGTGGCAGCACCACCGAGGTTAGCAGCGAGAGCATCCTCCGCATCGACCTCAACGAGAATATCGTCGACTCGCCAATGTCGTCGCTTATGGGTAGCTTCAACCCTATGGCCGCCTCTATCGAGAGCAGCATCACTATGGTAAATGTATTCTCAGCCCTCGAGAAGGCTGCCGACGACCCTAACATCAAGGGTATCTGCATCAAGGCCGAGGGCGACGGCTCTGTCGACATCTCGAACATCGAGGAGTTGCGCGAGGCCATCAATAAGTTCAAGGAGTCGGGTAAGTTTGTCGTTGCCTACAACGACACCTACTCGCAGTCGAGCTACTACCTGGCCTCGGTAGCCGACCAGGTTATCCTCAACCCTGAGGGCGACCTCGAGTGGCACGGTCTGTCGCTCAGCACCACCTTCTTCAAGCCTCTGCTCGACAAGCTCGGTGTTAAGTACGAGGTATTCCGCCCAGCGTCGTGCAAGTTCAAGAGCGCTGTTGAGCCTTACATCCTCGACAAGATGTCGGATGCCAACCGCCAGCAGAGCCTCGCACTTGCTAACTCTATCTGGGATAGCATCTGCGACGATGTAGCTGCCAGCCGTGGTCTCAGCGCCGAGGTGTTGAAGGACTACGCCTACAACCTCGCCGTTAGCTCGCCTAAGAGGGCCCTTGAGCTTGGCTTGATTGATGCCGTAGCGCACGAGGACTACCTCAACACCCTCTACGACAACTATGGCGTCGACCGCAACGACTTCAAATTGCACAACTATATCTCGCTTGGTGAGTATATTGCGTCGAATAACCTCGGCCTGCCATCAGCATCTATCGGTCAGCACGGTGCTACCGAGTTTATCTCGTCGCCCCTCATCGCCATCATCTATGCCGATGGTCAGATTGTCGACGGCAACAAGTACGAGGATGGCTCGGTATATGGCTCACGCCTGGCCGCAGAGCTTCGTCAGGCACGCCTCGATGATAATACCAAGGCGGTCGTTATGCGTGTCAACTCACCTGGTGGCTCAGCCCTCGCGTCGGAGGTAGCGTGGCGCGAGATGATTCTCCTCCAGGAGACTAAGCCCGTAGTGGTATCAATGGGTGGTATGGCAGCCAGCGGTGGCTACTACATCTCAGCCCCTGCCGACTACATCTTCGCCGACAAAACTACGCTCACAGGCTCTATCGGTGTATTTGCTATGTTCCCATCGCTTGGTGGCTTCCTCAGCGAGCGTGTAGGCGTTAACTTCGACTCGGCAGGCACCTCACCATCGGCAGGTAACATCTCGCCATTCAAGAGCCTCACACCTGAGCAGCGCGCACAGTTTAACAACTCGGTTGAGGCTATTTACGGCACCTTCACCTCGCATGTAGCTGAGGGTCGTAACCTCCCTATCGAGTCTGTACTCGAGGTTGCAGAGGGTCGTGTTTGGAGCGGCACAATGGCTAAGGAGATAGGCCTCGTGGACGAGATTGGTGGCCTCAACGCCGCAGTGGCTAAGGCACGCGAGCTTGCCGACATCGACGAGCAGCACCAGCTCTACGAGTTTGTAGCCGAGGTATCGCCATTCGAGCAGTGGATTATGTCCACAGGTATGGTCCTTGCAAAGCAGTGGGGCTTGAACTATAATATATATGGTGAGGAGATCAACGCCCTCGTGCGCGATGTCCCACACCTCTTCACCGCCACAGGCACACAGATGCTCCTCCCAGGTGATGTTCATATCGAGCTTTAATTTGTAGAAACAGTAACATCAATGAACGAACAGTTAGAGGCGCTACTGCGCCAAATCATACACCCCGAAACGGGCGACAACATCGTCAATAGCGGCTTTGTCGATCGTGCCGATATGGGCGAGGATGGCTCCATCGCCATCACCCTCCGCTTCCAGAAGGCGCGCGACCCCTTTACTCAGAAAATCAAGCGTCAGGTCGAGGAGGCCCTCGCAGCGGCATATCCCGATAATAAGGCTATGGTCATCGTGCGCGAGGCAGCTCCTAAGCCACGCCGTCAGGAGAATGTCACCACCACCACCGACATCACACGCATCGTGGCTATCGCCTCGGGCAAGGGTGGCGTGGGTAAGTCTACCGTTACGGCAAACCTTGCCGTAGCCCTGCGCCAGAGGGGTTATAATGTTGGTATCCTCGATGCCGACATCTACGGTCCTTCGCAGACCAAGATGTTCGGTGTGGAGAATTATATGCCCGATGCTGAGAGGGACGAGCAGGGTCACGACTTCATCATCCCAGCGCAGTCACTCGGCATTAAGATTATGTCTATCGGCTTCTTCATACGCCCCAATGACGCCCTTATGTGGCGTGGCGGTATGGCCACCAACGCCCTGCACCAGCTCATCCACCAGACACGCTGGGGCAAGCTCGACTACTTGCTTGTTGACCTTCCTCCAGGTACGGGCGACATCCATTTGTCGATTATCAACGAGCTGAAAATATCGGGTTCGGTGATTGTCTCTACGCCACAGCAGGTTGCCGTAGCCGATGTTGTGCGCGGTGTTGAGATGTTCCGCCATCCGCAGGTCAACATTCCGGTGTTGGGCATTGTGGAGAATATGGCGTGGTTTACGCCTGAGGAGCTACCCGATAACCGTTACTACCTCTTTGGCAATGGCGGTGCTAAGCGTTATGCCGAGGTTACGGGTATCGACCTCTTAGGCCAAGTACCTATCATACAATCTATTATGGATGGTGGCGACGAGGGACGCCCTGCTGGCGGCTACGATCCGAGGGTTGAGGAGTACTATGCCGCTATCGCTGCCAAGGTTGTTGAAAAGCTACCTGCGGAGTGTTAAAAAGTAGGTTGATAAGTTTTCGGAAAGTTTTGAAAAATAAATTTGCATCGTAAGGGGCGGCCGTTGTATATACGGCCGTCTCTTTTTTGCAAGTAAAAAGAGTATATTTTCTATCAACACCATTTTCTAATTTTTCTCTTGTTTATCAACATCCAAAATTAATAAATCAAAATCTAAAAGTGTTGATACATCTTGTTGACAGTTGTTAATTATTTTTGTATCTTTTTATTTTTAAGGCTTTTACACAAAAAAATTATTAAACGAAAAATACGGAAATTGTTGATAAAGGCCCGCAGTTGGAGTTATCAACACAATCAACAGCTATTATTATTATTCTTTTTTAATTAATTATTAATATAAGTATAAAAAAATAAAAAACATCTGTTAACAACTTCGCCGCCATCACCCCAAAATTTTCATCGGGGCGAGACCTCCCCGGTGGTCCGGAGTGCATAAGAGAGGAGCTGCCGCTCTATTTAGTAACGAGAATAAGGGCTCGAAGAATCGAGAATAAAGGCTCGAAGGATAATCGAGCCAAAGGAGTGAAATAATAAAAACATCATAATACCGCCATAATACCTACCATAATACCCACACTGCCCTATCGAGCTGCAAAATCGAATTACTAATTATGAAAATTGCTAATTAATTGAAAAATTAGTATATTTGCGATGTTTTAGGCATAACACATCTATTATGCAGATAGGAATAAATAAGATCGAAGAGCTAAAGGCTCTTCTAAGCACGCCACAGCGTATCGTGATTCTATCACATACAAATCCCGATGGCGATGCTGTGGGTTCGTCACTCGCCTGGGCAGAGGTTCTGCAAAGCGAGGGTCACAATGTCACCTGTATCGTACCTAACAAATACCCCTACTACCTCGACTTTATGCCCGGTTGCGAGGGTATCATCAACTATAAGAGCGATAGCGAAGGTCGTGCCGAGGCCTCAGTTAAGGGTGCCGACATCATCTTCTGCCTCGATTTCCACACTATGTCGCGTCTCGAGGGTCTGAGCGAGCTCATCGACTCGAACCAGCACGCCAAGCGTGTACTCGTAGATCACCACCTCGACCCCAACGAGGATTTCGATATTATGGTATCCTACCCCGCAGCGTCGAGCACCTGCTACCTCGTGGCACTCCTCGTCGAGGCGATGTATGGCGTCGAGCGCATAACAAGCACGATGGCCGAAAACCTCTTCGTGGGTATGATGACCGATACGGGTAACTTTGCCTTCTCGAGCGTCACACCCGATGTCTTTCGTGTGGTGTCGGTGCTGGCCGGCAAGGGTATCTCGATTCCCGACATACATAACTTCGTCTACAACTCCTTCAGCGAGGGTCGTGCCCGCCTCTTTGGCTATGTCATCAACCGCAAGATGAAGATATTTCACAACGGCACCGTGGCACATATGTCAATCACTGCCGACGAGATGCGCCGCTTCTGGTTCCAGCAGGGCGACTCCGAGGGCTTTGTGAACTACCCGCTCACGATTAAGAAGATGAAGATGTCGGCAATGTTCACCGAACATAGCGACTTCATTCGTGTGTCGTTGCGCTCGCGTGGCAACATCGATGTCAACATCTTTGCGCAGCGCTACTTCCACGGTGGCGGCCATAAGAATGCCGCTGGTGGCAAGTCCTTCAAAACTATGGAGGAGACGCTGAAATACTACGAGGAGTGTATTAAGGAGTATTCGAAAGAGGGTATGTTGTAAGCCGCCTTCATATTCCTTGTCCCAAGAATTTGTAAGGTGGTGATTCTCTTCACCACCTTTTAATATAACAAACAATGATAAAGACCTATTTCCGACTGCTGAGCTTCGCAAAGCCGCTGAGTCGATACACCGTGCCATACTTCTTCTTTGCAGCGTTGCACGCCGTGTTTAATACCTTTAACTATGCGATGATCATCCCCATCCTCAACGCTATGTTCTCCGAGGATGGCGGCTTTGAGTTCGTACCCCTCTATTCGTTCCCAGCGCTGGAGTTCAACCAGGAGGGCTTCAACGCCATATTGTCGTACTTCTATACGGTGAGCTTCGGTGAGCACTTTCAGCAGATTAAGTTCCTTGCTCTGCTGGGTGGTGTGACCATAGCTATGAACCTGCTTAGCAACCTCTTCCGCTACGCCTCGGCAATGACCGTGGAGCACCTGAGAATCAACACCGTACAGCGTATGCGTGACGAAATCTTTGCCCATGTGGTGGATATGAATGTGGGCTTCTTCAGCGACCAGCGCAAGGGCGATATTATGTCGAAAATTACGCAGGATGTTATGGTCGTGCAGTTCTGCATCACCAACACCTTGCAAGTTGCCTTCCGCGACCCATTCCTCATCATCGGTTATATGGTTCTTATGATTGGCATCTCGTGGCAGCTCTCGCTCTTTGCCATCATCTTCCTGCCTATCGTCGGCGTCATCATCGGTGGCATCGTCAAGCGCCTGCGCCACCCCGCAAAGAGGGGTCAGGAGCGTATGGGCGACCTTGTGTCGGTGCTCGACGAGTCGCTGTCGGGTATGAAGATTGTCAAGGGCTACAACGCTACGAGCTTCATCGTCGATAGGTTCCGCAGCATCAATGCCGATATGTCGAACCTGCTTATCTCTATGGCGCGCCGCCAGCAGCTCGCATCGCCTATGAGCGAGTTCTTGGGCATCACGGCGGTGGCCGTAATCCTTGTCTTTGGTGGTACGCTCGTAAGTGAGGGTCTGGTTACGGGTGCTGGCTTCATCGCCTTCATCGCCGCCTTCTCGCAGATCACACGCCCGCTCCGCTCCTTTATCGACCAGTTTGCCAACATCAACCAGGGTGTGGCTGCCGGTGAGCGTATCTTTGAGCTCCTCGATACAGAGAGTGGCGTGCGTGATAGTGCCGATGCTCGTGAGTTTGAGGGACTTAAGGAGTCTATCGAGCTGCGTAATGTGCGCTTCTCGTACGATGGCCAACGCGATGTTATCAACGACATAAGCCTCAAAATACGCAAGGGCGAGACCGTGGCCCTCGTGGGAGCTTCGGGTGGTGGTAAGTCGACGCTCAGCGAGCTTGTGCCCCGCTTCTACGATGTCACTGCGGGCGATGTGCTCTTCGATGGTGTCTCTGTGCGCGAGTATAAGCAGGAGTCGCTGCGCCGCCGTATGAGCATCGTGGCACAGGAGACGGTGCTCTTCAACGATACCATCGAGGGTAACATCCTTATGGGCCGCCCCACCGCTACGCACGACGAGGTCGTAGCGGCATCTAAGGTGGCGAACGCACATAGCTTTATTATGAGAAGCCCCGAGGGCTACGATACCAATATCGGTGACCGAGGCACCAAGCTCTCAGGTGGTCAGCGCCAGCGTGTTAGCATCGCTCGTGCCGTGCTCAAGAATCCTGAGATTCTCATCCTCGACGAGGCCACCTCAGCCCTCGATACTGAGAGCGAGAAGCTCGTTCAGGAGGCCCTCACCAACCTCCTCAAGGGTCGTACCTCTATCGTCATCGCCCACCGCCTCAGCACTATTTATAATGCCGACCGCATCTATGTCCTCGACCAGGGTCGCATCGCTGAGGAGGGTACGCACCAAGAGCTGTTAGATAAAGGCGGCATCTATGCTCACCTTATTGAGATGCAGTCATTCACATAATTTGTTGTGATAAGGAATTTGTTGTGATAAGGCAGCATCTGCTGCCGCTAACAAAATCAAATGCGAATGAGCAGTACATCATAGTACAGCCCATCCGCATTTTTTTGCCGAGCGTTGCATCTACTACCTTCTAACAACAAATAATTTGTAGTGATAAGGCAGCATCTGCGGCCTCTCAATCCAAAGAGCGAATGGAAAATACGCATAGTATGTCCCATCCGCTCTTTCTCTTTATCGAGACCACATCTAACCCATTCTGACAACTATTATTTTGTAGTGATAAGGCAGTATCTGCGGCCTCTCAATCCAAAGAGCGAATGGGAAATACGCATAGTATGTCCCATCCGCTCTTTCTCTTTATCGAGACCACATCTACTACCTTCTAACAACAAATTAGGTCTCGCGCTTAGATAGGTTTATCCTTC
>JAGBTP010000024.1 GCA_017631255.1 Alistipes sp.
CACCCTCGGTTATGTTGGTCTTAGTATTTTGTCGATGTTCCTTCTCTTCATTCCAATGCTTTGGTTGGTACCGTATTATCTGACCGTTTACGCTAAGTTTTATGAGGAGATTAAGGCAACATATTAGTTGTGTTAAGTGCGGGCATCTTTTGCCTCTTAATCAAATAGACGGATGGGTAGTGCTAAAGGGTACTACCCATCCGCTTATATTATGAAGATGTAGCTCCTCTTGCTGCAAAAAAAGTTCCCTTATCAAAGAGCGGATTTGCGAATTTCATCCGCTAAATCTGCTTGCGCATACGGGCGACGGGGATGTCGAGCATCTCACGATATTTCGCTACGGTGCGGCGGGCGATGCAGTAGCCCTTGGCGTTGAGGATATCCATAAGATTCTCGTCCGTAAGCGGGTGGCGCTTGTCCTCGTTGTCGATGCACTCGGCAAGGATGGTTTTAATCTCGTGGCTCGACACCTCCTCGCCCGAGGTGGTCTGCATACCCTCGGAGAAGAGCGACTTGAGCAGGATGATGCCGAAGTGCGTCTGCACATACTTGCTATTAACCACGCGCGAGATGGTCGACACATCAAGCTCCGTGCGGTCGGCGATATCCTTGAGAATCATAGGCTTGAGCTTGCTCTTGTCGCCATCGAGGAAGTAGTCGCGTTGGAACTCGAGAATGGTCTGCATCGTGCGCATAAGGGTGTCGTGGCGCTGTTTGATAGCCGATATGAACCACTTGGCCGAGTCGATCTTCGACTTGACGAACTGCACCGCCTCCTTATCCTCGGCCTTGACGGTGCCGTCGGGGGCGACCATATCGCGTATCATATCGCGATAGCGGCGTGAGATGCGCACCTCGGGGATGCCCGAAGTGTTGAGGCTCAGACGCATAGTGCCGTCGCTCGTGTCGAGCAGGAAGTCGGGCGTGACATAGGGCGTGGCGTCGATACCCACATCGCTATACAAGTTGCCAGGCTTAGGCGAGAGGCTGCGGATGTGGTCGATGGCGTCGCGGAACTCATCCTCGCCAACACCGAGGCGCGCGATAAGGCGCTCGTAGTGCTTCTTGACGAAGGCCTCGAAGTGGTGGTTTATGATTTTGTGTGCCAGACGCTTAGCGTCGCTGTCGAGGTTCTGGCGCTGCATCTGGAGCGTGAGGCACTCCTGCAGCGTGCGGGCACCGATACCCGCGGGCTCGAGCTCCTGCACGATGCCAAGCACGCGCTCGATATCCTCGGCGCTAACATCCATACCTCGCGTGAAGGCGAGGTCGTCGCTCAGGGAGTTGATGTCGCGACGCAGGTAGCCGTCGTCGTCGATGCTGCCCACGATATATGCTGCTACCACCATATCCTCCTCGCTGAGCGAGCGGAAGCGTAGCTGCTCGATGAGCGACTCACCGAGTGAGTGGCCCTCGGTGATGTAGACGGGGCGCTGCTTGTCGTCCTTCGAGAAGTTGTTGACGCGTGCCTTGTAGGAGGGTGTGTCCTCCTCCTTGCCGAGGTACTCCTCTACTGATATGCGTTCGGGCAGCTCGTCGTTCTCGCTTGATGAGCTGTTTTCGGCATCCTCCTCCAACACGATATTCTCCTCGATCTCACGCTTGATGCGCTCCTCGAGCTGCATCGTGGGGAGTTCCAGGAGTTTAATCATCTGTATCTGCTGCGGCGATATTTTGGTTTGCAGCGATATGGTTTGTTGAAGTCTGTTTGCCATAAGTCTACCAATGTATAATATTAAAACAATAAACGGTCGGCCAGAGGTCGACCGCTTATTAGGCGTTTACGGCTTAGAACTCAGCGTTCTTTGGTGTACGAGGGAATGGAATCACATCGCGGATGTTAGCCATACCTGTAACGAAGAGCAACAAGCGCTCGAAGCCCAAGCCGAAGCCAGAGTGTGGCGCTGAACCCCAACGACGAGTGTCGAGGTACCACCAAAGCTCCTTGCGGCTCATACCTAACTCATCAACTCTTGCACAAAGCTTGCCAAAGTCGGCCTCACGCTCCGAACCACCGATGATTTCGCCAATCTGTGGGAACAATACATCCATAGCGCGTACGGTCTTGCCGTCCTCGTTCTGCTTCATATAGAAGGCCTTAATCTCCTTAGGGTAGTTGATAAGGATCACAGGGCGCTTGAAGTGCTCCTCAACGAGGTAGCGCTCGTGCTCCGACTGAAGGTCGCAACCCCAATCGCAAGGGAACTCGAACTTCTTGCCTGAGTTCTTCAAAATCTCGATACCGTCGGTATAGTTGAGGCGTACGAAGTCGTTGTCGAGGACGAACTGAAGGCGCTCCAAGAGGCCCTTGTCCCACATCTGGTTCATAAACTCAAGATCCTCGCGACAGTTCTCAAGCGCATAGCGGATGAGGTACTTGAGGAAGTCCTCCGCCAAGTCCATATCGTCCTGAAGCTCGTAGAAGGCCATCTCAGGCTCGATCATCCAGAACTCCGCCAAGTGGCGAGGTGTGTTAGAGTTCTCTGCACGGAAGGTAGGACCAAAGGTGTAGATCTGACCGAGTGCCAAGGCACCAAGCTCACCCTCGAGCTGACCCGATACGGTGAGGCTGCAAGGCTTGCCGAAGAAGTCCTGTGAGTAGTCTACGGCGCCCTCCTCGGTGCGTGGTGGGTTGCTCATATCGAGGGTCGATACATTGAACATAGCACCTGCACCCTCGCAGTCCGATGCGGTGATGAGTGGAGTGTGGAGGTAGTAGAAGCCCTTGTCGTTGAAGTACTTGTGGATGGCATAGGCCATAGCGTGACGGATGCGGAGCACAGCACCGAAGGTGTTGGTACGAGGACGAAGGTAGGCGATGTCGCGCAAGAACTCGAGCGAGTGTCCCTTCTTCTGAAGTGGGTATGTCTCAGGGTCGGCAGTGCCGTAGATCTCAATGCTGTCGGCCTGAACCTCTACGCCCTGGCCAGCGCCAAGTGATGCCACGAGCTTACCATCAACGCGAAGGCACGCGCCGGTGGTGATGCTCTTGAGCTGTGCCTCGTCGAACTTCGCAAGGTCTACAACGATCTGGATGTTACCCACACACGAGCCGTCGTTAAGAGCGATGAAGGCTACATTCTTGTTGCCTCGCTTTGTTCTTACCCAGCCCTTTACGGTGATCTCTCTGCCGTCGCCCTCGAGCTTGAGGATCTCGGCAATTCTAATAAGTCTCATAAGTTGCTATATTGTTTATCTATTATTTGCTCTTGGTCGTTTGGCATAACGCCATAGTAGGTCACAAAATTACTAAATTTTTTATAATCGGGCGGTAAATTCCCACTTTTTTATACCTTTGTGTGCATATTTAGAGTTAATAGAGTATGAGAACGATATATTTACTCCTGTTATCGGCGGTGCTATGCTCGCTCGCTGAGGTGTCGGCGCAGGCGCAGGCACGCGTCGCACGCTCCGAATTTATATGCTACGACAAGCGTGAGGATGCCAAGCGTGACCTCCGCACGGGCATAGATAAGCACATCGTCGTAGACCCACAGCTAAGCTTCGAGGCTGAGGAGGGTGCCGTGCGTGCCGTCTATGAGCAGAGCATCGAGGTGCCAGCCTCGTGGAACGACTACAACGCCTACCTCCATATGGAGAGCGTCGGGGGCGACTACACCCTCTTTATCAACGGCAAGCAGATAAGTGCACCCGTAGATAGGTTCACGCCTACGGAGTTCTTCATATCGCCATACCTGGAGCAGGGCGAGAATAGACTTGCGGTGGTCGTTGTCGACGAGCCCTATATGGGTGAGGTGGCTGAAGATATAACCGAGGTGCAGCGACAGAGGTTTACGAATTGCTACATCTTTGCGCAGCGCAAGCTCGGCATCTACGACTTTCGTGTGCGCCTCGTGCCTGACTCGCTCGACCGCTTCGCGCAGCTGAGGCTCGATGTGGTGGTGGATAACGCCTTCTCGACAGACGAGACCATAGAGGTGGGATATGATATTTATGCTCCCGACGGCAAGCTGATGGATTACAGCGTCAACGGCCTGCCGATGGTGGGATATTCACGCGATACGCTGAGCTTTACACCGTGGATTTACCACTCGAATCCTAACCGCTGGACGCCGCAAAACCCTAAGCTATACGATCTTATGCTATACATCAAGCGTAGTGGCATCCTCTGGGAGTATATACCGCTCAAGGTGGGCTTTGGCGACTACGGCTATACCGACGAGGGTGATATCACGGCATTTGATAAGTCGCTAACGCTCAACAAGTCGCGTTATAATGCGGCGGCGGACAGGGCGACAACCGAGAAGGAGATTAAGGCGCTCAAGGCCAAGGGCATCAACTGCCTCACGCCCGACTATCCGCAGCCTCGCTGGTACTACGATATTTGCGACAAGGTGGGCATCTATGTCATCGACTGCGCTGCCATATCGTCACCCTCGCGTGGCGATGACCGTGCTGTGGGTGGCACGCCAGCAAATGCGCCCTGGCTCCTGGATGACTACCTGAGACGCGTGGAGACGATGTATCGTCGTGCGCAGAACCATATCTGCATCATCGCCTTCCGCCTTGCGGGCGACAGCTCGGGCAATGGCTACAACCTATACAAGGCATACGAGCTGCTAAAGAGCTACGACGACCCTCGCCCTATCATCTACGAAGGTGCTGATGGCGAGTGGAATAGCGACTTGTAGGGGTGGAAATGTGAAGCTCGGTGCGAGCGCTAAGTATATAAATGATAAGGGCTATCCTGCGTGGTGCGGATAGCCCTTGTTGTGTGTAGGCGTGCGCTGTCGCGTGCCTTGTTGCGTGCCTTGTTGCGTGCCTTGTTGCGTGCCTTGTCGCGTGCCTCGTTGTTGCGCTACTCGTGGTGGTAGGGTTCGTTCTTGAGGATGGTGAAGGCACGGTAGAGCTGTTCGGTGAAGATGGCCCTGACGAGCTGGTGCGAGTAGGTCATACGCGAAAGAGAGAGCTTGCTATTTGCCCTGCCGTAGACCGCATCTGAGAAGCCATAGGGGCCACCGATGACAAAGACAAGGCGCTTGACACCCGACGACATACGACGCTGCAACTGCTCGGCAAACTCTATCGAACGCAGCTCGGCACCGTGCTCGTCGAGGAGCATAAGGTGGTCCGAGTCGCTCACAAGGCGCAGTATGGCCTCGCCCTCGAGGCGCTTCTGCTCGGCCTCGGACATCTTCTTGGTGTTGCGCACATCGGCAATGGTGGTGATGGCAAAGCGCACATAGTGGTTCAGGCGCTTGGTGTACATCGCAACCAGCGCCTCGACCTCCTTCATATCGGTCTTGCCAACAACAATCAGCTCTATATTCATCTGTGGTATAGGTATTTTTATTTAGGGCCTCGGGTGTTCGGCTAAGTAGGTTGTGTGCTAACCGCCGGCCTTCTTACATTTGTAACCCGCCTTTACGAGCAACTCGACGACACGGTCGCGGTGGTCGCCCTGGATGATAATCTCGCCATCCTTGGCCGTACCGCCTACGCCGCAACTCTTCTTGAGCTCCTTGCCCAGCGCCGCAAGGTCGTCGCTGCTGCCTACGAAGCCACGCACGACGGTGGCAACACGACCACCCTTGAGGCGGTCAAGCCATATCTTGAGGTTCTGCTGCTGGGGTGCGAGGGTGGTCTCCTCGGCCTCGGCTGTGGTCTCGTATCTAAAGTCGGGGTTGGTCGAAAAGACAACCCCAAGACGCTCCTTCCAATCGTTGGACATATCTCGAGTGGTTTAGTGGGTAACTATTTGCGGGCGAAACGAATCTTTTGCCCGCTGTCAGCTACAAAGTTAAGAAAATTTTTGTAACTTTACGATATGAAACCTAAGAAACGCTTTCACCGCCGACGCGATCTTACGGCATACAGCCCGACGCGATTGCCCGACATCCTCCCGCCAGAGGACGACCGTCACCTCGTGCGCGTATTCGTCGAGGGGTATGAGGATGTGGCATTCTGGCGTGGTATCTTCGACCATTTTCGCAACCCCTACCTGCGTTTCGAGATATCGGTGCCAAATCGCGACGACCTGCCAAAGGGTAAGAAGGTGCTTATGTCGATGATAGGTAAGACGCAGAAGGAGAGTGTGTTGCTGTGCGTCGATTCCGACTTCGACTACCTCTTCGATGGCGCTACGGAGCAGTCACGCGAGATACTCGAGGCGGAGAATATGTTTCATACCTATACCTACGCAACCGAGAACTACCTATGCTATGCGCCGTCGCTACACAATGTCTGCGTCAAGGCGACGAAGAACGACACGCGCATCTTCGACTTCGTGCGTTTTATGGCCTCGTATTCGAGGATTATCTACCCGCTATTTTTGTGGTATGTGCACTCGGCGCAGATGTCCAGCGAGCATATCTTCACGCTTGCCGAATTTCGTGCCTCGGTGCGCCTAAACTATGTCGATATTCGCCATAATGGCGAGGGTACGCTGGCGTGGCTGGAGCGTAATGTGGTGCGCAGATGTGAGGCACTGGAGCGCGATAATGGCGCTATAAAAGAGGATGTTAGCGCATTGGCGGGGAAACTTGCAAAGCGAGGCGTGGAGGCGGAGAACTGCTACCTCTTTATGCACGGCCACACGCTGATGGATAATGTTATGATGCCTCTTCTTTCGGCCGTGTGCGATAAGCTCAGGCAGCTATCCGTAGCCAAGATTCACAACTCGAAGGTCGAGGGTGTGGCGCTGAAAAACGAGTTGCAGAACTATACCAACACGCTGCGCTCGATACGCGATGTGCTGCTCGACAACGAGAACTACACCTCTTGCCCGCTATACAAGCGCCTGCGTGACGACATTCAGACCTATCTCGATGTGATGATTGGCCGCATCAAGGAGGAGCGCCCTCAGCCCGTAGTACTCAGGCATAACTTCGAACCATAGCCCACCTACAGTCGTCGGAGTGGCGGCAGGTTGTGGTAAAATCGTGCGTCGGCGTGGCGGAAATCGTGGTAAAATCGTGCGGCGGCGTGGCGGAAGGTTGTGGTAAAATCGTGCGGCGGCGTGGCGGCAAGTCGTGGGTTGGTAGCGAGTTGTAGGCATCGTCTTATGTTATAATAGTGTCTCTTCTGTGGCAATTCCGAGTCGAAGGCGCTGCATCGAATAATGGAAAATCAGTCCAAAAACATCTAAGGAAATATCCAAACAGCCGAGTTATTGCGTCTTTTTCGGGCCGAAAAAGACCTCAAAACAATAATTTTTACACACTTTATTAATATTTTTGCCCGAAAAACTTGGACATTCAATTATTATGCGTATCTTTGTAAGACGAAATATATGTAAAAAATAGAGATATATTAACCTAAAAATTCGAGATATATGTCAAACCACTGTCCAGCTACTTGTCACTCATATGCCCTGGAGCCTGAAGCGGGATTCTCCCTGATTACCCTCAAGGAGGGTGATAAGTTGGTCTTTGAGCACGGTGACTTTAACCGCATTCTCTTCCTTACGAAGGGTAACTTCGAGATTACATCGGAGGAGCGTCGCGACTATGTGGTGCGCGAGGGTCACTTTGTGTTCTGCTTCCGTGCTTTCCACTACGAGATTACGGCTCTGAGCGATGTAGAGATTGTTAAGGCGCACTTCATTGCTGCTGGTGCGGCGTGCGATATGATTCCGTTTAATAGCATTGCCGGCAAGATCAAGAAGATAAACTACAAATTTACGCAGGTGGCAATGAACGAGCCTATGAACCTGCTGCTCGAGTCAATGAAGATGTACCTCGGCAATGCAATGCACTGTAACCACTTGCATAGCGCCAAGATTAAGGAGATGTTCGTCATCTTCAAGTTCTTCTACTCACCTCAGATTCAGCTCCGTACATTCTACAACCTCTTCGACCGTAACCAGTCGTTCGTGTCGCTCGTTCGAAACAACGCACCACGAGTTAAGACCGTAGAGGAGCTTGCCGACATCTGCGGTTTCAGCATTCAGCACTTTAATAATATGTTCAAGCAGGAGTTCCACGATACTCCTTACAGCTGGATGCAGAAGCAGCGCATCGTCGAGATTGAGCGTCTGCTTACCGAGACCAATGTGCCGCTTAAGAGCATCATCAAGATGTATAGCTTCACCAACCACGGTCACTTTGCACTCTTCTGCCGTAAGTACTTGAAAAAGACGCCACTTAAGATTCGTAAGGAGGCGCGTGCTAAGCGTGATGCTCAGGTCGAGCAGGGCGCAGAGTAGCGGTAGAGCTGCGTAGCCTGTGCCCAAATTATGGGGGGGGTGCGGTGGTGTCGCGGAGCATTCCAATGCGAGCGGGCGTGCATAACCGAACCGATGAGTAGGTGAGGGCTACGGCATACATATATATATTTAATGGGCTGTCCATCGGTGTGGACAGCCCATATTTTTGTGTGTAGAGGTGCAAACTCCTTATGTGGCACCTTGCGCCGTTGCGAGGTTAGCCCCTGATATGGCGAAGTGCCGTTGTGAGGTTAGCCTCTGATGTAGTGGGGCATCTCCTCGGGGATCTCGAGCGAGAATTCGACAAGGCCACTGACCTCGCCACGCTCGTACCACGGTGCCTGGTAGATGAGCTTGCGGAGTGTGCCCTTCTGGATGGTGTAGGCGTTGGTTGTGCCCTCGTTGATGAGGCGCTGGATAATCTCGCGTGAGCGCGTAGAGTGGCAGGGCAACATAGACTTGCCACGCACATCGCCATTGACATCAATGGAGCGTTTGTTCTGGTAGAGCACCACGCCGTCGAGGTCGCAAACCGTGATGGCACAGCTGGTTAGGTTATCGCCCCAGGGGCAATTCTTGAAATCGAAATCGATGTTTAACATAGCTATCTGAGTTTTGGGTTAGACTAATTTACGCGATATACATTCCTCACGCCCTTGACGCGACGCAGCGAGTGGAGCAGCATCTCCACGACGCCGACGCTCGGTACCTCGACGGTGAGCTGTGCCGTGGCAGTGCCGTCGCCCTTGGGGTTGAAGTTGATGCCTCGCACTGAGAGCTTGAGCTCCTTGCTCGCAACATCCATAATCGTCGTGGCGATGCCCGGAATGTCGGCAGCCGATATGGCTACGGTGATGCGGAAGGCACCCTGTGCACCATCACGCCAGCGGGCGTCGATGACACGGTAGGGGTAGCGCTCACGCATACGGCGTGCGTTGGGGCAGTCCGAGCGGTGGATGGTGATGCCCGAACTGATAGTGATGAAGCCGAAGATGTCGTCGCCCTTAATCGGGTTGCAGCACTTGCCCAGCTTATACTCTATATTATTAATAGTGTCGTCGATAATAAGGGCATCGGCACGCGGTGCGGCGGTCTCGCCACGCTCCTCCTTGAGGCGCAGCTTGCGCTCCTCGACCTCGGCGGCAGCCTGTCGGCGCTGCTCGTCGGCCTGGCCCGAAAGCCACTGCTGGAGGATATCCTTAATCTGTGAGGCGTCGATCTTCTGGTCGGCGATGGCGACATAGAGCTCGTTGCCCGTACGAATCTTGAGGTACTTGCATAGGTAGGCGACGGCCTCGTCGATGGCGATGTCGAGCTTCCAATTCTTCAGTTTGCGCTCCAGCTCCTCACGACCCAGACGGGCGTGCTTGAGGCGCTCCTCACGGAGGTAGAGGCGTATCTTGCTGCGCGCCTTCTGCGTCACACAGATGTTGAGCCAGTCGGCCTTAGGGGTCTGGTCCTTGCGCGTGATGACCTCGCAGATGTCGCCATTGTGCAGCGGCTCCTTAATAGGCACAACCTTGCCGCCAACCTTACCGCCCGTACATATAGCACCGAGCGAGGTGTGGATGTCGAAGGCGAAGTCGAGCACCGTAGCTCCCTCGGGTAGCTTGCGGATATCGCCCGTAGGGGTGAAGACAAATATCTCTCCCTCAGATGGTTTGGCGTCGAAGCGGCGGGCAATAGACTCCGAAGGCGTATCCTCGAGCAGCTCGCGCAGCCTGCCAAGCCACTCCTCAGCGCCCATACCGCCCTGCTTGACACCCTTATAGCGCCAGTGTGCTGCGATACCACGCTCAGCAACCTCGTCCATACGCTCGGTACGAATCTGTACCTCCACCCAGCGGCCATCCTTGGTGACGACGGTGGTGTGGAGCGACTCGTAGCCGTTCGACTTGGGGATAGAGATCCAGTCGCGCATACGCTTAGGGTTGGGCGTGTAGAGCGAGGTGACATCGGAGTAGACGGTCCAGCAGAGCTGCTTCTCGTTCTCCAGCGGGCAGTCGATGATGATGCGCAGGGCGAAGATGTCGTAGACGCCCTTGAAGCCCACCTGCTGCTTCTTCATCTTCTGGTATATCGAAAATACGGACTTGGTGCGGCTCTTGATGTAGTACTTGATGCCGTCGGCATCGAGCATCTTGCGCACAGGAGCGAGGAACTCCTCGATGAAGGCCATACGCTCTGCCTCGCTCTCCTTGAGTTCGGTGACGATGTGGGTGTAAGCCTCTGGCTCGATGTATTTTAGCGATAAATCTTCAAGCTCGCTCTTGATAGAGTATAGACCGAGTTTGTGGGCTATCTCGGCATATAGGTTGAGGCTCTCCCAGCTCTTGGCCAGGCGCTTCTTTTCGGGAAACATATCGAGCGAGCGCATAACCTCGAGTCTGTCTGCCAGCTTGACGAGGATGACGCGTGGGTCGTCGGAGTACGACACAATCATATCGCGGAAATCCGAGGCCTGCTCCTTCGAGCGCTTGAGCTTGATGTCCGAAATCTTACATAGCGAGATGGCGATGCCCAGCACCTCGTCGCCATAGTCGGTGCGTATGGTGCGGCTTATCTCCTCAAGCCTATCGCTCTGCTCCTGCACCGCAATGCGCACAACATCGTGGATGAGGGCGGCGATGGTGGAGTTACGGCCAAGGCCAATGTTCTCAGCGACGATGCGTGCCATCGAGACGCTATGGTCGAGCATAGGGCTGCCGTCGTAGCGCTCACGCCCCGCAAGCTCACGCTCGGCAAAGGCAAGGGCGCTGTCGACCATCGTCTGCGTTGTGGTGGAGAACTGCGAGGCTATGTAGCCGCGAAAATCGGCGTAACGGTCTAATATTGAGCTGTTCATATATCGTACTATGTTTTGTCGTTAGTCTTTGCGTACCACCACGATGTCGTCGTTGGCGGTGGCGTAGAGCCTCATCTCCTCGGCGCTGAGTAGCCCGCTGGGCGTGATGCGCTCGACGCTAAAGCCCGCCTCCTCGAGGCGGTGGTCGTAGTCGCGTCCGTAGATGCGGCGGTGGTCGTACTGGCCGAAGATGGCGGTGCGTGCCGCAGGGTCGGTGATGCTGTCGTCCTCGAATGTCACCTCGCGTGACCTATCTTCGGGCACCACCATTATGCCCCACCCTCCGGGGCGCAGCACGCGGTAAAGCTCACGCATAGCGAGGCGGTCGTCGGCGATATGCTCGAAGAGGTGGTTGCAGATGGCCACATCTACCGAGGCGTCGGCGAGAGGTATCTGCTGCACATCGAAGTGCATATCGGCAAGGGGCGACTCAAGGTCGGCCGTGATGTAGCGCTCAGGGTAGGCGGCGTAGAGCCTGCGGAAGTGGCGCATAAGCGATAGCTCAGGGGCGATATGCAGGATGCGGGGGTGGCTATCGAGTAGTGCGGTGTGGCGCGTGATGTAGAGCCAGATAGCCCTATGTCGTTCGAGCGAGAGGCAGCGGGGGCAGAGGGCATCCTCGCGCGTGCGCACATAGCCGTAGCTGAGAAAGCGACGGCGCTCCGTGCCACAGAGGGGGCAGCGGCGACCTCGACCTATGTAGGCGATGCCGAGGAGGGGTACGGCCCAGGTGGCGACGCGCTGCAACAGGCGGCGAGGTATATGGTTGAGTATCCAGCGGATAAGCCCCTTCATTGCTCGTGGGTGTTATTGGTTGATAATATCCTTAAGGTCGGCAGCGGTCTTAGTGAGTTGCTCACGACAGATGTCGATGAGCTCCTTGGCGCGCTTAACGGCGTCGGCAAGCTCGTTGACACTCAGCTCGCCACTGCGCAGCTTGGCAAGTATCTGTTCCAGCTGGCCAATGGCCTCGGCGTAGGGGATATCTCTCTTGGTTGCTTTTTTAGCCATAACTTATTATGTTTCAGATGTTAATTCTTTAGTTTTATGTCCCGAATATCGGCGCTTAGTACTCCGTCGCTAAGCTCCACCTCGATGCTCTCTCCTATGTTCGCGCCTGCCGCCGTGGTGATATAACGCGCGCCGCTACGCAGTGCCGCAAAGCCGAGGCGGAGGATGTTGTCAATCTCGTAGCTCTCGACCACGCGTGCAGCACTATCGAGGCGTGCGCTTTCACGGTTAAGGAACATCGTTGCCTCGCTAAGTATCGAGCTTTCAAGTGATTGTATATGGCGCTCGTGGTTGTGTACCACATCCTTGGCCAGGGCATATAGCTCGTTGCTATGCTGCATAATGCGGAGGCTCTCGTCGTTGAGCAGGCGCGTGACAATGCCCTCAATCTCGAGCGATATGGTATCAAGGAGCGTTGCCTCGCCATCA
Organism: Alistipes sp.; assembly: GCA_017631255.1. Classification (GTDB taxonomy): domain Bacteria; phylum Bacteroidota; class Bacteroidia; order Bacteroidales; family Rikenellaceae; genus Alistipes. The sequence goes on from JAGBTP010000024.1 coordinate 12,453, forward strand.
GCCCACTCGACAAGTGTCGTAGCTACTACCGTAGGGGTCTTGCAACTCGTGTGGGCGACCATATCAACAACCGAGATATCCTTGTCGTGGCCTATGCCCGCAATAATGGGCAGCGGGAACTGCGCCGTATGCGAGGCTATGCGGTAGGAGTCGAAGAGGGCGAGGTCGCTGCGAGAGCCGCCACCACGGATGATGACGACGGCATCGAACTCCTCCTCGCGTGCAGCGATGTTGCCCAGGGCGGCGATAACGCTATCCTCGGCAATATCGCCCTGCATAAGGCTCTCGAAAAGGGTGAGGCTAAAGCGATAGGGTGAGCGGCTTAGCTCGCGCACAAAGTCCTGATAACCAGCAGCGGTAGCGCTCGACACCACGGCAAGGCGTAGCGTGGGGCGAGGGAGGGGCAGCTCGTGGTTCATATCCCAGACACCATCGGCCTCGAGGCGGGCGATGGTCTCACGACGGCGGCGCTCTACCTCACCGAGGGTATAGCTTGGGTCGAGGTCTATAATCTGGAGCGAGAAGCCGTAGGCCTCGTGGTAGGTGACAACGACGCGCACAAGCACCTTGATGCCCTCGGCGAGAGGTGTGCTCGTAGCGCGCTCGAACATCGTGGCAATGGACTCATAGGCGCTACGCCATATCACGGCGCGTGCCGAGGCGCGTGGTGCACCCTCGCCAGTGCCCTTCTCGACGAGGTTGAGGTAGCAGTGGCCTGAGCGGTTGAGCTTGAGCTCCGAGATCTCGGCACTAACCCACAGAGGGTCGCTAAAGCGGCTCTCGAGGCTCGTACGCACCATACGCAGCAGGTCGTAAAGCGTGAGCGAGGCCTGCGGCGAGGTGGGGATATGTAGCTTGCTCTCGGTCATTGGCGGTAGTGTGATGTGTTATCGGATAATGAGCTCCACCTCTTTTAGTGCCATCTTGCCCTTGGGTAGCTGGATGTTCACCAGATGGGTGCTCTCAACAGTCGCGCCATTGCGCTCGGCAGGACTCCAGAGAGGGGCTATACATATAGCCTTGCGAACTTTTCTGAGAAATTCCAATGAGGTGGCTTCCAACACCTCGCTGATTGTCGCCTTGCCCTCCTTAGTGACTACGATGCGTAGCGAGACGCGCTCGGTGGGCATAGTGTCGCCCCACTTGATGTGGTCGGCAAGGTAGTTGGTGAAGTTATCGTAGTCGCCGTGCGAGAACGAGGCAGGGGTGTCGTAGCGTAGCGTGACGAGGATGACACCATCGGAGGCGTCAGGGCCCCACTTGGCAATGGTATCCTCATCGGCGGGGAGAACATCGATGCGCTCGATATCCTCGTGAGGGATATGCTTGATGCTCGGAACAATCGCGCCATTAACCACATAGAGCGGCTCACGCGCCAAAAGTGGAGTGGCGGTGAGAAGGATGGTGGCAAGGAGTGCGATGACGGTGCGCATAGTGTCGTGGTGTATGGCGTGATAACGCGTTAATATACTGAATGTTGTCTATGAGTATCGTGCCCAGCGGGTCTAAAGTTTGAACTTGTAGCTGATGCCGAAGATATGGCGAAACTCGTTCTCCTGGAGGTAGCCCTTGAGGTCGCCCTTGTTGGCCTTATAGTCGATATTATAGCCACGGTCGTAGTCGAAGTAGTAGTAGAAGTCGAGGCGGTGGTTACGCGTGATGCGCAGCTTGGCGCCCACACCTGCGCGGTAGCGCGTGATATAGTTATCGGTGCGTAGCGGTGCGGCCTTGAAGTTGGCAACAACGGCGGGGGCGTTGAGCGTGTTGTGGAGCTCGAAGAGGATGTATGGCGTCCAGCCCGTGTGGCGGATGCTGTACTCGGCCATAAGGCGTGAGCGGAGGATGATTTCGGGGTTCATCTTCTCGTAGCGGTTGACCGAGTCGGTGCGGAAGGTGGTCTGCACCCTCTCGCGCAGTGACAGCTCAACACGGCCCAGCTTGACCTTGCCCTCGAGGTTGAGGTTGGCACGATGGCGCGGCTTGTCCCACGACTTCTTGGTGTGGTCGTGGCTGTTGATGAGGATATAGTCGGCGCCGATGTCGAAGTATTTGCACACCTCGTAGTTAAGGCCCACGGTTGTCTGCATACGGTCCACAGAGCCGAGGTCGTTATTTAGGCGGAGCTGAATGCCTGCCTCCAAGGATAGGTCCTTAGCCACCTCCCACTCGAAGGCGCCCTCGATGCGGGCGCGGAAGTCGTTGCTTGACACGGTGCCAGGGGCGGGGACATCCTGTGCCGTGGCGGTAGTCAGGGTGATGATGGCGGTAGCAAGGGTGGCGATATTGCGTAGTAATCGTTTCATAGTTAGTGTGTTAGTTGTTAAATGCATTCTTCTCGTTTATCTTGAGCGTAGGCTCGGTCATCGCAACCTCGTCCTTCGAGGGGGTGTAGTAGACCTTCAGGAAGGCGACATCGCGAAGGAAGTCGACATTGCCAACATCGACCCTGCTCACCTTATGTCCGAGGCGCTGCTCGAGGTCGGCGATAAGCTCCTTGCGTCTATCGGGGCGGATGAGCTCGATACGCTCGTAGCAGACCAGCTTCGAGGCCTCGCGCTTGCGCAAGATGCCGTACTCAAGCACGGTGAGGAGCAAGAGGATGAGCGTGTTGGCAAGGAGTAGTTCGGCGTAAGAGACCATAAGGTTACTACCGTTGATTACGGCTACGGCAATAGAGAGGAAGAGGTAGGTCATCTCGCGAATTGGTACCATCTCAGTGCGGTAGCGCATAATGCCAAATATCATAAAGAGGCCAAGGCCGATGCTAACATCGATGCCGACGCTCTTCATAAAGAAGAGGAGCATAAAGACCGCAGCCGAAAAGAGCGTGAGCGTAACCGAAAACTCCTTGCGGCGGCTCTTTGGGTAGTAGAAGAGCCAGGCGATGGCGGTGGTGATGACGAGGTTGAAGAAGAATTGCAGGCACAGCTGCTGCACCGACACGGTGTCGCAGAGCTGGATGCCAAGAAATGTGGCGCCAACCTCCTGACCTGAGCCGGTGAGTAGGGCTATCTCCTCGTCGAAGAGGCTGGGGTTGTTGATAGGTTCGTTGATGCTAATCATTATGGTGGTGGTTTATACGGTTATATTGTTAATTATCACTCTGTTATAGCCGATGCGCTTCTCGATTGTGCGCAGCTTTTGTTGCATCCTATTTCGCTTGATGCCCTCGACCGTAAGCGAGGTGCCGAGGCAGTACTTGCTAATCTTGAGGGGCTGGATGCGCAGCGACGATAGTATGCGCTTGATGGCAGAGGTTGCTGTGCCCTCCTGCTTGATCTCGACGATGGCCATACCGCGCACCGCTGCGCTGCGACCCGAACGCACATCCTCGTAGCGCAGGTCGAGGTCGATGGTGATGCGCTCTGTAAGCTCGTGGTTCACAAGGGTGATGCGCGTGAAGTGCGTCGCAAGGGCGGGGCTTAGCTCCGTAAGCGCATAGCGGGCACTACTCTCAAAGAACGCGACGGCAGCCGAATTATTACTAAAGTTGAACAGCTCCGAGGTCTCAATCTCCACGCGGCGCTTGCTCGTGCGGCCACGGTTGCTCTTATTCTTAATCTCGAGGTAGGTGACGCCACTTTCGGCATAGTGGCGCGTGCGTACCTTCTGGCGCGTGAGCTGGCGGTTGTGGTGGGCGATGTACATAGCGCGCTCAGCGGTGTCGTAGTAGAGGGTGTCGTAGCGGGCAGCGCACTTGTCGTCGATAACTTGCACCCTAAAGCCCTCATTTGCAGCGCACTGCAACACAGCTAAAACCTCCTCCTCGCTGAGTACATACTTAGTGTCGACACGGTTCATCAGCTTGACACCACGCATCTGGTCGAGTGTGATGGGTGCCATTGTGCGTAGCAAGGTGTGGTCACGCAGGGTGGCAAATGTTAGGGACTCCTGAGTCGCAGTATCGCTAACCTTATCTGTCCCGTTCGCTGCTGAATCGTATGTCGAAAGGGTCTCGTTCATAGCTACTCGAAGATATACTCGAATTGGCGGTAGGAGTTGAGCGTGCCGTTGGCGTTGTAGTTGAGGCGGCGTGTGCAGCGGCCCTGGCTGTCGTACTCGAACTTACGCACCTTGTTAATCTTGTTGCGCTCGTTGTAGATAACCTCCTGCGTAAGCTGTCCCTGCGCGTTGTAGGTGTACTCGGCACGCCACGACAGTGTACGACCAAAGTCGCCATACTCGCTCTCCTCGATGAGCTGGCCCTGAGCGTTATATACCTCGATATGGTCCACCCACTTATTACGGCCATCGGGCGTGGTCTTCCACTCCTTGACCGTCAGCCTCTTACCCTCGGTGCGAGCTATTGTGCTGCGTTCGGGGTAGTCGGCAGAGGCGGCAGTGAGGGAACATATTGCCGCGAGGGTGATGATTAGATATCTAAGTTGCATAGTCGTTAGTCGTAATCTGTACTAAAAACAAAAGTAGCCAACCCCTGTGGAGAGTCTGGCTACCTTCGTGTGGTTATACCCTAAGAGAGTCTCTCCTCTCGATATGCTACAACTCGCTCTCCTTGAGACGCTCAGCGTTCTCAGCTACGATGAGCTGGTCGATGACATCCTGAATGTCGCCATCCATAAATGCCGAAAGGTTGTAAATCGTGTAGTTGATGCGGTGGTCGGTGATTCGGCCCTGTGGGTAGTTGTAGGTGCGAATCTTAGCAGAGCGGTCACCCGTCGACACCATAGTCTTACGCTTCGATGCAATCTCGTCGAGGTACTTCGAGTACTCGAGGTTGAAGACACGCGTACGAAGCTCCTCGAACGCCTTGTCGAAGTTCTTGAGCTGCGACTTCTGGTCCTGACACTGCACGACGATACCCGTAGGGATGTGGGTAAGGCGGATAGCCGAATAGGTGGTGTTGACAGACTGACCACCAGGACCCGAGGCACAGAAGATATCCTTACGGATGTCGTTCATCGAGATCTCGATATCGAACTCCTCAGCCTCTGGGAGTACCGCTACGGATGCTGCTGAGGTGTGTACACGACCCTGCGTCTCGGTCTGTGGCACGCGCTGCACGCGGTGAACACCCGACTCGTACTTGAGGGTACCATAAACGCTCTGGCCCGTAACCTTGAGCACAACCTCCTTGTAGCCACCCGCAGCACCGTCCGATGCCGAGGTGATCTCGTAGCGCCAGCCCTTCGACTCGATATACTTGGTGTACATACGGAGCAGGTCGCCAGCAAAGATTGCCGCCTCGTCGCCACCGGTACCACCACGAATCTCGACGATAGCGTTCTTGTCGTCCTGTGGGTCCTTGGGGATAAGGAGGAGCTTGATGTCGGCCTCCATCTTCTCGATTGCGGGCTCGAGGGTAGCAATCTCCTCACGCGCGATCTCGCGGAACTCCTCGTCCTTCTCGTTTGCGAGTACATCCTTAGCCTCAGCGAGGTTGGCGATGGCTGTGCGGAAGCGCTCCGAGGTCTCGATGATAGGCTCGAGCTCCTTGTACTCCTTGGTGAGCTGGATGAACTGCTTTACATCGGCAATTACCTCAGGGTCAGTAAGTTTCTGACCAATCTCCTCGTACTTGAGCTTGAGACCGTCGAGACGAATTAGTATCGAATTATCTGCCATATTCTATGCTTTATTTTATTTCCGCGCAAATATAGCGAAAATTTTTCGGAAAAGCCAACAATCGACCACGAAAAAAAAGTGAGGCGAGGGTCGAGGTGTTAAATTGTTGCAAATCAAATAATTTAATTTTTGAGAGAAAATTAATGTAAAAATATTTAACTAAAACTCTTGACAAGGGCTCTTTGATGTTGTATATTTGCACTGTCAAACATTGCTTAACGGCGTAATCAGAGTTTAGGGTTATTAACAGTAAATGGCGAAGGGAGGTGTTTTGTGGTGGGTGAGTAAAGTAGTATAAATTAGTATTATATAGGTGTGTGTCCGGAATTATTAACTTTTAATTAACATAATTATAAACACTTCGACGGCCTGACCTGAGATAGGGTGCAGGGTCGTGTCGAGGGGAGTTTTTGCACTAAAATCTTGGAATTAAAATATTTAACTTATGAAGTTTACGACTATACCTGAAAATGGCTCTTCGTGGCGTGGAAAGTTGGTCTACGCCATCGATTGCGAGTCGGAGGTGGGGCAGGATATTGAGGTGGTGGTGGCCGATGGCACGCTTGGCCTCAGGGCGTCGTTCAACCTCTACAATGTCACCACTGCGGAGTTCGACATCGCCCCCTATCTGAGGCGTATGGTGAGCGAGCAGCCTACGGCAAATGTCGAGAGTCTCGCGTGGTCGTCGGCAGCGATGCTGGTGGTGGTGAGTGTGGGTGGCGTAAGTTCGCAGTCACGCCTATACTATCGTGAGGCCATCGACGCTACGGCGGCGCAGGTGCTCTCAACGCTCAGCGAGAGGGTGGCGATGGCGCAGAACGAGACGCTGCGACTGAGCCTCTTTGCTCTGCGTACGGCGGAGGTGAGGGTGACGACATACTTGCCGATGGAGCGCACCAAAATATTCACGCTACGCACCTATGGCCGTACGGTGGAGTTCACCTTGCCGCTCGGTGCGTACAGCGTCGGCAGCACGATAAGGATAGAGTTTGTATGCGACGATGTACGCCTTAAGGTGCTAAGTATCAACATTGTCAAGCGTGAGGCCTCGGCGCGACAGCTTGTCTGGTACAATGAGCGAGGTGGTGTGGAGTTCTACACCTTTCCGCGCAGCGTGAGGCGCTACTACCGTGCCAAGGAGGGTGCGGGGGCGCAGGGCGAGCAGCTCTTGCAGTCGAGGTGCGTGGTGCGCCGCCTGCTATCGGCATACGAGGGTGCTGAGGAGATGGAGCGCATAGCCGAGATGATATTTGCGCCAGCGTTGTACCTCGCTAAGGAGGGTGAGTGTGAGAGGCTTGAGATTGGTGAGCGCGTGGTGGAGTTCGACGACGAGGGCGGCATTAAGCAGCTTAGGCTCGACATTTACGAGCCGTGGAGAGGAGGTGGGCTATGCAGTTAACCATTGATGGCGTGGCGCTCAATCTGGCATCTGAGGATGTACGGTTGCCGCTATTTAACGCCTCGAAGCTACGCAGCGTGGAGGCGTGGCGCGAGGGCGCGAGGGTGGAGCTGCGCGTGGCAGCAACGGCAGCGGCGGTAGAGCTCTTTGGCAATGCGGAGGAGCTGCACAAGGGGGCAAAATTCAACGACACATACCACCGAGGCGTGCTGACGATAGATGGTGTGAGGGTGATTGAGGGTGTGGTGTCGCTGCTGGGCGTGGAGCGGGATAACTGCACGCGCTACCGCATCGCAATCCGTTCGGGTGGTGCCGACTGGGCCGATAGTGCGGCACTGACGATGCTCGTGGATAGCGACATAGAGTCGCAGCGCGTGATGGACCTTGGGTCGATAGTCGAGTCGTGGAGCGACGATGGTGCGGTGCGTATGCTGCCGATGTTTCGTGATAGCTACCCCGAGGCGGAGGATACGGGGCTATACATAGCGCAGCACACGCTCCTGCCGCAGGAGTACCACCCCTTCATCTCGGTGCGGGCGATTATCGACAGTGTGGTCGGGGGCAATGGCTACGAGTTGCGTAGTCGCTTTCTCGACACGGCGATGGCTAAGAAGCTGATGCTCAGTGGTGCGTATAAGCGTGTGGAGTGCGCTCAGGCCAATGCCACGATGGGTTTTAAGGCTATGCGCTCGACGACGGCGACGGCGGCAGCCTCGCAGATAGGTCGTGTAGATGCCTGGGGTAGTGCGGGTGGCTCGTACCTCGGTTATGTGGTTGACACGGTGGATGCGACGACGGTGTGCGACGACGGCACGCTCTGCTCCGAGGCCTACTCTACGGGTGGCTGCTTCCGCTTCGAGGCGGGGAGACCCGAGTTCTATCCGCGTAGGGAGGTGAGCGTTGCCTTCGACATCCATCTGCGCTACACGACAGACTATCGTATGGTCTCGTCAAAGAGGTTGATGGGCTTCGATAGGCTCTACTTGGGCAACGAATGCTATGTCGATGTGGAGCTGAGGAACCACTATCGTGACCTGCGAAGCGAGGTGATGAGTGGCATAGAGTATCGTCTGGTAATCTTTGACTACGACCCCGAAAGTCTCTATATGTTAGGTGGTTATGGCGAGATCACGGGACCTGAGACGGTGGTGGTATTTGACGAGGGGTGTGCGACGACGGCGACGCTATATGCCAAGGCCAAAGGGGGTAGGAACTATCAGATTTACTTTGGCGACTGGGCGCTCTATGGTGGCTATGTGGCGATGGAGGGTAGGCGCGAGGTTAACATCACCATTCGCACGCCATACGAGACCCTCACGCCCACCTCGCCCAAGGTGTTTGACCAGCTATACTTCTACGGCGCAGAGCAGGGTATGCAGCTAACGCTACACGCAGGGTGCAGCATAGTCCCCATCTTCGGTGCGGCGGCGGGGTATGGCGAGAGCCTCGAGTTTCGTGATGTGGCAAACCACGCGATAACGCAGGCGCAGTTGCTCGATGCCGTGGCACATATGTTTAACCTGCGCATATACTCGCACGAGGCGTCGCGTCGCCTATATGTCGAGCCGTATGACGACTTTTATGATGGTGAGGTTGTGGATTGGCGTGATAGGCAGCTTGATGACGGGGTGGAGATTGAGGAGTGTGCCGCCGATAGCTTTATGGTGACGACGCTCAGCTACCAGCCCTCCGATGGTGCTACGGCACGCCTTACAGAGGGTGATAGTGCGCTGGGGGCGTGGAGCGACCACTTTGAGAGCTATGCCGCAAAGCAGAGCGTCGACCTGAGGCTCAACCCCTGTCTGGTGGCGACGGCGTCGATGTGTGGAGCTGTGGGTGTGGCGCCCTCGGCAGAGGTGATGATGGTGGGCGAGAGGGATGTGGTCGACGGCGAGGACTATGTTGCACCACGCATCGCCCTATACCACGGCATTGTGGCTCTTGCAAAGGGTGAGTGGTGGCCCACATCGGGCAATGCGGAGGGCTATCCGCTGGTGGCGTTCCACAGTGCGGCAATGGGCGAGAGCCTCTGTTTCGAGGATAGGGATGGGTGCCGAGGGCTGCACGCATACTACGACAAGGAGCTTGAGGAGCAGCATACGCGTGAGATGTTGACTACCTCGTTGCGCCTCCCCGTAGCCGACTATGTGGCACTCTTTGACCCCGATGCCGAGGGTGCTACGATACGCTCGCGCTTCAGGCTCAGTGTGGGTGGCAACAGCTCGATATTCCGCCTTGAGGAGATGCTCGCCTACGATGCTGCTAAGGGCGTGGCGAGGTGTCGCTTCCAGAGACTAACATCTGACTAATAACAAATTAACAACCTAAAACCAACCAACTAAGATGAACAATATTATCAAGATTAAGAACGAGGTGGACTGTGCCGTCATCGACATTGAGGGCACTATCGGCGTGGCGGAGGAGTGGCAGTTTGGTGACCACGACAGCTATGTGGCTACCTACGAGCGATTCAAGGAGAGCGTAATGCGCATTGCCGATGTGGAGCATCGTGAGATTCGTGTTAACATCCGCTCTACGGGTGGCAGTGTTCACGACGCGCTGCTCATATACGAGGCGCTGCGTGCTACGGGGGCGAAGGTGGTGACCTGCTGCTACGGCTACACCGCCTCGGCAGCAACCATCGTGGCGCAGGCGGCGAGCGTGGGGTGTCGTCTTGTGGCGCCCTCGTCGCTCTACCTGATTCATAACTCGATAGCCTCGATTGAGGGTAATGTAGAGGAGCTGCGTGCCGAGATCGAGATGTTGCAGAAGACCGACGAGCGCATTGCGGGCATCTACGCCTCGCGTTCGGGTCGCACCGTGGAGCAGATGGCGGCGCTGATGAGCGAAAATGGTGGTCGTGGTCGCTGGCTATCACCCGAGGAGGCTATTGCCGAGGGCTTGGTCGATGCCATCGACGAGGAGAGGTCGGAGAGTGGTGGTAGCCCCTCGATTGCTGAGCGTGCCAAGCGTGGCGTGAAGGCGTTGCTCCGCTCGCTTGGTGTGGGTGTCGATGCCGATGTGCGCGACAAGGTCTTTGATCGTGTGAATGACCGCAAGCGCGCAGTGGAGAGCTCGATAATCGCCATCGAGGAGGCGCAGCGAGGCGTGGCACGCACAGAGACGAAGAGCGTCAACGACCCCGACCCCGTCGACATCAAGCACGACCCTCGCACGATGGCATACGATGCCGACATTCGCAGCATCCGCAGAAGATAAGGGTGCGCGTGGTGAGGGGCATAGGCGTGTGTGCCAAGCAGAGCGAAAACATATTACAAACCTTTAGAACGGCTCGACAAGCGGTGCCCGCTAAGGCTCGATGCCACCGCCCATAACGCGATGATAAATCGCAGATAAACAACAACTAACAATCTAAAAACTTTACAAACTATGGGACTTATTGAAAATCCAAAGGCCTACACCGGCCGTGACCTCGAAACCATCTTCTTCCGCCCAATGTTTACGGGCCAGAACGCCGAACAGCTCGGTATTCGTGTGATGTATAATATGCCTGTGCCCACGACGATTCAGATGTGGAGTCCACGCGCCGATGTCTTGCAGAGCTACGCTGCGGGCTGGACAGGTGGCGAGGGCGCGCACATCCAGCAAAAGACCCTCGAACTGAAGCGTATGAAGGCCGAGGTGGGCTTCTCGGCATCGGACTACTTCCAGCAGGTATATGAGCTTATCGTGGGTCGTGCCGATGTCAACCTCGACGACCTTACGGGTACGGAGCTCGAACAGGCAGAGACCGAGATGTTTCGTGCCGCCATTTCAGAGAGCTTGCGTGTGATGATGTGGATTGGTGACCAGACAAAGAGCTCGTACTCGTTGATGGATGGCTTCTTCACGCTGGCGAACAAGTACAGCGCAGCGACGACGCTCAATGTGGTGCAGGCACCGGGCGACGGCGTCAACGCAAGCAATGTGGTGGCCTTCCTTAACGAGATGTGGGTCAACGCCTCGCCAGAGCTTAAGTCGCTCAAGGGTGACGGCAACTTGGTGTTCTTCGTGACTACGGATATTTATGACGCCTACGAGCAGTACCTCGATAGTCACCACGCCGATGGTGCATACACTGACCTTGTGTCGGGTCGTCGTGAGCTCTACTACCACGGCGTGAAGCTCGTAGATGCGGGCGTGACGAAGTATATCGCACAGCGTGGCGATGCAACAACCTCGCACTGCATCCTCACCGACCGCCGCAACTTCGTGCTTGCGGTAAATACGGCCGATTACCCAGGCTCCGAGGTGCGTATGTGGTACAATCCCGACATTATGGAGAACCGCCAGCGTGCCATCTTTATGGCGGGTGCCGAGATCCTCGACGAGGAGCTTATGGTGCTGGCTAAGTTCTAAGTAAATCAGGATGTTAACCGTTAAATCGTTGAGTTATGTCAGAGAAGATAGCAACGCGTGTGACATCCATCTCCAACCGCTCCGAGCCACTTCTTGGCTCGGGTGGCGGGGGTGTCGCATCGCTGGGCGAGGTGTGGCGTTGGGGTAGTGATAATATGCTGCCGTATGCCCTCTCGCTCCTGGCGCGCCGCTCGGTGGCGCACCGAAGAATTATTAACGACAAGGCCGACTACATCGCTGGCAAGGGCGTGGTGTGCGACGAGCGTAACCTGCTGCTTAGCAGCTTTGTGCAGAGCGTCAATGGCGAGGGAGATACGCTGCGCAGCATCGTAGCGCGTCTGGCGATGGACGAGGCGATGTTCGGCAATGCCTTCCTTGAGGTGGTGACAAATGCCGACCGTGAGTTCCTGAGCCTATACCATATCGACGCCTCGAAGTGTCGCATTGCGGGGGACTCGCAAAGTGTCGTATTGCACCATAATTGGGCCGCGTTCAACAAGGCTGAGGCGCAGAGCATAGCGCTCTATCCGCGATTCGAGGAGATGGAGGATGGCACGATGCGCACGGTGGTGCATTACAAGGACTACGAGCCGATGTTCTCGCACTATGGCGTGGCACCCTATGTGGCGGGTCTCGATGCGGCGGCCATAGTCTACAAAACCGACCGATGGAACATCTCGCGTATCGACAACTCGTTCCAGCTTTCGGGTGTGATGCTCCTCGACGGCGTGGTGGATAGCGAGGCTGAGGCCGACCGTATGGTGCGCCTTGCCGAGGAGAAGTTTGGTGGCAAGCCTGGTCAGGTGCTCTTCGTGCTGCGCGACGGCGAGGCGGCAGATAGCAACTCATCGCGCTTCGTGCCTATCGACACAAGTTCGGATGGCGATTGGCATAGCCTCCACGCACAGGCCGAATCAGACCTTGTGGTGGCGCACTCGTGGTTCCGCTCGCTCAGTGGCTTGGACTACGCGTCGGGATTCTCCTCGGAGCGCATACTCCACGAGTACGAGGTGGCGCTAAACACCGTAATCCTACCCAAGCAGGCGCAGTTGCTCGAGCCTATACGCCGCATCGTGGGCGATGTGCTGGGCATAGATGCCTCATCGCTCGATATTGTTAACCGCCCACCCTCGCGTACAAAGCCGTCATATATGCGTATCTGGGAGGCACGCAAGCTCGACGGCTTGGACTACGATGAGAATAGTGCTGAGCAGCAGCGTTACCTTGCGGAGTTGGGTTCGAGGTATGGCGAGTAGAGACCAGGAGACCTGAGTAGTAATATGTTAGAGATGTGTAATGTGTAAAGCGAAATGTTATGAATACGACAATTAACCCCGATCAGGTGGTGGAGCTGGCCTTTGGCTCGGCATATACCATAACCTCGTCGAAGATCACCTCGCTCGATATCCTTACGGCGGAGACGCGCTACCTCTTGCCCATCGTTGGTGAGGAGCTCTATGCCGCTATCCTTGCGGGTGATTATGGTGCTCTGAAGGAGGAGTATGTGGCGCCACTCGTTGCGGCGTGGACGCGCTACCTCGTTGAGCCGCAGATACCTGAGCGTTGCGGTAGTGATACGAGGGGCGACTTTACGGAGGCGGACTATATGCTCAACAGCAACATCATCCGTCGCCTCAAGGTGTCGGCGTCGACCCTATCGCGTCGCCTGACCAACTACCTCAATGCTCACGCTGCGGAGTTTGAGGAGTATAACCCGAATAATAACCCTCTAAACCACTGTGTGATGTATGGCGGCGTTGTACAAGTATATTAGTGCCGTTGTGCTCTCGCTCTGCGGTTTGCTGTGCCCCATTGCGCCGCTTATCGCCGCCACCACGCTATTCGTGGTCATCGACTTCATTACGGGCATCCTCGCCTCGCGTGTCGTGGCGCGTCGTGAGGGGCAGATGTGGTGGTTCGAGAGTCGCAAGGCGTGGCGTACGGTGGCAAAGGCGGGATTTGTGGCGGTGGCAATAGTGATGATGTGGATTATCGACCACCACCTGTTGCAGTTTATGCAGCTCAACCTTGCTAATCTCTTTGCGGGCTTTGTCTGCGGCGTGGAGCTATGGTCGTTCCTGGAGAATGCTGCGACGATAAGCCGCTCGCCACTCTTCGATTGGCTGGGGCGCTGGGTCAAAAGGCGTGTAACGAAGGAGGTAGATAATGAGTAGAGGACTGAGGAACTGCAATCCAGGAAATATCCGCCGCTCACGCACAAGGTACGAGGGTGAGGTGGTGCCGAGTGGGGATAGTCAGTTTAAGCAGTTTGAGAGTATGGGCTATGGTTATCGCGCGATGTTTGTGTTGCTCGACACCTATCGCCGTCGCTATGGCCTTACGACCATTCGTCAGATGCTCAACCGCTACGCCCCGCCAGCGGAGAACTTCACCGAGGGGTATGTGCGTCTTGTGTCGCAGCAGACGGGGATAGCGCCAGACGAGTGTCTCGATACGCGCTCGCAGCGTGATATGGTGCCTATGGTTGCGGCGATGTCGCGCGTGGAGAATGGCGTGGCAGCGGTTATGGCCGATGTCGAGCAGGGGTGGCAACTCTTTGCGGCAGGGCTGAAGCCATAGTTGGGTGGCGGCTCTTTGCGGCCGCAAATGAAAAAAATAGTCGGGCGCAGGGCGGTGTGCTGCGCTCAAGGTTTAGGATTAGTGTGTGGGGAGGTTGTGTGGCGCGAGCTGCTCGACCTCTCCTTTTTTGTAAAAAAAGTAGAGAGGAACTTGAATATTGGGTAAAAATTCGTAAATTTGCGTATTGTACCGCCTGCGTGCGGTACAGTGAGTAAAGCTACAAACGATTAACACAATAAGACTATGAAACGAATACTTGTTACAGGAGCCACTTCGGGCATCGGTCGTGCTACGGCATTGCGCTTGGCAGCACCCGACACAGAGATTATAATCACAGGTCGTCGCAAAGAGCGCCTCGAGGTGCTCAAGGGCGAGATTGAGGCTAAGGGTGCGGCGTGCCAGCTGCTCCACTTCGATGTGCGCAGCGAGGCCGAGTGCATCGAGTACCTCAAGCCACTCGGCAGGGTGGATGTGCTTATCAACAACGCAGGTCTTGCCGCAGGTCTGGAGCATATCGACAAGGGTGACTCGGCAGATTGGGATGCGATGATCGACACCAATGTCAAGGGCTTGCTCTATGTGACTAAGATTATCAGCGGTGCGATGGTTGAGGCTGCTCAGGGTGGCCATATCATCAACATCGGCTCTATCGCTGGTACCGAGCCATATGAGAATGGTGCCGTCTACTGCGCGTCGAAGCACGCCGTACACGCCATCTCGCAGGCTATGCGTGCCGACCTCCTTTCGGCAGGCATCAAGGTGGGTGAGGTGCGCCCAGGTATGGTCGAGACGGAGTTCTCGGAGGTGCGCTTCCACGGTGATAAGGAGCGTGCTGATGGCGTATATCGTGGCGTGGAGCCCCTCAAGGGCGAGGATATAGCTGAGGCTATCTACTGGATGCTCAACTTGCCAGCACATATGAATGTCAACGATATCGTGCTTATGCCTACTTGTCAGGCGGGCGCATACTACACTTATCGTAAATAGTTCGTCCTATGAGAAATATGTTGTTGCTTCTCCTTGCCGCTGCCTTCGGCATCTCGACTATGGCGTGCGGCTGCACCAAGGCAAATGAGGGTGAGCCTACGCCAGCACCAGAGCCGGCAAAGCCTGCGGCTGAACGCTTCGAGGTGTTCCCGCTGCTCGACCCTAACTCTATACCATACCGCATCCCTGCACTTGCAGTGACAAACGATGGTACGCTTGTGGCAATCTCGGACTTCCGCCATAGCGGCACCGATATCGGCGTTACGAACTATGGTCGTATCGACCTGCACTACCGCCTAAGCTACGACAATGGTAACACCTGGACTGAGGTGATGCCTCTTATCGAGGGTAAGGGTGCCGATGCGACAGACTTTATGAGTGTGGGCTATGGCGACCCCTGCATCGTGGCAGATAGAGAGTCGAGCCGTGTGCTTATGCTCTCGTGTGCGGGCAATGTCTCGTTCCAGAACGGCACGCGCCAGAACCACCAGTGCATCGCCCGCTTTTATAGCGATGATGGTGGCAAAACTTGGAGCGCACCAGAGGATATCGCTGAGAGCATCTATGCGCAGTTCGACGCGTCGACATACGGCCCTGTGAGGTCGATGTTCGTGGCGTCGGGACGCATTATGCAGAGTAGCACGGTTAAGGTGGGTGCTTACTACCGCCTCTACTGCGCTGTGCTTGTGCGAGATAAGGGTGCAAAGCATATGAACTATGTCCTCTACTCTGACGACTTTGGTGGTAGCTGGACGGTGCTTGGCGACATCAACACTCCTGCGGTCTACAATACTGCCGACGAGCCTAAGGTCGAGGAGCTGCCTAATGGCAATATCCTCCTCAGCTCACGCTATACCGGTGGCCGCTACTACAATGTCTACACCTTCAGCGATGTAGCCTCGGCTGCGGGTAGCTGGGATACGGCGCAGTTCTCTGGCGCAAGCAACAATGGCGTTGCGGCCAAGGATAACTCGACCAATGGCGAGCTTATGGTGCTGCCCGTAGTGCGCGTTGCGGATAACGAGCCTATGCACCTGCTGTTGCAGTCGTTGCCCCTCGGTCCCGACCGCAAGAATGTGGGTATCTACTACAAGGAGCTTGCCGACGAGCTGGACTACATCTCGCCACATATGATTGCCCCAGAGTGGACGGGCGTGAAGCAGATTACCACCCTCAACTCGGCATACTCGACAATGGCTTGGCAGAAGGATAACCGCCTTGGCTTCCTCTACGAGGAGGAGACGCACGGCAAGAGCAACTACGCCTACGGTGGCTATACCATCGTCTACGAGTGCCTTGAGGTGGAGACCATCACCGATGGCAAGTACAAATACAGAGATACGGATAAATAGAGTTTTCCCATAGCAAACAGTTATGAAAGAGGTACTTAAGTATTACAAGGATTTTCCAAAGGAGGGCATCGTCTTTGTCGACATCATCCCTTATCTTCAGAATAAGAGCATCTTCAAGCAGCTCATCGCCCAGGTGGCTGCTGCCTGCACCGCACCTACCATCATCGCCCCTGAGGCGCGTGGCTTTCTCTTCGCTGCGCCGCTGCTCACCGAGGCCGAGGGCGTGGAGAACATCATCCCTGTGCGCAAGAGTGGCAAGCTGCCCTTCGCTGAGGGTGACCTGCGTGAGGTGGTGATCGAGAAGGAGTACGGCTCGGATAAGCTCTACTACCGCCTCAGCGACATTGCGGCGGGTAGGGTCAATGGCGATGTTTTTGAGGTTACGATTCTCGACGATGTGCTGGCTACGGGTGGCACCGCCGAGGGTCTTGCCGAGTCGCTCGAGGCGTGCAAAATCAACCTTGATGGCAAGGAGTACGGCGTTAAGGTTAAGGAGTTCGTCTTCATTGTCGAGATCGCAGAGCTTGGTGGCAAGGCACGCCTCGAGAGGTTGGCTCCTGTGCGCTCGATAGCGGTAATATAGGGCTAAATAGCATAATTTTTGGCGAGGTAGTAGCCAATAAACCAAAGATATAGCTAATTGTGAGGTTGGTATGGCAGGGGTGTTGGACCGCGAGGTTAAATACTTGAGTGGCGTCGGCGAGGCGCGTGCTCGGCTCCTTGAGCGCGAGGTGGGGGTGCGCACTATTGGCGACCTGCTGCTTCGCTTTCCGTACCGCTATATCGACCGCTCGCGCCTCTTCACCATCGGCGAGATTGACGAAAGTCTCGAGTCGACATATGTGCAGCTGCGCTGCCGCGTGGTGGGTAAGTCTTATATCGGCGAGGGCGCCAAGGCACGCTTTACAGTGGAGGTGACCGACCCCACGGGTGCGGCGGAGCTCACCTGGTTCCGCGGCGCTAAGTGGATTGAGAAGCGCATAGAGTTAAATCGCGAATATGTGGTCTTTGGCCGCCCGCAGATATTCAAGGGTCGTGTGAGCCTTGTGCATCCCGAGGTGGAGGCGGTGGAGGTGGCGCTCTCGCGCAAGGTGGAGAGCAACTTTCAGGGCATCTATTCCACCACGGAGCGACTGTCGCAGGCTATATCGGTAAAGATGATGCACACGCTGGTGCACAACGCGTGGCAACTTGTGGCCTCGAGTGGTGAGGCCTTTCCCGACCCGCTGAGCGACGATATGCGGCGCCGTCACGCCCTGATGCCGCTGCGCGAGGCGATGTACAACATCCACTTCCCGCAGTCGGCCGAAAGACTCAAGCAGGCGCAGTCCCGCCTTAAGTTCGACGAGCTGCTGGGCGTGCAACTCACGATACAAGCTCGCCGCACCTCGCGCCATAAGCGTGGCGGAGGCTTCCTCTTTCCGCGTGTGGGTGAGGCGTTTAACACCTTCTATCGCGAGAAGATGCCCTTCGCACTTACGGGGGCGCAGCAGAGGGTGATTAAGGAGATTCGTGCCGATATGATTTCGGGGCGACAGATGAACCGCCTCTTGCAGGGCGATGTCGGTAGCGGCAAGACGATGGTGGCCTTTATGTCGATGCTTCTGGCCCGTGACAATGGCTTCCAGTCCTGCATTATGGCACCTACGGAGATTCTCGCACGCCAGCACTACGCCAATATGGCGCGTATGGCCGAGGGACTCGGTACGCGCATAGCCATACTCACCGGCTCGTCCAAGGCCAAGGAGCGTCGTGCAGCCCTTGAGGGCATAGCGTCGGGCGAGGTAGATATCCTCGTAGGCACGCACGCGCTGCTTGAGGATAGGGTGCAGTTTGCAAATCTGGGCTATGTGGTTATCGACGAGCAGCACCGCTTCGGCGTCGAGCAGCGCGCAAAGCTATGGACCAAGAACCAGCAGCCGCCACATATCCTGGTGATGACAGCAACGCCCATTCCGCGCACGCTGGCGATGACGCTATATGGCGACCTTGAGGTGTCGGTCATCGACGAGCTGCCCCCAGGGCGTAAGCCTATCCGCACATACCACTACTACGATGCCTCGCGCCTGAGGATGTTTGGCTTCCTGAGGCAGGAGATCGAAAAGGGTAGGCAGGTGTATATCGTCTATCCGCTCATCAAGGAGTCGGAGAAGATGGACTACAAGGATTTGTACGACGGCTTTGAGTCTATATCGCGTGACTTCCCGCTGCCCAAGTACCGCATCACGGTGTGCCACGGTAAGATGAAGCCCGAGGACAAGGATGCCGCTATGGCGCAGTTCAAGCGCGGTGAGGCCGACATCCTTATCGCCACCTCGGTCATCGAGGTGGGTGTTGATGTGCCTAACGCCTCGGTGATGGTCATCGAGTCGGCCGAAAGGTTTGGCCTCTCGCAGCTGCACCAGCTACGAGGTCGTGTGGGTCGTGGTGCTGAGCAGTCCTACTGCATACTTATGTCGGGCGACAAGCTGTCGAAGGATGGCAGGGCGCGCCTTGAGGCTATGTGTAGCACCAACGACGGCTTCCGCCTCTCGGAACTCGACCTCAAGTTACGCGGTGCGGGCGACATCCACGGCACGCAGCAGAGTGGCGATGCCTTTGAACTAAATATTGCTAACCTGGCCACCGACAGCCAGATAATGGAGATTACGCGCGACGAGGCGCTGGCCATATTGAGTAGCGATGCCACCCTCGAGCGTGCGGAAAATGCGGGGCTGCGCCGCCTGAGGGACAAGCACCGCAAGCGTAACTATGTCGACTTTTCGGATATTTCCTGACGGGAGGCATATGATGACGAGCAGAAGTAGCGTTAAATAGAGTATAAACATAAACATAGAATTAGAATGGCACTTATTAGATGTAAGAGTTGTGGTAATCCCGTGTCGAGCAAGTCGAAGCTATGCCCTATATGTGGCGCGGCGCTTGCCGAGGAGACACCTCAGGTTACTACCATCGCAGACCAGGCCGAGGGCAGCACACCCAAGACCCTGAACGATATCATCGCAGAGCGTAATGCCCAGCGCACGCTCAACGATACCCACTCCGAGGAGCGCATCCCCGTAGTAGAGGAGCGCATCCCCGTAGTAGAGGAGCGCGAGGTTCCTACCCCTACGCCTGCACCTACCCCCACCCCTGCGCCTACACCAAGGCCCACGGCAACATATACGCCCACGCCCGAACCTCCGCACTATGATGGTGGCAATGGCGGTGGCTACGATGCTGAGTACGACGATCTAAGGGCTGAGATTGAGCGCAACAACCGCTCGCTCAAGGGCTACAAAATGGTGGCGCTGGTGCTCCTTATTCTCCTTATCCCTGCCGCATACTTTGGCGTGAGCTACGGCCTTAAGACCAAGGCCATAGAGGCCGACTATGCTATTGTCGAGTCGGCACGCCAGCTCTTCGAGGAGCAGAATACTATACTTCAGCGTGATGCGGAGAGCCTCGTGGCTGAGCTTGAGAGCCTCAAGGATCAGAACGACACGATGCTTGTCAAGTACCAGGAGGCGGTGGTTATGCTCGAGCAGTTACAGAAGGAGAAGACCTACAACTACAACCAGCTGGCCAAGTACAAGCGTGAGGTGGAGACCCTCCGTGGCGTGATGAAGGGCTACCTCAAGCAGATTGACTCGCTCAATACCATCAACAGCAGCCTCCAGGCGCAGAATGTGGCATACAAGAAGGAGATAACCACAGCCCAGCTGCGTGCCGATGTTGCCGAGGAGAAGGCCTCGGAGCTCAATACCAAGGTGCGTATTGGTGCTGTCATCCGTGCCAGCGGCATCCGTATGTCGACCCTCAACGATAAGTCTAAGGTCGTGCGCCGCATCAAGCAGGCATCACGCCTCCGTGTCGACTTCGAACTCACCGCCAACGAGCTTGCTGAACCAGGCGAGAAGAGTATATATATATGTATAACCTCACCCGACGGCTATATGCTCGCATCAAACGATATGATCCTCTTCACCTTCGAGGGCGAGGAGATGATGGCATCTGCCGTCCGCAAGGTCGACTACGAGAACCAGTCTGTCCCCGTCAGCATCTTCTACGACGGTGCCGCCTTCGACAAGGGTACCTACAAGGTAGACATCTACATTGATGGACGACATAGTGGTTCGCAGGAGCACTACTTCGAGTAGAAGTCGTCTAATTGGGCTACTTTCTCGTTGTGCTTGTGTTCGAAATGCTCATTTACCTTAAGTAAACTCCGCTTTCTCACACAGCGCACGCCTAAAATTAGCTCCAATTATACAACTTCTTAGTGGGCTACTTTCTCGTTGTGCTTGTGTTCGAAATGCTAACGCATAAAAAAATACCTACAATCCCTCTAAATCCCCCTTTGATAAGGGGGACTTGGGTGGGGGAAGAGTAGGCCTAAAATCAACTCAAATTATATAACTTCTGAGTGGTTGATGTGGTGCAACTAATACAAATAAGTACCCCCACCGCAGAAAAACAAGCAAACTAAAACCTAAACACAGATTCAAAATGAAGCGTTCCGATCTCTACTTTGCCATTGTGATGTTGGCAATATTCCTTCCATTCTTCCTGTCGTCTGACCTCTATATGTGGTACAAGGCGTTCAACGCTGCGCACCCTATGGTGATGGCATTTGCTAAGTTCGCCCTTCTATCGACACTCGGTGAGATGCTCGGCTGCCGCATAAGCACCGGCAACTACACAACGCCTACCTTCGGTGTCCTGCCCCGTATGGTGGTGTGGGGTCTGCTCGGTATGGCAATATCGATGGCGATGACCGTATTTTCGGCCGGCATACCAGCCTTCATCACAAATATGGGTGGCGCTGACCTCGTAGCCGGATTCTATGCCGAGGGTCTTAGCTGGGGTAAGTTCGTGGTGGCACTCGCAATCTCGGTGATGATGAACACCTTTTTCGCACCCGTATTTATGACCTTCCACAAGATTACCGATGCTCACATTGCGGAGTGCGGTGGCTCGCTCAAGGCACTCGTTACGCCTATCCCTATGCAGCGCCTAATCAAGGGTGTAAACTGGGATGTGCAGTGGGGCTTCATCTTCAAGAAGACCATTCCGCTCTTCTGGTACCCAGCCCACACAATCACCTTTATGTTGCCTGGTGAGCTGCGTGTGCTCTTTGCGGCACTTTTGGGCGTTGCGCTTGGTGTTATTTTGGCAATCGGCCTGAAGAAGAAATAGGCTGATAATCAGCGTATATAAGTGCGCCTTATGCTGCTATAAGAAATCATTAAGGAAAAACTATTGCAGAGTAAAAAAAAGCGCTTATATTTGCACTCGGAAACAGAAATAAAACCAATAAAAACAAATATAAATATTAACACCTTAAAACTAATAAGATTATGGCAAAGAAGTTCATTTGTTCAGTATGCGGATATATTCACGAGGGTAACGAGGCTCCAGATCAGTGCCCATTGTGCAAGGTAGGTAAGGATAAGTTCAACGAGATGCAGGAGGAGGGTAAGGCTCTTGAGTTCGTAACAGAGCACAAGATCGGCGACGGTAAGGTTGACCACCCTGAGATTTTGGAGGGACTCAACAACCACTTTATGGGTGAGTGCACCGAGGTGGGTATGTACCTCGCAATGAGCCGTCAGGCTGACCGTGAGGGTTATCCTGAGATCGCTGAGGCCTTCAAGCGCTACGCTTTCGAGGAGGCAGAGCACGCATCTAAGTTCGCTGAGCTTTTGGGCGACTGCGTATGGGATACAAAGACCAACCTCGAGAAGCGTATGAACGCTGAGAGCGGTGCTTGTGCCGACAAGATGCGCATCGCAGCACTCGCAAAGCAGAACAACTACGACGCTATCCACGACACCGTTCACGAGATGGCTAAGGATGAGGCTCGCCACGGTAAGGGCTTCGAGGGTCTCTACAAGCGTTACTTCGGCAACAAGTAGTGGTACGCAATACTGAGAATTATAGATTATAATAGTCGTTAGGGGCTGCCGGTCTTAGGATCGTGCAGCCCTAACTTTTTATTTCGGTGGGGTGTGGCGCTGTGTTGTAGTGGCCGCCTCTGGCTCGCTGTACTCGGCGATGGCCATAATTTGTGGTGCGGGGGCGAGAAATGGGATATATAGGGCACATATTTGGAAATTTTTTTATATCTTTGAAACGAATATGTGCATAGCCGACATCGACGGCCGCACGAAACAGGATTGATGAGATAAAACTATATAGCGTATGAACAACAAATACCAACTTCCAAAGGATGGTGGACTTATCAAGGACTATGCTCCAAAGGATATTATC
The DNA here is from genome assembly GCA_017631255.1 of Alistipes sp. Lineage (GTDB taxonomy): Bacteria > Bacteroidota > Bacteroidia > Bacteroidales > Rikenellaceae > Alistipes. The sequence continues at coordinate 34,965 of JAGBTP010000024.1, forward strand.
CATCGCTATGAGCGTATGGCCACACGCGTATTCGAGAACGAGTACCACGGTGTGCAGTATGTTGCCGATACCATCTGCCGTATGGTGCGCACGCATAGCGAGAAGGCCTCGGCACGCGACATCTACGAGGAGCTACCACCCTTTGTGCTTGGACTAACTACGGGTCACACGCCGCTGGGCCTCTATCGCGAGCTGGTGAAGCGTCATCAGGCGGGCGAGATATCGTTCCATAATGTGGCGGTCTACTCGCTCGACGAGTTCTATCCAATTCGCCGCACCGAGCAGCAGAGCCGTAACTTCAGAATACACGACGAGTTCCTCAAGTATATCGACATCCGCCCCGAGAATGTCCATATTCCCGATGGTACCATCTCGGAGAAGGATGTGTCGGAGTACTGCGCCGCCTTCGATAAGTCTATCCGCAAGATCGACCTTATGATCATCGGCTTTGGCGAGGAGGGTCAGATTGGCTTCAACGAGCCTGGCTCATACGCCAAGTCGCACACCCGCCTTGTCGAGCTGTCGCATAACTCACGCAAGGTGCAGTCGAGCCTCTTCTATGGCCTCGAGAACACGCCTAAGATGGCTATAACAATGGGTATCGGCACCATTATGCGTGCCGACCGCATCGTGCTTATGGCCTGGGGCGAGGATAAGGCAAGAGCCGTGCAGCAGATTGTCGAGGGCGACATTACCGACCGCGTACCTGCGAGCCACTTGCAGGAGCACCCCAACATCGAGCTTGTCATCGACGAGAATGCTGCTGAGAAGCTCACACGCGAGCTAACACCTTGGCTCGTAGGTCCTTGCGATTGGACTCCTAAGTTCGTGCGCAAGGCTGTGGTATGGCTTTGTGGCATCGTGAATAAGCCTATCCTTAAGCTCACATACAAGGACTACATCGAGAATTCACTCGGTCAGCTCCTCGAGAAGTGCGGTTCGTACGACCAGATTAACATCCGCGTATTCAACGACTTGCAGCATACCATCACGGGCTGGCCTGGTGGCAAACCTAATGTCGACGACTCTACGCGCCCTGCGCCATCGTTGCCATACCCTAAGCGTGTGATTATCTTCTCGCCACACCCCGACGACGATGTTATCTCTATGGGCGGTACCTTCATCCGCCTCGTGGATCAGGGTCACGATGTGCACGTGGCATACCAGACATCGGGTAATGTTGCCGTTCACGACGATGTGGTGCTCCAGAATGTCGATACGGCCAAGGAGCTGGGTCTGGGCGACACCTTCAGCGAGGTGTGCAATGTCATCGCTACCAAGAAGCGTGGTAAGCCCGAACCTCGTAAACTCCTCGATATCAAGGGTGCCATCCGTCGTGCCGAGGCGCGTGCTGCGGTGCGCTCCTTCGGTCTCGATCCCGACACCAATGCCCACTTCCTCAACCTCCCATTTTACGAGACGGGCGGTATCAAGAAGGGTGCCCTCACATCTAAGGATATCGACATCATTGTCAAGCTACTGCGTGAGGTGCGTCCTCACCAGATATACGCCGCTGGCGACCTTGCCGACCCACACGGCACACACCGCACCTGTATGGAGGCCATCCTCGAGGCCCTCGATGTCACCAAGGATGACGACTGGCGCACCGAGTGCCACCTCTGGCTCTACCGTGGTGCCTGGATGGAGTGGAACCTCGGTATGGTGGATATGGCAGTGCCCCTCTCACCCGACGAGATGCTCAAAAAGCGCCACGCCATCTATCGCCACCTATCCCAGAAGGACATCGTCCCCTTCCCTGGCAGCGATACTCGTGAGTTCTGGCAGCGCGCCGAGGAGCGCACACAGAACACCGCCAAGCTATACGACAAGCTCGGAATGGCGGAGTATCAGGCGATTGAGGTTTTTGTGAAAATGTTCTAATGGAAGTAGTCTAATTTGGTTGCTTTGGCGTTGCACTCGCACTTAAGATGCTCATTTACTTCAAGTAAACTCCGCTCTTTCGTGCTTCGTGCGCCTAAAATCAACTCAAATTATACAACTTCTTAGTGGGTTGCTTTGGCGTTGCACTCGCACTTAAGATGCTCATTTACTTCAAGTAAACTCCGCTTTCTCACACTGCGCACGCCTAAAATTAGCTCCAATTATAGAGCCTCTATATGTGCCGCTTAGGTGCAATAGTTGCACTGCGTGAACGAACAAAATAAAACAACTACAATAAAGCTATGAGAGTAATCATCAAAGACACCTCTGCGGAGGTGGCAGTATGGGCGGCACGATACATCGTCGATGCCATCAATGCCAAGGCAGCTACGACCAATGCACCATTCGTGCTGGGTCTGCCTACGGGTTCAACACCACTCGAGACTTACAAGGAGCTCATCCGTCTGCATCGTGCGGGCGAGGTGTCGTTCCGTAATGTCGTGACATTCAATATGGACGAGTACATCGGCCTGGCTGAGGATCATCCTGAGAGCTATCACTCGTTTATGTGGACCAACTTCTTCTCGCACATCGACATCGAGGCGAGCAATGTACACATTCTCAACGGCAACGCCCCCGACCTCGAGGCTGAGTGCGAGGCATATGAGGCCTCTATCGTGGCTGCGGGAGGCATCGACCTCTTTATGGGTGGCGTAGGCGAGGATGGCCACATTGCCTTCAACGAGCCATTCTCATCGCTCCAGTCGCGCACACGCATCAAGACCCTCACGCCCGACACTATTGCCGTGAACTCACGCTTCTTCGGTGGCGACATCTCGCAGGTGCCAACGCAGGCCCTCACCGTGGGCGTAGCGACAATCCTCTCAGCTCGCACCGTCCTCATCCTTGCGACAGGTGCCAAGAAGGCGCGAGCACTCCGTCACGCTATCGAGGGCGGCTACAACCACCAGTGGACCCTCTCAGCTCTCCAGACACACCCTCGTGGTATCATCGTCTGCGACGACCGTGCTGCCGAGGAGCTTCGCGTGGCGACATACCGCTACTTCAAGAATTTGGAGAAGTAGGCAACTTAATACCAAACGAAAATGGGGCTATCCGCATATTGCTGGATAGTCCCATTTATCTATTGTATGCTACTCCTAAGCGGAGTTCTTATCTCTACTTTGCCCCCCCCCTCTCGTTACTCAGGTTTTACGATGCCTCGTTTTGTAGCCTCCTCCTCCATTAGGCGGTAGGCGGCGTCGTAGTCGTTGGGTATGATACCGTCGAGAATGGCGTTCTTGATGACCTCCTTAATCTCGCCGATGACGCTCGACGGGGGTAGGTTGTAGGTCTTCATAATCAGGTCGCCCGTAATCGGTGGCTGGAAGTTGCGCACCCTATCGCGCTCCTCAAGGTCACGCATCTTTGCCCTCACAAGCTCGAAGTTCTTGAGGTAGAGACGCACCTTGTTGTCATTACCCGAGGTGATATCTGCCTCGCAGAGGGTCATCAGCTTGTCGATGTCGTCACCCGCCTCGAAGAGCAGGCGGCGCACCGCAGAGTCGGTAACCAGGTCCTCGGAGAGGACGATGGGGCGCATATGCAGGAAGACCATCTTCTGAACGAAGCGCATCGGCTCGTTCATCGGCAGTCGTAGGCGGCGGAATATCTGTGGCACGATCTTCGAGCCAACGGCCTCGTGCTGGTGGAATGTCCAGCCCTGACGCGCGTCGTACTCCTTGGTCTGGGGCTTGCCGATGTCGTGCAGCAGTGCTGCCCAGCGCAGCCATAGGTCGTCCGTGCGCTTTGCGATGTTATCAAGCACCTTCATCGTATGCTCGAAGTTGTCCTTATGTCCGTGTTTGCCTCGTCGCTCCACGCCCGCCATACGATCAAGCTCCGGAAGTACATACTTCAAAAGGCCCGATACGCGCATAAGCGTGAGACCGATAGAGGGCACAGGCGACTCCATTATCTTGTTGAGCTCGACGATGATACGCTCCTTGGTGATGATGTTTATGCGCTCAGCCTGACGGCAGATACCGTCGAAGGTGTCGTCGTCGATGTCGAAGCCAAGCTGCGAGGCAAACCTTACGGCACGCATCATTCTCAGCGGGTCGTCCGAGAAGGTCTTATCTGGCTCGCAGGGGGTGCGGATGATACAGTCCTCGAGGTCGTCCATACCACCAAAGGGGTCGACAAGCTCGCCGAAGTTGTGGCCATTTACTGACCACGCCATTGCGTTGATAGTGAAGTCTCTACGGCGCTGGTCATCCTCCAGGGTGCCAGGCTCGACAAGGGGGTTACGCGACTGGCGCGTGTAGCTCTCTTTGCGTGCTCCGACGAACTCCACCTCGGTATCTTTCCAGCGCAGCATAGCGGTGCCATAGGTGCGGTAGATGGTGAGCTTTGCGCCCAGCCTCTTAGCCAGCTCCTCGGCAACGGCGACGCCGCTACCCACGACCACCACATCGATATCCGACGAGGGGCGGTGCAGGTAGTAGTCACGCACATAGCCACCGACAACATAGGCCTCGAGGCCCATACTGTCGACAACGGCGGTTATGTGTTGGAATATCGGGTTCTTAAGTGGCATTCTCTACTCGTTATTGTTCTGTGCGCGACGGATGCAACGCTGGTATGTCTCAACGGTGTTCTCCAAGCCCCAATAGAGGGCGTCGCTGATGAGGGCGTGGCCGATAGATACCTCGTCAACCCAAGGTATGCGCTCGATGAAGTACTGCAAATTCTCGGTGCTGAGGTCGTGACCAGCGTTGAGACCAAGGCCTACACGGCGTGCCTCCTCTGCCGCTGCGACATAGGGTGCAATGGCCTCCTCGCGGTTGGCAGCATAGCCCGAGGCGTAGGCCTCGGTGTATAGCTCCACGCGGTCGGCACCACACTCCTTGGCTGCCGTAACCATCTCAACCACAGGGTCTACGAAGATGGATACGCGGATGCCCGCCTTGTGGAAACGCTCCGACATCTGACGCAAGAAGTCGCGATGCTTGATGGTGTCCCAGCCTGCCGACGAGGTGATTGCATCCTCGGCATCGGGCACGAGTGTCACCTGCGCAGGGCGCACCTCCTCGACAAGCTCGCAGAAGCTCTCGATAGGATTACCCTCCACATTTAGCTCGGTGGCGATGTTGGCCTTCAGCTCACGCACATCGGAGTAGCGGATGTGGCGTGCATCGGGGCGAGGGTGTACGGTGATGCCGTCGGCACCGAAGCGCTCGATGTCGAGGGCCGCCTTGAGTAGGTTGGGCACATTGCCGCCACGCGAGTTGCGCACCACGGCAATCTTATTGATGTTTACGCTTAATTTTGTCATATTTTTCTGTTACTTATTTGCCAATATTGCCATTCGAGAATGGCTCGTTTACAACGATATTAGTACAAGAATTGTGGTCTCAAGTGTTGAAACTTCAATACTATTTGTTATCTTTGCGATAGCAAAGTTACGATTTTTTTTCTTACCGACACAATGAACATAATACTTTTTTCGCGTAAGCAGGTAAACCATCGTCCTGAGCAGCTCAGGGAGCTATTCGCCACCCTCGCACGATTGGGCATCGACTACTCTATAAATGAGGACTTTGCCTCGGTCGTAAAGCAACTCATAGACCTCGACATCGCCCCCGAACGAGTCTATGGTGCGCGTGCCGTGGGGTCGGATGATGATGTTATGGTCACCTACGGTGGCGACGGCACACTCCTCGATGCTGTGCAGCTGCTGCCCTCGAGCGAAATCTTGGTCGTTGGCATCAACTGCGGCCGTCTGGGCTACCTGACGGCGGATAACGGCGATGGCATTGCCGACCTCATTGAGCGCATAGCGAGGGGCGATATTGCTTACCAGCGACGCGATATGATTCATATCGAGGGCGATATTGACGGTCTGGATAGCCCTCTGGCACTCAACGAGATAGCATTGCACCGTGGTGGCGCCTCGATGATATCTATCGAGACCTTCGTCGATGATAAACGCGTTGCCACATACCACGGTGATGGCCTTGTGGTGTCGACACCTACGGGCTCTACGGCATACTCGCTCAGCGCTGGTGGCCCTGTTGTCGACCCGATGTGTAACTGCTTGATTCTGTCGCCCTTGGCACCGCATAATCTGACGATGCGCCCTGTGGTGGTGCCCAACAATATAACCATCCGCCTGCACCTGCTCTCGCGTGGCAGCGAGGTGATGCTTTCGGCCGATAATCGCACCTACCGCCTTCAGGATGGTGCAACAATAATCGTGCGTCGTGCAGAGAGGCAACTTAAATTGGCTACGCCGCATAATAATACATTCTACGACGCGTTAAGAGAGAAGATGATGTGGGGCGTCGATAGCCGCCAATAGTCCAAATCGAGGAGTTGGTGCGCGATTTCTATGGCGCCGCATAGCGTTGATATTTAGCGGTATAGCCTTGTGCGTAGCGTGTGCGCGAGAAAAATATCAGCCAAGGATTGTGTTTTGTGAAGATAAATGATTACATTTGCAAGATTTTACACGCACTGCGTGTAGGAAGCAAGTAGCGATAATTATGAGCAAGCGAGTAACGATACCTACCCACATAGCCATCATTATGGATGGCAATGGCCGCTGGGCTAAGCAGCGTGGCAAGGAGCGCTACGAGGGTCACCTTGCGGGCGTTAAGTCGGTGCGCACCGTCGTTGAGGCGGCAGCGAGGGCGGGTGTCAAGTACTTGACGCTCTATGCCTTCTCGACCGAAAATTGGGGTCGCCCAACGGCTGAGGTCGATGCCATTATGGAGCTCTTCTGCCGTACGGTTGTCGGCGAGGGTGAGACCTTAGCGGCGCAGGGCGTGAGGGTCAAGATTATGGGTGAGCGCACGCGTTTCTCCGCTACGGTGCTCGAGATGATTGACCGCATCGAGACCACCACAGCAGCGGGAGATAGGCTGACCTTAGTGTTGGCGTTCAACTACTCGTCGCGCAGGGAGATGGTGCTGGCGATGCAGAGCCTTGCTGAGCGTGTTGCTGCGGGCCAGATGCGTGCCGAGGATATCGACGAGGAGGCTGTTGCGGCGTCGCTGATGACCAATGGCATCCCCGATCCCGACCTCATTATCCGCACCAGCGGCGAGTGCCGTCTGAGCAACTTCCTATTGTGGCAGGCGTCGTATGCCGAGTTCTACTTCCCTGAGGTGCTGTGGCCCGACTTCGATGAGAGGGCCTTTGCCGAGGCTCTTGAGGCCTATGCGGGGCGAGATAGACGCTACGGATTAGTCAAAGATGAAAGTTAAGTGAGGAATGAAATATACGAAGATACTTCTTTTCGCCATAGCAATGCTGCTACTTGCTGCCGTCGATGTGCGTGCGCAGGTAGCTTCGTCGCGTTACACCATTGGCGATGACGCAAACAACGAGATTGTCGACACCGTCGACTTCGACCTCAGCGCTCCCGTAGTTACGGAGGACGATGGCAAGCTATACTACATACGCAAGATTAACCTCCACGGTGTCAAGTACCTGAATCATAGTATCCTCAAGGCGTCGGCAGGATTGCAGGAGGGTGACTCGTTGTACCTGCCCAGCAAGTTCATCTCGAACGCTATGCAGCGCCTGTGGTCACCTCGTTACTTCTCCAATATCCAGATTGGTGCCAGCATCGAGGGTGACTCGCTCGACCTCGAGGTATTCCTCAAGGAGCGCGCCCGCATCCTCAAGTGGGATATTAAGGGCGTTACCAAGTCAAAGTCCAAGACCTTGATGGAGGAGGTACTTAAGTTGCGCCGCAACACCGAGCTCTCGGACTATGTCATCGACAAGAATGTCAAGCTGATTAAAGAGCACTATGCCGAGAAGGGCTTCCGCACCTGCGAGGTCGATGTCAAGATTACGAACGACTCGGTCTATGAGCAGTGCGTCAATGTCACTTTCGACATCGACCGTGGTCCTAAGGTGAGGGTTGGCGTCATCAACTTCGAGGGCAACGAGGCCTTCGACGACAAGCGTCTGCGCCGAACATTCAAGAAGACACATCAGAAGAGCATCCTCTTCTTCCAGAACCGTAAGCTCCTCAAGGATGAGTACGAGAATGATAAGGAGCTCTTGCTCGACTTCTATAACTCGCGTGGTTACCGTAATGCCACAATCCTCAAGGACTCAGTATATTACATCGACGAGGAGACCCTGGGTATCGACATCGAGGTATCGGAGGGTAACAAATACTACATCCGCAACATTAATTGGGTGGGTAACTCGGTTTATCCTACCGACCAGCTCGCTACGATGTTTGGCGTGCAGAGCGGCGATGTCTACGACAAGAAGTCGATGCACAAGCGACTCGGTATCGGCAAGGAGATGAACCCTGAGGAGATGTCTATCTCGTCACTCTACAACAACAACGGCTACCTGATGTCGCAGATCGAGCCAGCGGAGATTGTCGTGGGTCCTGATTCGCTCGATCTTGAGATTCGTATTTTCGAGGGAAAGCCTTTTACTATCAATAATGTAGGCATCTCGGGTAATATGCGTGTCGACGACGAGGTTATTCGTCGTGAGCTCTATGTGCGCCCTGGCGACCTCTACAACCGTGCCCTGCTGATGCAGACTATGCGTACGCTGATGGGCTTGGGTCACTTCGACGAGCAGGCTATCATCCCCGATGTGCAGCCCGTATCGGACGAGCTTGTGGATATCAACTGGCCACTTCAGGAGAAGGCGTCGGACCAGTTCAACATCGCAGGTGGTTGGGGTTCTGGTACCTTTGTGGGTAGCATCGGCGTGACGCTCAACAACCTCTCGATTCGCAACTTCTTCAAAAAGGGCGCCTGGAGACCATACCCTTCGGGCCAGAACCAGAAGCTCTCAATTTCGGGACAGACAAACGGAACATACTATAAGGCCCTCTCGCTCAGCTTCACCGACCCTTGGCTCGGTGGTAAGCGCCCTAACTCATTCTCGATTTCGGGTTATATCTCGGAGCAGAACGATGCCTACTATGTATGGCAGAACGCAAGTATGTACTACCGCTCGGTGGGTCTGTTCGTCGGCCTCGGTAAGCGCTTGCAGTGGCCCGACCCATATTTCACCTTCTACGGCGAGCTGGGATATCAGCGCTACGGCTTGAAGGGCTGGAGTTCGTTCATTCTCAGCGACGGTAATGCTAATACGCTCTCGTTGAAGCTCGTCTTGCAGCGCTCCTCTGTCGATGCGCCATTCTTCTCGCGCTCGGGTTCTGACTTCTCAATCTCGGTGCAGGCTACGCCTCCATTCTCGGCGTGGGATGGTGTCGACTATGCCGATAGCTCTCTCTCGGATCAGGACCGCTACCGCTGGATTGAGTTCCATAAGTGGCTGCTCAAGGGCCGTTGGTACTTCCCGCTGACGCGTGACCAGAACCTGGTGCTTATGCTGGGTGCTGAGATGGGTTACTTGGGTCACTATAATAAGAATAAAGTGTCGCCTTTCGAGCGATTCGAGATTGGTGGTGACGGTATGTCGGGTTATAACATCTACGGTGTCGACATCATCGCGTTGCGTGGTTACGAGGATGGTGCTCTCGACCCATCGCAGTACTACTCAGTGGCTTATAACAAGTACACCGTCGAGCTCCGCTATCCCGTTATCCTGAAGCCTAACTCGTCAATCTATGTGCTTGGCTTCCTTGAGGGCGGTAATGGTTTCAACTCGTGGAAGGAGTTTTCGCCATTCAAGATTAAGCGTTCGGCGGGTGTGGGTGTGCGTCTCTACCTCCCTGTTGTAGGTATGCTCGGTATCGACTGGGGTTACGGCTTCGACGCCCCTTATGGCTCGACAAAGCGCAGTGGCTCGCAGTTCCATTTCGTTATGGGTCAGCAATTCTAAGCAGTGGTGGCAATATATTTGAAATAAATTCGTATATTTGTGATTGGAACTATTAAAACTTATTGGATATGAAAAGATTTTTTATTGCAGTCGTTGCTATGATGCTCACCGCTGGTGCAGCTATGGCGCAGAACTATATGGTCGTTGATAGCGAGAAGGTCTTTAAGTCGCTTGCCGAGTATAACAACGCCCTCGAGCAGATAGAGTCACTATCGGCGCAGTACCAGAAGCAGGTGGATGCTAAGTTTGCTGAGGTGGAGAAGATGTACAATACCTATATGCAGCAGCGCGCGTCGCTTTCAGCTTCGGTGCAGCAGCAGCGTGAGAAGCAGATTCTTGATAGCGAGGCGGCAGCTACGGAGTACCAGCAGTCGCTCTTCGGCACCGATGGTGAGCTTATGAAGAAGCGTATGGAGCTCATCCAGCCTATCCAGAAGAGGGTGTTCAGCACCTTGGAGAGCTTCGCGAAGCAGAATGGCTACGACCTTGTTATCGACATCTCGGCTAATCCTACCGTGCTCTACTACTCGGAGAAGGTGAACTTTACCGATAAGATTATCGAGGCGCTTAAGTAATATCGGCGCACGACGATACGATGTAAGACATTTAATAAGAACAAATTATAGATTTTCAAGATGAAGAAGTTTCTAAAACTGACCCTCGCCGTGGTGCTTGTCCTTAGCTCATCATCGGTGTTTGCACAGAAGTTTGGCCGTGTTGACTTGGCTGCTGTTGTTTCTAATATGGCTGAGTTCAAGGAGGCGCAGACCAACCTCGAGGCCTATGGTCGTGATTTGCAGGACCAGCTCGAGCAGATTCAGGTTGAGTTCAATACCTTGTACGCTGACTATGAGAAGAATGTAGCTACTTATAACGACTCTGTACGCCAGCTCAAGGAGCGTGAGCTTACCGAGCTTCAGCAGCGTTTCCAGGACTTCCAGCAGATTGCACAGCAGGATATGCAGCGCAAGGAGGCAGAGATTATGAATCCTATCTACGAGAAGGCTAACGAGGCTGTTAAGAAGATTGCATCTGCGGGCGGCTATATCGCCGTGTTCAGCACTGCGGGCGACCAGCCATCATCTGCGGGCCTTGCATACTTCGACCCTGCGGCTCTCACCGACATCACTCCTGAGGTGAAGAAGGAGCTCGGCATTGTCGACGCACAGTAGTGGCCTGCGGGTGCACCTATTATATATATAGGTGTCGACCCATAGCTTAAACAAACGAGGTGTACCCATAGGGGTGCACCTCATTTTTTGTTGCGATAGGTGAACATCTGTGCCCTTTTGCAGCATCCTAAATGAGTGTACGACAAGTACGACATATCCGAGCTCTCTTCTTGTCGAGGAGCATCTGCCGCTCCTAACAACAAATGGAGCCCCGTCTATTGCAAGATACAAAAAATGCGTGCTACGCAAACCGTCTCGCTGGGAGAGGTGGCGTAGCACGCGGACACACTCAAATATTACATTAACCAAATATATCGTCACTCTTCTCGGCTAAGCCTCGGATGTAGCTTGGTTCAAAAAGACTCTCGTTACAATGCTCGCGAGAGCCACACACTCGGCAGAGGAAAAAACCAAAAAACACCGCACGCCGTAGCCTCCTTGCGGTGGCGACATAAGTGCGTCGCACCCCCACCTTTGTTAATGCAAAGTTAAGCTAAGGATGACAACCAAGCAAATTTTAGGGCTAAAAAGATTTCTCCAGGCACTTTGTAACTCCCTGAAAACCAGCGTGTTGAAAAACGAGATTTTTCAAAATTTTCTCCTGCCTGATAATCAGCAAGTTACGAGGATGGTGTAGATGGGGTGGGGAATGGTGAGGTAAGTGGCTGAAATATAGGCAATTACCTGTCTGAGATAGCGGCGATAAGCTGCTCGGCATCTTTTGCCTCCGAATTCTTGATTTTTGTCTTGATGCGATACTTTATCTTCGACAGAGCAACGGGGTTGCTGTCGACAAAGATGCAAATGGCGCGTGACGAGAACCCCGCATAGCTATATAACGCAACTTTAAGTTCGCGCTCGTTGAGCTTAGGGCACTGGCTTCTGAGCTTCGACATAAGTCCACTGCGGCAGCTATCGACGAGCGTCTCGAGCTCGTGGAGGCGCACCTCGTCGCTCTTAATAGCCTCGATGGTCTGGCGCACCTGCTCGAATACCTTGGTGGCGTGACGCGCAGTATCGCTATGGTCGTAGTATGTCTCGCAGAGCGAGTTGAGGTCCCTCAGGCGGTCGTTGTAGAGTCTATCTACGGCATTGCTCAGTGGCGCCTGCGTATCCTGACGCGTGAGCTGTAACTCGTGGATGGTCTCGATGTAGTGCTGTATGTCGCGCTTCTGCTGGCGGCGACGGAGCAGCATAATCGTGAGGAGCGTCAGCACGATGAAGAGTATCAGTGCGTAGAGGCTTACGATACGGTGGCGTATGATGCGAATCTCCTGCTCGTCGCGCAGACGCGAGAGCTTGAGCAGGTCGATTTGGTAGTTCATAACGGGCTGCTCGGAGGCACTAAGTAAGTCGCTATTGAGGTGTTTGTATATCTCCTCGAGCCAATAGATGGTCTGCTCAGCGTCGCCCATATTGCGGCTAATGAGATAGTTAGCCCTCACCACAGCATACTCGTCGCACTGCGGGTGCTGCTCAGCCATAGCGAGGTACTTGCGTGCCGACGCGAAGTCGCCGTCGTTCGAAGCCTCGATGGCGCACATAGCGTAGTAGTGCGACAGGAACCAAAACGCGCAGTCGTACTGATTGAATAGGTCTATTACCTCGCCGAAGCACTCCTTGTCGTCAACGAGGATATACAACTCGCACATCTCGTGCAGTATGGCGCAGAGGAGGTCGAGGTTCTGCACCTCTATGGCGTAGTCGCGTGCCTCGATAAAGAGCTTCTCGGCACGCTCGGTCTGCTGCATCTTAACCGCCGCCTGACCCATATTATACAGTGTGTAGTGTATATGGTAGGGCAGCTCGGCAAGGCGGAAGCAGTCGAGTGCCTTGGAGTAGGAGTCGTAGCTGTTGTGGTATAGGAAGCTGGCGCGATATATGTCGCCCATTGTTCTGTGTGTCAGGCCCTCGAGGCGCTTGTTGTTGGATATGCGCAGCGGCTTGAGTGCCTTGTTGAGCGAGAGTATAGCCTCGGCATTACGACCCGCAAGGTTGAGTGCCAGACCGTGCTGGTAGTGGGCGCGTGAGTACTCGTTGCAGAAGTTCTTGCCACCGTGCTCGTAGTAGTCTACGGCGATGCTGGTGAGCGAGTCGGAGCTTATGAGGCTGCGGTTGTAGTACAACGCCTCGCTGTACACCAGGGCGTAGCGTGCCATCATAGCGTCGCCCTCAATCTCCTCACGGTCGATGGATGCCATTAGCTCGATAGCCCTCTTTGGCTCGTTGGGGGCTAAGGCCTCGGCCTCGTTGATGGTTGCGGTGATTTGGTCGTTGGTGTTGCACGCAACGAGGAGCAGAAACGAGATGCAAAGGGTTGCGCCATAGGTCATTAGCCTGTGGCGAAGGATGCTGCATAGCAGCGAGGTTATCTTATACATTGCCCGTTTCACGATACAAATATAGCAATATTTAATTGAATAACCATTTTTACATAACGAAATTGTCACCTTTCCCCCCCCCTCGCTGGAAGTGTGGGGAGGGTATGGCGTGGGTCCAAGGGGCAAGGCGTGAAGGAGTGGGACGGCGTGGTTGAAGAAGGGGACGGCGTAGTTGAAGGAGTGGGACGGCGTGAAGTAGTGGACGGCGTGTGGGAGGAAGGGGCGTGGTTGAAGGAGGAAGAGGTGTGAAGGAGTGGGACGGAGTGATGGGGCGGGGAGGAGTGTGTTAATCGGGGTGCGGGTGCTGCGGCGGGGAGGAGTGAGTTAATCGAGGTGCGGGTGCTGCGGCGTGCAGTAATAAAAAAAAGAGCCACTCACGATGGAGTGGCTCCTTAGTATAGTGTTACAAATATGCCGTTAGTACTCAGCGAGGATGATGCCACTGATAGGTGCAACGGTGATCTTGCCCTTTGTGGCGTTGTACTCGCCCATACCGTTAGGCACGACTGTGGTGCCGTCGCAAACCCACTTATAGGTGCCCTTAGGAATCTTGAACTCGACAGCCTCGCGTGAGCCGTTCATTAGCACCACGATGCGCTTAGCTGCGTCGATGCCCTCGAGGTTATGGAGCTCGAAGCCAACGGCAGCATCGTTCTTATGCTCGATGAAAGCGAGGTGGTTGCGCACAGCCTCGGCATTGCCCAACGAGAATGCGGGGTGTGCCTTGCGCAGTGCGATGAGGCCCTTATGGAACGCCACAAGGTCGGCATACTCGCTCTTGAGCGACCAGTCGATAGCGTTATACTTATCTGGCAGGTTATAGGTGTTCTTCTCACCCAACTTCGAGCGGTACATCTCCTCGCCGCAGAAGATGAATGGTATGCCCTGCGAGGTGAAGACGCCAAACTGCGCAAGGCGCACCATCTGCAGACGCTCAGCCTCCGTGGCCTCGGGTGCGAGGTGCTCCATACGGTCGCGTAGGTTGTGGTCGTCGTGGCAGCTGACATAGCTGATATGCTGTCGTGGCGATGCGCACCACGCCGCCTCGCTATGCTTAACATCGGGGTGCTCGATGCCGCCCACAAGGCCGAACTTAAGCGCCTCCTTGTTGCCCGCTACGCCGTGTACAAAGCCGCCCTGCGAGAGGTCAAGTGTGCCACGCAGCGCATTGCGGATGTCGTCCGAAAATGCCGCCACGCCAGGCATACGGTGTGTGTAGCGCTTGAAGGCGAGCTTCGACTCGTCGTATAGTGGTGCCTGCGCTGCCCAGCCCTCGCCATAGAGTAGGATGTCGGGGTTGAGCGCTGCGAGACGCTCACGGATGAGGTTCATAGTCTCGATGTCGTGGATGGCCATAAGGTCGAAGCGGAAGCCGTCGATGTGGTACTCCTTGACCCAATACTCGAGCGACTCGACCATATACTTACGCATCATAGGGCGCTCGCTGGCCGTCTCGTTGCCACAGCCCGAACCATCGGCAAACGAGCCATCGGCACGCATACGGTAGAAGTAGCCAGGTACGGTGAGCTCGAAGCCGCAGTTCTCGGTGTTGGTGGTGTGGTTATATACCACATCGAGCACCACCGCAAGGCCTGCATCGTGCATAGCCTTGACCAAGGTCTTAAGCTCACGAATACGGGTTTCGGGTGTGGCGGCGTCGGTCGCGTAGGTACCCTCTGGTGCGTTGTAGTTCTTAGGCTCGTAGCCCCAATTATATTGGTCCGTAGGCTTCGACTCGTCGATAGAACCGAAGTCGGCCGTAGGCAATAGGTGGATGTGTGTATAGCCCATCTCAACGAGGTGGTCAAGGCCCGTAGCAAGACCCTCGGCGGAGCGTGTACCTCGCTCAGCCATACCGAGATACTTGCCCGCATAGCTGCTACCTGCCGAGGCGTGTGCCGTCATATCGCGGTAGTGCATCTCGTAAATCACAATGTCCGAAGGCTTGATCTTAGGTGCCACATCCTCTGCCCAGCCCTCAGGGTCGGTGTCACGCATATCCACGACAGCGCCACGGTTACCATTGACATCGAGTGCGCGCGCGAAAATGCCCGCAGTCTCACGCAGAGCCTTGCCCTCGATGGTTACCTGAAAGGCGTAGTAGCGGCCCTTGTGGTCGCCCTCCACGGTGGCACGCCATAGCCCGCGCTGGGCAGGCGTCATCGCCACCTCGGTAGCCAATGTATTGCCGTCGTAGAGTCGTACCACCACGCCCTCGGCCTCGGGTGACCATAGCTCGAAGGTGGTAGCCTCAGGGGTGTAGCTCATCTCCTGGATTGGGGTCTCTGGGATGGCCATCTCCGTCTCCTCGTTAGTTGCGGAACAAGCCGAGGTTGCTATGGCAGCGCAGAGCGCTATGCCACGCAAGAAAATCGTTTTGATGCTCATATTAGTAGTGTTTTTTTGTGTGTCGTACCACGATGGGGGTACTACAAATTTACAACTATTTTCGCAAACTCCTATGGTTTCATTTTTTTTTCTTATCTTTACCACGATTATTTGCACATTGTGGCACTGCGCCACACTAACTACGGTAAACATACATAACTATGAATAGATTTTTTCTTCTTCTGGCAATGGTCGTAATGGCACTTCCCGCAGCGGCAATGTCACCAGCGGGTAGCTACGACGAGGAGCTCTATGGCCGTAATAAGAGACAGGTTACGGTGAAGCCTCAGTTCGAGGTCAACGCTGGCTTCATTACGGGTGGTAAGCTCGAGACCAAGAACTTAGGTAAGGTTAAGACCAACCTCTCACGCCCCTCGCTCGAGGTTGTGGGCGGTGTGCGCCTCGGTAAGTTCGTCTTCGCTGGCGTGGGTACGGGTGTGCAGTACGCCTATGGCGAGTGTAGCCTCATCGAGATCTTCACCGACGCACCCGACTCGTGGGGTATGGTGACAATACCTATCTACGCCAATGTCAGGGGCTATGTGCCTACGCGTATAATACTTAAGCCCTATGTCTCGGTCTGCATTGGTGGTCAGGTTGTTGCCACCTCGAACTTCAGCCAGGAGGGCTATGGCAAGATTAATGGCGGTATAATGATGAAGTTCGGTGCGGGCTTAAACATCTCGAAGTTCAACTTTGCTATGGGTATGGCGGCTCAGAACATCGAGTGGGTTGACGAATGGGGCGATACCAACTTCAAGGCCGGCAACCACGCCTTCTATATCGAGGCCGGCGTGACATTCTAAGGAGGCTTGGCGCGAACTTGCAATAAAACAATATAGGCTGCTCCGATGGGGCAGCCTATAATTTTATGCTCGTGGTTGAACGCGAAGCTTTATCTTTTGCGGTTATGTAACGCCCGCCCTTTACGCCAATGTCGTGCGGGTGGGTGCGCCGCTCCTGCTTGTTGTATTACTTCGTCCTGACAAAGCGGAGAGAGTGGGGGGTTGTCTGCTTGATGATGATGCGCTCGTCGAAGGCATAGCGGTGGTAGAGCTCGTCGGTGTAGTAGCGGATGGTGACCATC
>JAGBTP010000025.1 GCA_017631255.1 Alistipes sp.
GCCAAAGCCTTAGCGTGCAATACCTCAACAGCACCCGATGCACCCATAACTGCGATCTCTGCCGATGGCCAAGCGTAGTTGATATCACCACGGATGTGCTTCGACGACATCACGATGTAAGCACCACCGTAAGCCTTACGCAATGTAACGGTTACCTTTGGTACAGTAGCCTCGCAGTATGCGAAGAGCAACTTTGCACCGTGGCAGATAACGCCACCGTACTCCTGAGTTGTACCAGGCAAGAATCCAGGAACATCAACGAGGGTTACGATTGGAATGTTGAATGCGTCGCAGAAACGAACAAAGCGAGCAGCCTTACGCGAAGCGTTGATATCGAGTACACCTGCCATAAACTTTGGCTGGTTAGCGATGATACCTACCGACTGACCGTTGAAACGAGCGAAGCAAGTGATGATGTTCTTTGCGTACGAAGCCGACGACTCGAGGT
Source organism: Alistipes sp. (assembly GCA_017631255.1). GTDB lineage: Bacteria > Bacteroidota > Bacteroidia > Bacteroidales > Rikenellaceae > Alistipes. The sequence continues at coordinate 449 of JAGBTP010000025.1, forward strand.
ACTCACCGTTATCAACGATAGCCTTGATTACATCGTACATATCGTAAGCCTGGTTAGGGTTGTCAGGGATGATCTCGTTGAGCGAATCCTCCAAACGAGCGATGCTATCGTTGCATATAGCCAATGGAGCATCCTCCATATTGTTCTGTGGCATATACGAGATGAGGTTGCGGATCAATGCGATACCCTCCTCCTCTGTATCAACTGCAAACTGTGCAACACCCGACTTTGTAGTGTGTACTACTGCACCACCCAACTGCTCCTGGGTTACATCCTCACCGGTTACGGTCTTAACAACCTTCGGACCGGTCAAGAACATATTCGAGGTGTTCTTCTTCATAATAATGAAGTCGGTCAATGCCGGCGAGTAAACTGCACCACCTGCGCAAGGGCCGAAGATAGCCGAGATCTGTGGGATAACACCCGACGACATTACATTGCGCTGGAAGATGTTAGCATAACCTGCCAAAGCATTTACACCCTCCTGGATACGAGCACCACCCGAGTCGTTCAAGCCGATGCAAGGTGCGCCGTTGCGCATTGCCATATCCATAACCTTACAGATCTTGTCAGCCAAAGCCAACGACAACGAACCTGCAGTAACAGTGAAGTCCTGTGCGAATACATATACGAGGCGACCATCGATGGTACCGTAACCTGTTACAACGCCATCACCAAAGGTGTGCTTCTTCTCCATACCGAAGTCATAGCAACGGTGAGTTACGAACATATCGAACTCCTCGAAGCTACCCTCGTCGAGCAACATCTGAATACGCTCACGAGCGGTGAACTTACCCTTCTCGTGCTGTTTTGCGATAGCCTTCTCGCCACCACCCAAACGAGCCGTCTCACGGTTCTCGATGAGCTTGTTAATTTTGTTTTGAATTTCGCTCATAGCTGTTTTATTGTTTTTTATAAAAATTTAAATCCTAAATTTCCAAAAATCGTAAATGATGAGATTATTTTTGTGCGAGGATAGGGAGCGGAAGCGGAGCATACATTGGCGTATGTGAGCATTTCGCTCTCCGACGGCTCGTGCAAAAAGAACTCATCAGAACGGTTTTTACTTCTTCTCGCAGAGCTCGGTCAAGATACCCTGTGTGCTCTTTGGGTGAAGGAATGCGATAGTCATATCGTCAGCACCCTTGCGTGGAGTCTTGTCGATAAGACGGATACCCTGTGCCTCGGCGTCAGCCAACTGCTCCTCGATACCCTCAACAGCGAGTGCCATATGGTGGATACCGATACCCTTGTTCTCGATAAACTTAGCGATTGTAGAGTCCTCCGAAGTTGCCTCCAAAAGCTCGATCTTGGTCTGACCCAACATAAAGAATGCTGTTCTAACCTTCTGATCAGCTACCTCCTCGATAGCGTAACACTTCAAACCCAATACATTCTCCCAGTAAGGAATTGCCTCCTCAATGCTGTTAACGGCGATGCCGAGGTGCTCAATGTGTGATACTTTCATAATGTTTAATTTTTATAAAGTTTAACTTAATATTTTTTTTATTAATAACAATTAGTTTCCTCAGTTCAAAAATCACCCAAAGGTACTCCAACTTTTTGAAACGGCGAAATATTTTAGGCTCTTTTTTCATATTATTTACACTTTTGTTCGACCGAGGCAAACATTATCAATGAAATGAACCTACGAAGTCAAAAAAAGTGGTATTGCGTAGTTGATATTTGAGGAAAAATCGTTAACTTCGCCTCAATAAACCGCAAGCACATAATTCCATTATGAAACGATTGTTCGCCCTGCTCACACTACTTCTTACCACGACACTATCGGTCGAGGCTCAGAGTGTGCGCCTTGGCGAGCGCATACCTGATATCCACACTGACTCGGAGCTGGGCAAGGAGTTTGAACTTGCCACCAAAGAGTATGTATATATGGTATTCGTACACTCGAAGAGCAAGCCTTCGCTGAACCTCGTCGACGAGATTGACAGCGTCGATCCAGAGCTTCTGAGCAATATCGATGTGGTACTAGTCACGACCGAAGATATCGACGACAATGCCGACATTGTAAAACGCTTCGATGACAACATCTTCCCCATTGCCTACGACCTTGAGCGCCGCACCTGCCGCAACTTTGGCATCAACTATGTCCCCTTTGGCGTGGTGTACGACACCAAGCGTAAACGCGCACTATGGTTCGGCTCATCGCTACCTTTTGAGGTGGAGGAGGTCGTCTCGCAGATATACAACACAAGTAGCCTAAAACCAACGAAATAATAACTTAAAACATAGATACTATGGCATTCACAAAGATAGAGCACTACGAGAAGGAGTATCTCGATGCACACCACAACAGTGCACTCAATGTCACCGAGGGAGTCGAAGACAAACCCGTGGTTAACCCCAACTTCGTGCGCCGCAAGCGCCGACAGATGAGCACCGAAGAGTATGTCGACGGCATCCTTGCAGGTAACATCACCATCCTTGCTCAGGCCATCACCCTTATCGAGAGCAACAACCCATCGCACTATGCTCAGGCACAGGAGATTATCGAGCGCTGTCTACCTCACGCTGGCCGCTCGGTGCGTATCGGTATCACGGGTGTTCCTGGCGCAGGTAAGTCGAGCTTTATCGAGGCTGTGGGCAATATGGTTACATCATACAACCATAAACTTGCCGTGCTTGCCATCGACCCAAGTTCGGAGCGCAGCGGCGGCTCAATCCTCGGCGATAAGACCCGTATGGAGAGCATCTGCCACAATCCTAACATCTTCGTGCGCCCCTCACCATCAGCCGGTTCACTCGGCGGTGTAGCGCGTAAGACTCGTGAGACCATCGTGTTGTGCGAGGCTGCGGGCTTCGATGTTATCTTCATCGAGACCGTCGGCGTAGGCCAGTCCGAGACCGCAGTACACTCTATGGTTGATATGTTTATGATGCTCCAGATATCGGGCGCTGGCGACGAGCTTCAGGGCATCAAGCGTGGTATTATGGAGATGGCCGATATGATGGTCATCACCAAGGCCGATGGCGAGAATATCACCAAGGCAGAGCTCGCCAAGGCTCAGTATCAGGGTGCACTTATGCTCTTCCCACTACCAGAGTCGGAGTGGCGTCCCAAGGTCTACACCTGCTCATCACTCGAGGGCACAGGCCTCGAGGAGGTATGGCAGGGCGTGGAGCAGTACTTGCAGCATATCGAGCTCAATGGCTACTTCACCGCCAACCGCAACCGCCAGAATAAGTATTGGATGTACGAGACCATCAACGAGACTCTCAAGTCGAGCTTCTACAATAATCCTGAGATTGAGTCACGCATCGCAGGCATCGAGCAGCGCGTCCTCGAGGCTAAGCTATCGTCGTTCATCGCAGCCAAGGAGCTTCTCGACATCTACTTTAAGCAGTCGTAAACCTAAATATGTACAAGTATGAAAAGGGTTCTGTCAATTATAGCCATCGCGCTGTTTACTTTCACCGTAGGGGCCTTTGCACAGCAGAACAACCACTTCCAATTCAAGGGCATACCCATCGACGGCAGCCTCACCAATTTTGGTAGTGAGTTGGTAAAGCAGGGCTTTGTGGAGGTTGCCAGCAACACCTATAAGGGTAAGTTTCTTAGAAACGAGGCCATTGTAGCATTGGTTGGTGACGACGACAATATGATATGGCGCGTCGCAGCCATTATGCCCTCTACCGACACCTGGAGCATCCTCGAGTCATCATACAACGGCTATGTAGAGCTTTATACCGAGAAGTATGGCAAGCCTTCGAAATCAGAGAAGAGCTTTTCAACTTATACAGGTAATGATGCAGTATTAAAAATGATTGCTATTGATAAAGGTGAATGTAACTACTATGCTATTTGGAACCTACCACAAGGTTCTATCGAGGTTCGCATAGTAAAAGGTAGTAAATATCGCGAGGGCACCGTGCGCATTGTCTACACCGACAAGGCCAATAAGGAGGATGTGCGCAAGTCTGATTTGAGCGAAATTTAAGCGAGATGAAACGGACCGTTTGGATATTATCACTATGTCTGCTTACGGCTTGCACAAGCCCTGAGTTCTTGCAGTTGCGTGCCGATTACTTCGCAACGCAGGAGACTAAAAAGATGCTATACATCCCCGACAGCCACGAATCCATCGAAACCAAGATCGACAGCGCGATACTATCGACTCACAACGACCCCATCATCTTAAACGCCGCCGCATCGATCAAGGAGTTGCAGGATATGGGCTTCTTCAGATCTCGCAGCACCAACGAGAAGATTCAGCACCTTGCCGAGCAGATCAAGGAGCGTGCCTCGACACTCAACTATGGAGAGTTCATCGGCTGGGAGATTCGTCACCGTTGCCGCGTGAAGGGCAACAACGGCAAGGTAGATATCTTAGACTTGCTCTATATCACCGATACCGATTTTAGCGACAGCTACTTCACCGCATCACTCAATAAGAGAGATAGCGATTGCTACGCGGAGCTTGTCGACCTTATCGATGCTATCGTCGCTGAGAGTGCGCCAGCAACGACATTTGTCGAGGAGATTGAGGAATCGATTAGCGATTTTATTGAGTCGCTCGATATCCCCGATATTGTCGATGATATCGAGCAGAGTAGCAAGGTTATCGTCAAGGATATTCGAGATGAATCGACCAATATCACGAAATATGTTGATCGAATCGCCAAGGATAAGCAGCCACAAATCGAGGCGATAAGTGAAGAGATAAATCAGGAGGTAGTGCAGACTATGGAGCAAATAGTTGAGCAGGTTAACGACCTATGTACCGAATGGGAGGATATAGACACGACACCAAATACGACATCCTCTCACCACGACGACGGTTGGGATGATGACAATAGTGTCAACGAGATCTATCTCGATTCACACCCCAATAACAATACAATTAGCAGCAATACGCTAATCGAGCTAAATAACCTATAAAAACATAGGGAGGTCGACCACTCGAACCTCCCTATGTTTTTATTACACCCCTACTCGCAATACACATCCATAACAACACGACTATGCTGCTGAAGTATGGCGTCCACGCGTGCCATCATTTTACGCGAGAGAACGGGACACCCGAAGCTGCCCACCGTGGGAATGGGGAATATTGGAAACGAGGTGGTGTACTCCCAGCCGTGGAGCACCACACAACGACTGCGTAGGTTGCTATTCGTCGCGTCCAAGCCATCGAGTCGATATGCCACGCCGTAGCGACCCTCGTAGCGCTCAGCGACGAGTGCCCTGCCGACAGAAGAGAGGTGCGAGCCATCCTCATTGGATAGGCGCGCATACGACGAGCGCTTGTGCGACTCCTTGCTACCACTTCCGTGACTAACGGGCGCAGTGAGCACAGCTCGCCCCTGCTCGAAGTCCCATACAACAAACCTCCGCAATCCCGAATGGCGCTTTAGGTCAACAAAGAGCGCGATATCGGTATTATACCCTTGCTCCTCGCACCACACTCTCAGCGCCGCAGCTCGTGCTCGAACCCTACTAATTAGCGACATAGCACCACCCTACTAACCGTACAACTCCTTGAGTTCCTTCACCAAGCGAGGCACGCCCGTAGCACCACGCTCCTTAATATGTGTCAGCGGGTTACGAATGAGCGATACATCTGGCGTACCTGGGTCAACGAGGTAGATAGGCACCTGACGGTCACGCACATAGTAGACCAACGATGCCGCAGGATATACCGCAAGCGATGTACCCACCACAACGAGAACATCGGCCTGTTCCACAATCTTGCTTGCAATGTCGAACATCGGTACCGATTCGCCAAAGAAGACGATATGCGGACGCAGCAACGCGCCATCCTCCGCCCTCGCATCGAGTTCCTGCTCCCAGCCATCATTAATGTCGTATATCAAGTCGGGATTCCTCTCCGAACGCAACTTCATCAGCTCACCGTGGAGATGCACCACGCGCTTCGAGCCTGCCTGCTCGTGGAGGTTATCGACATTTTGCGTAATCACGCATACATCTGCCCACTCCTCCATCTCGGCAATGGCGATATGGCCTCCGTTAGGCTTCTTGGTAAGCGACTCCTTGCGGCGCAGGTTGTAAAACTCGATAACCTTTGCTCTATTATTTTTCAATGCTTCGGGCGTACACACCTCCTCAATACGATAGTTTGCCCACAAACCATCCGCATCACGAAATGTTGCGATGCCACTATCGGCACTCACACCCGCACCCGTAAATACCACTATCTTCTTTTTCATAAGTCTCGATTTTTATTGTTACAAATATACGATTTTTTTAATAAAGAGTCATCTTGCGTCCCTAATTCGTCACCCCGCCCCACAAAATATCACACCTCTTCCCTCTACAACACCACTCCGATATTGCAATTCTCGCATAATCTTCGTAACTTGCATATGATATGTTTGCAATTATTGTATAATATTCATAAATTGCCACATAAATCGGTATTTAGTATGGAGATATTTTCAAAGATATTTAGCAAACTCTTGCAAAATAAGGAAGTTAAAATAATAAAATGTAAATAATATGAATAGTAAATGTTTCAAAGAAATTATGATATATGTTGATCCGAAAGACAACTCCTATTGGCTTTTCCCTTACCACCCAATTCTTCCTTGGGGAGGTATGAGTTGTAGAGCTTTACCATTCCTTAAACTAAAGATTGAGGATACCGATATGCCTACACTATTCCGCAAAGCAATAGAGTGTATGGAGCAACATAGTAAAATGGTTGATAAAGAGTATGATAATACTTATGTAAGATCTGGTGAATTTGATCGTGACTTTATCAAGGCGACCAAATTACGATCTGTAAGTACTCTGGACAATAGAAGTACTGCTTGCATTTGCATATATCGATTATGTGATATGGATGAGAATTGCAAATTGTACTATCAGTTCATCACATGGAAGTGTTGCCCTACACCACCACGAAAGGAGAATGGAAGATTGATTAATAGAATCTATAAGCCCATTGATACGCCTGAGGAGGAACTTATTGCTACAATGGTAGAGGCTCTGGAGTGGCAGCAAAACCATCCTGAACCAGAACCCCGCAAAAGAAAGCGCAAAGTTCAAACCGATACTACAAACAAAGACAATCAGTAGAAACGGACATTAAATTAACCCTAAGATTGTAAACCCCACAACACAAGATTGCAAAGCGTGCAGCGTTATGATTTTTAGTTCGGGCGATTGTTTATTCGGACGAAAGCACTACCTTTGTGCAAAATAATAATTATAGATATGAAAAAATTACTTAAAAACCTCGGACTATGGATTATCATCGCAATGGTAATCGGTATCATAGTCGGTGCATTTATGGGCCCTGAGGCCTCGATGTTCAAGCCACTTGGCGACCTCTTTATCCAGCTTATCAAGATGCTCGTAGTGCCATTGGTGTTGGTATCAATCATCAGCGGCGCAGCAGCCCTCGGCGAGACAAAGTCAGCAGGCTTGATTGGCGGCCTTAGCATTGGCTTTATGCTCGTTACAACGGTGATATCTATCGTCGTGGCATTGGTGCTTGGCGAGATTTTCCAGCCAGGAGCAGTTGTCAACGAGCATACCGTAAACACACTTGTAGAGGGTTACGAGAGTACCACCGCATCAGCGCCAGCGCCAGCAATGGGCTTCTGGGAGACGGTCATCGGTATGATTCCAGCAAACCCTATCGCAGCACTTGTAGAGGGCAACATCCTACAAATCATCATCTTCGGTCTATTCGTCGGCTTCGGCATCTCAGCCTTGGGTTCTGAGAAGCGCCAGAAGATGACCAACGGCCTCAATATGATTCTCGATGCACTCATCTGGTGCATCGGCAAGGTGATGCTCGTAGCGCCATTTGGTGTATTCGGCCTTATCGCCGACGCAACGGGCACCTTTGGCTTCGATGTATTGCTTCAGGTGGCAAATGTGCTTTGGATTGATATCATCGCAGTACTCATCATCGGTCTCGGTCTCTACCCTATGTGCGTATCGCTCTTCTCGCGCGTAAAGCTCAAGGACTACTTCCGCTCGATGATTAAGCCACAGGTGGTGTCGTTCTCTACCGCATCGTCACTCGCAACGCTTCCCGTAAATATGAACGCCTGCGACGAGATGGGCATATCGAAGCAGACCTCTGGCTTCGTGTTGCCACTCGGCGCCACTATTAATATGGCTGGTAACGCCATCTATTATGCCCTTCTTGCCGTATTCTTCGCACAGTTCTATGGCATAGACTTGCAGATGGCCGACTATGTGTCTATCACCATCGTCTGCGCCCTCGGTGCTATCGGTCAGGCGGGCGTACCAGGCCCAACACTCCTCGCCGCTGCGGTGCTCGTTGCTGCGGGCATTCCACTCGAGGGTCTACCACTCTTCTACGCACTCGATCGAGTATTTGATATGATACGCACCACGCTCAACATCACCGGCGACGCTGCTTGTGCGGCTGTGGTTGATCGCTTCGCCAAGAGATAACACAACACATCATATACGAACGATAGGCACCGACCCGAGGGTTGGTGCCTACTTTTTGGTATAATGTTTGTTCGAGAGGAGTCAACAAACACTTATACCTATGAAACGATTTTCACTTATCACCTTAGCTGCGCTTGCCATACTTGTCATCGGTGCTACGGTCAGCATCGACGCACAGAGCGACGAGCAAGCCTCAAGAAAAGCGCAGCGCGCAGCAAACCACGAGGCAAGGCAGCAGAAGCGTGCACAACGCCTCGCCGAATACGAAAGGTATGTCGACTCACTCGTGCTATCACACAACTATCGCTTCGTGCCGCAGACTATGCAGCAACTGCCAGCTGGTATTATGCGTAACCTCGTTAACCCAGAATACGAGGTGGTCGTATGGAGCGAGGAGGTAGATGTCTGCATTCCCTTCCTCAAGGGCTACACGCCGCCATACTACCCCGTTGTATTCAACTATGTGCTGACGAGTGTCGAGGGCTACACCGCCGAACAGACCAGCGACGGCTGGCATATCACCTTCCGCTCATCGCTATTCTCCTCGACCGACTACACCTTCACACTCGAGATATACTCACGCTATGGCGGTGCAATGCTCACCATCAGTTCAACATTCTACAATAGTGTGCAGTACACGGGTAACATCTTTGCCATATAACGATATTTCGCACGAAAAAAGGTATCTGCCACATCGGACAGATACCTTTTTCTATTTCTCCAGCACCTCTCTTAGGTACTTACCCGTATAACTACCCTCCACCTCGATAATCTCCTTGGGCGTGCCCTCGGTAACGACATATCCGCCACCACTACCACCCTCAGGACCCATATCAATAATCCAGTCAGCCACCTTAACAACCTCGAGGTTATGCTCGATAACAATGGCTGTATTACCGCAGTCCACAAGTCGATTTATCACATCGAGTAGCTGGCGTATATCCTCAAAATGGAGTCCCGTAGTTGGCTCGTCGAGGATGTATAGTGTGCGACCCGTCTCCCTCTTCGAAAGCTCTGTCGCCAACTTTATGCGCTGCGACTCACCACCCGAAAGTGTAGTGCAAGGCTGACCGAGTGTGAGGTAGCCAAGGCCCACCTCCTGAATGGCGCGTAGCTTCTGGTAGATAGATGGTATGTGCTCGAAGAATTCTACAGCCATATTTATGGTCATATTGAGCACATCGTTGATGCTCTTCCCCTTGTACTTCACCTCCAATGTTTCGCGATTGTAACGATTACCACCACACGCACGACACTTGACATAAACATCGGGCAAGAAGTTCATCTCGATAGTCTGATGTCCCGCACCACGACACTCCTCACACCTACCGCCCTTGACATTGAACGAGAAGCGACCCGCCTTATAGCCACGCAGCTGTGCATCGGGCGTCTGCTCAAAGAGCTTGCGAATGTCGGCAAAGACATTGGTATATGTCGCAGGGTTGCTGCGAGGCGTACGGCCAATAGGCGACTGGTCGACGACGACGAGTTTATCAATATGTTCAATGCCCTCCAACGATTCGTACTTAAGTGGCTGGTCGAGCGAGCGATAGAGCTCACGCGAGAGTATGGGGCGCAGCGTGCCGTTGATGAGTGACGACTTACCCGAGCCTGAAACACCCGTAATGCAGACAAACTTACCAAGCGGAATGCTCACATCCACACCCTTGAGGTTATGTCCTGCCGCACCACGCAGCGTAAGGTATTCACCACTACCCTCACGATAACTTTCAGGAATAGGTATCGACCTACGACCCGTAAGGTAGTCCGCCGTAATGCTATTGCTCTTGCATATCTCATCGAATGTTCCCGTAGCCACAATATTACCACCACGACGGCCCGCAAGTGGACCCACATCGACGATAAAGTCTGCCGAACGCATCATATCCTCGTCGTGCTCGACCACAACTACCGAGTTACCCGCATCCCTAAGGCACTGAAGGCTGTCGATGAGTCGACGGTTATCCCTCTGGTGGAGACCGATGCTCGGTTCATCGAGGATGTAGAGTACATTCACCAGCTTAGAGCCTATCTGCGTAGCGAGTCGAATACGCTGCGCCTCACCACCCGATATTGTACGCGAAGCACGCGAGAGAGATAGGTAACCAAGGCCCACATCCACAAGAAAACCCGTACGCTCGCGTATCTCCTTAACGATATCACGCGCAATGATCTGCTCCTTTTCGCTAAGATACTCCTCGATATGCTCCATCCACTCCTGAAACTCGGAGATGGACATCTGCGACAGCTCAGCAATATTCTTACCGCCAATCTTGAACTGCAACGCCTCAGGTTTCAGACGCGCACCACCACATTCGGGACAGGCCTCCATAACAAGGAACTGCTCGCGCCACTTTTCACCACGCTTCGAATCCTCGTCGATATTGCGCATCATCCACTCCGAGAGGCCCATCCACTGACACATAGTATTACCGCCCGATGTGGAGAACTCTGCCAGATTTATGGTCATTGGCTCCGCATCGCCGTAGAGGATGGCGTTTAGCGCCTCCTGCGACAACGAGTCAAGCGGATCGTCTATACTAAAGTCATAACGGCGTCCCAGCACCTCCATCATAGCGAAGAGGAGGTTATTATGTCGCTTACCGAGTGGTTCAATGCCTCCCTCGCTAAGCGATAGTGAGCCGTTAGGAATAATCTTACGAATGTCGAACACCGCACGCTCACCAAGGCCATTGCACGCTGGGCAAGCACCCTTAGGCGAGTTGAACGAGAAGGTATGAGGCTGCGGCTCCTCGAAGGCCTCACCCGTAGTAGGACACATAAGGTTACGCGAGTAGTAACGCACGCCTTCGGTAGCATAGTCGTAGAGCATCATCGTGCCCTTGCCCTGACGCATTGCCTCCCTAAGCGATGTCATCATACGCTCACGGTGCTGGTCGCCGATAACGAGACGATCGATGACCATATCAATGGTGTGTACCTTATATCTATCGAGTTTCATTCCAGGCGATATCTCGCGCACCTCGCCGTCGATACGGGCATAGATATAACCCTTGCGTGACATCGTCTCGAATAGCTCACGATAGTGACCCTTACGACCCTTAACAACAGGTGCAAGAAATGCCACACGCCTTCCATCAAAGCCTTCGATCATCAGATTACATATCTGCTCGTCGCTGTATCGTACCATCGCCTCACCCGTATAAGGCGAGTAGGCGCGCGAGGCACGAGCAAAGAGTAGACGCAGGAAGTCACTAATCTCCGTAACCGTACCTACCGTCGAGCGGGGGTTCTTGTTAGTCGTCTTCTGCTCGATGGCCACCACAGGGCTTAGGCCTGTAATATGGTCGACATCGGGGCGCTCCATATTACCAACAAATTGGCGTGCATAGGCCGAAAGCGTCTCCATATATCTACGCTGACCCTCAGCATATATGGTATCGAAGGCCAACGACGACTTACCCGAACCCGATAGGCCGGTGATAACGACAAGCGAGTCACGAGGTATGGCGACATCCACATTCTTAAGATTGTGCACCCTCGCTCCTGTGACCTCAATTAATTTCTTTGCCATAGCTCAGTTATAATAGATGTGAGAGCAGGGTTTGCAGCGATATCCAACCCATCAAATCGATAAAGAATACGACTATAATAGCGAGCGTAAACCAGCGTACAAACTTAACACCCCAACTCATTGCCCAATGCGATGCAAGTACTGCACCGAGGATGTTACCCGCACCGTGAAGCAAGCCTGCCATCCACTCCACCTGACCGTTGTAAATGAATACTGCAAGTGCGAATGGTGTCGAAAGGAAGATAACAAAGCCCTTGATGACATTAGCCGTAATGATATCGAGGTTCATTGTCCATATCGTGATGGCGAGAATCAAGAATCCGAGGCCGATATAGATGTAGCCACCGTAGAAACCGATGATGAAGAACCATATATAGTGCCACCACTTAATACTTAGTCCGTGGCCACCCGTCACCGTCTCCTTATCCTTACCCAAAAGCAAGTATATCAGGATAATGGCAAGCACCACGCTAAGGCATATCTTGAATACCGACTCGCTCACCTCCGTTGCCACCATAGCACCAAAGATATTACCAACGATAGCGGGGATAGATAGCAACAGACCGCTCTTAATATGAAGCATACCTTTGCGCAAGAAGGCCACCGTAGCCGATAGATTTTGCAGTAGCACCGCAATACGGTTTGTACCGTTGGCAATACCGATAGGCATACCCATAGCCATAAACAGCGACATCGTAATCACTGAGCCGCCACCACCCAAGGTATTGATTATACCAACGATGACACCCGAAACAAGGAGTAGAATTATCTCATTAACACTCATAAATATCTTATTTGTTTACTATCACAAACTCATCTGCATCGCGTCCGACATTGAATCGCTCACGGAAGGCACCAAGCGCCTCCATATCGAGTACAGCGACCTCCACGCCCTCACGCGCCGCCATATCTACCGACTCCCGACCATAGAAATCTATAATTGCAGAGTCGCCTGCATACTCCAAACCTGGCTCCGTACCGATGCGGTTAACGCCGATGGCATAGGCCTGATTCTCTATGGCACGAGCACGCAGCAGCGTACGCCACACCTCCCTGCGAGACTTGGGCCACAAGGCCACATATATCAGTGCATCGTAGTCTCCACGCTGACGACTCCACACCGGAAAGCGCAGGTCGTAGCACACCTCAAGCATATATCTCACGCCACGCCACTCGACAACCTTACGCTTGCCACCCGCTGTAAATCGCTCCGCCTCGCCTCCAACAGAGAAGAGGTGGTGCTTATCGTAATACTCCACCGAGCCGTCGGGCTTGACAAAATACATACGGTTATAGAGCCTACCCTGCTCCTCGACGATTACCGAGCCAACCACAGCAGCATCCATCTTCGCCGCCATACGCTGCATCCAACCCAGCGTAGTACCATCATCGGCGATACCATCGGGATTCACAACAAAACCCGTCTGAAACATCTCCGAGAGCACGACGACATCGGTCTCCACGCCCTCGAGCATACGCTCCAAGGCTACGAGGTTTACTGCCACATCCTGCCACGCAATATCGCGCTGCACTATCGCCACTGGACTCTTCATCACTTTGTCGCAATATAAAAGAGGTCGAAACACTCATCGCTCACCGCCGCAAGGTTATAATCCTCCATCACTATGCCCTCGGTAAGCTCCCTATTTGCACTATGGAGTTTGCGGCGATTGAGCCTATTCATTATATCATAAGGCAGCTGTAACACCCAACGGGGCAGCCACCACTGCATCCTCAGCACATCGAAACGCATTATGCGCTGCACCGAGGCACGATTCTTCTCGTAATAGCTCCACACTCGCTCGTTACCCACCACGCCACGCGCATCGACAGAGGCAAATGGGCTCAACAGCGCACCAAATTGCTCAGGCGTGTACTCCCTAATGTGCCAGGGGTTGCGAGTGAGCGACATTCGCTTGTTGGGCGTACTGACGATAAACTTACCGCCGGGCTTTAGCACGCGCAGCACCTCACGGACAAACTCCTTGTCGCGCTTGATGTGCTCAATAACCTGAAACGACACCACATAGTCGAACGACCCACCCTCGAATGGTAGTGGTGGCACCGCAGCACTTACGAACTTTGTGTTTTCGGGTAGCTGAGTAGTATCAATGACTGATGTCTTGTCGAGCGTCACGAAGCTCTCGCACTTAGGGGCGATGATATCAATGCCGTAGCCCGTACCTGTACCCACCTCGAGGACACGCCCTGAGACCAATGCCGACGCCTCGACATAGGCCAACAGCGAGCGCTGAAAGACATAGTTGTCGCTCGCCTCACACGATACTCTCTCCGCCGTATTCAATGCCATATACTACCTCTACCCTATGGTTTATTCCTACTTTTTGATTGCCTCGATGCCGAACTCGGTCTGTGTAACCTTACCCTGCTTGAGAAGCATACCGAGTGCGCGCTTAAAGACCTTCTTACTCATACCCGTAAGGCGTGCAACATCCTGCGGATCGCTCTTGTCATTCACACCCAACACACCACCGTGTGCCTTAAGCATCTCCTCGAGCTTAACCACCTGCGTTTCCACCTCGGCAAGACCCTGCTGCTGAAGGCTGACATCAATACGGAAGTCCTCGGTAATCTTACGCACCCAACCACGCGAGCGGTCGCCAACGCGAATAGGACGGAAGAGCTGATTCTTGTAAATCATACCCCAATGGCGGTTGTCGATAACCACGCGGAAGCCGATAGGTGTCTCGAAGGCAACAAGCACATCCACCTCGTCGCCTACCTTCACGGTAAGAGGCTCCTCGTTGAGGATAAATGGCTTAATCTTGTTGGTTGCCACACAGCGACCCGTACGCTCGTCGATGTACATATATACCACCGTAAGCTGACCCGCTACGACGCCACCCTGCTGGTTACGATTTGGAAGGAAGAGGTGCTTACCAGAAAGGCCCCAATCGAGGAATGCACCGTGGATGCTCTTATCCACAACCTTGAGGGCAGCCACCTCACCCGCCTTGATAAGCGGTTTCTCGGTCGACGCCACCAAACGATCCTCCGAGTCGTGGTACACAAAGACCTCCACCTCGTCACCCTCCTTCATATCGAGGCGTGTGAAGCGGTTAGGGAGCAGCACCTCTGCACCCTCGTCATCAACAAGGTAGAGTCCGAAGTCTGAGATACGACCCACCTTTAATATCTGCATTTCGCCTGTTCTCATAGTTCAAAATATTAGTTGTGCGCACGCCACAATGAGTGGGAATACACGCATATAAGTGTGTAAAGATAAGTATTTTCCTCGACTTATCAAAACTTGCGCACTATTTTTAGCAAATACAACCCTGCACCACCTGCCTCCGCCATCGCAAAATCACTACAACAACACCCCCTCGGAACAAAAAAAATAGGCCATCGACAAATGCCGACAGCCTATCATTTCGATAGTACGAGCTACTACTTATTCTTGAGCAAGTCACGAATCTCGGTAAGGAGAATCTCCTCCTTCGATGGCTCTGGCTCAACAACTTCCGGCTCTGGTTCTGGCGCAGGAGCCGCCGCTGCCGCTGCCTCCTCTTCCTCCTTATTGCGGAGCGAGGTAAGCTTATTGGCAATCTTGATAACAGCAAAGATGCTCACAGCGATGATAAGGAAGTCGATGCACACCTGAAGGAACGAACCATACTTCCACAGCACCTCGGCCACAGCGGGCGACACCACCTCGCCAGCCTCATTGAGCACCTCAGGCTGTGCCGCCTTGAGCGTAATTGCCAAATCGGAGAAGTTCTTATTGCCGAGCAGAACACCGATAGGCGGCATAATGATATCGTTAACGAGCGATGTTACAATCTTGCCGAATGCGCCACCGATGATAACACCGACAGCCATATCGATCACATTACCCTTGAGCGCAAAGGTCTTAAACTCTTGAATTAGACTCATAATCTTGGTATTGTTAAGTTAGTAATTATTGTCGTTGCCGCCAATTATCATCTACAAAGTTAGGAATTATTTTTCAATTCTGCAACAGACAGCGGGGACACATAGCCCCTAAGCCACGCATCCCCTGCCGCTCCGACTCGTCGGATCCAAAACTTTATACTTAACTATGCAATGGGTAAAATAGAACCGCTTGCCATACCATTACTGCTCGATAATCACCGTCTCGTCAACCTCCACACCCCAATCAAAGAGGCTCGCTGCGCACTCCATCTGCATCTGAGTGATTGCCTGCGATGCACTGTCATCCATCACCGCATTGAAGAACGCCGTAGTCGATGGGTAATACCTTCTAACCTTATGCGAGAGGCAGTCATAAAAGGCGCGCTGCGCCTGATGACTTAGGTCCGAAGGAAGGATTCCCTCTGCAACAAGGTATGGATATGGATAGATGTTGCGCATATTGTGCGGGTTGGCATTGAGCTCCTCGACGATGGTCGACACCACATATACCTCCACCGTATCACCACGACCAGGCAGCTCCACAAAGGTAGTGTAGACCGGATAATCAATCTCAATAGCCTCGACTACATCGCCTGAAAAGAGGTCGAACTCCGCTTCGGCAAGATTATCGAGGTAGACCATATTGCGATAGGCACGCAACTCCTTGCGCAACTCCTCACGCTCACGCATACCCCATCGACGCTCATTTGAGCATCCTGTGACCACAACCATTGCGGTCAGCATAATAAATAGTAGACTCTTTTTCATTGTTTTACTCTATTTAGGTTTGACGCTATTATCTGCAACTCCCGTGCCACTTCTGTCGTAGAGCGAGGTCACATAGACTGTAAACACGGGAAACATCGCCATACCGATTATCGGCAGTAGTACACATATCACCTTACCTATTGCCGTTACAGGGAATATCTCAGCACCCACCGTGGTCATATTCATCGCCGCCCACCACAGCGCATCGCCAAAGCCTCGCACCGCACTATTTACGGGTGCCTCGTACTCATAAAACAGCAACGCCCCGAAGTAGGTACACACCACCACCGTAGTTATATAGGCCCACAGCAGTCGTGTCGAGGGTCGGGCGATAAGCCAACGCAGCGTTATGTATATCGCCATCACGCCACGCAGCATCACCACGCCGCCCAACACAAGCTGTTCGTCGTGACTGAGTGCTATATCGAGATACTTTGCAATGGTATGATATGGCACCGACAGCAGCAACACCACAAAATTGCGAACAAGAAAGCGCGCGGGATGTGGACTTACTGCCATAAGCACAAAGAAGTCCAATATAAATATAAGGCATACCACCAGCATCGCCGCCTCGTACACATCGGTAAATTGCGACAGCTCCTGCGTATAGATAATCTCCACTGAGAGCGATGCTAACAGCAAGAGGCTCGCCACAAGCGTTAGGATGTTTATTATGCGTGCAAACATAGCCACCAAAACGCGCAACAATCGTACCACGGAGCCATTTATCGCAAAATGGGGGGGGGTAAATCCTTGGAAGTTCGCACGAAAAGTATTACCTTTGTGCTAAATTTTCGTTACGAAATATCAGCCGACAATTATTAACTTACTAACTATACTATGAGACGATTTTTAGTTTTTGCTCTCTCATTCGTAGCCATTCTATTTGTGGCGTGCAAGGGCGAGAGTAGCACCTCGAAAAACGGGGTGGTAATCACCTCGTCAACCAATGTAGAGGTCGACATCTACGGTGGCGAGTTTGTGATTGAGTACAAGGCCGATGGTGTTGCCGACATCACCTTCAGCTCGGAGTGGCTTCGCACCAAGAGCAATGAAGACGGCAAGGCCATCATTCAGTACGAGGCCAATGAGACTGGTGGTGTGCGTCAGGCAGCTGTAACACTCAGCTACGCGACATATAAGGCAACCGTCGTGGTAACGCAGTCAAACGAGGCCACAACCCCTATCCTCACCCTCGTTGGCGAGGAGACTATCAACATCGACCGCTGCGGCCAGAAGGTTGAGATTATGTACACCCTCAAGAATAGCAACAATGAGGACTACATCTTCGCCAAGACCTCTGCCGACTGGATCTACTCTATCGAGTGCGGCAATGATAACAAAGTTAAGTTGGGTATTGCGACCAACACATCGGGCAAGACTCGCGAGACCATCGTTACCGTAGGCTACGGCACCGTCTCATTCGATGTTCTGCTTTCGCAGGCGGGCGATGGCGCCATCAACTTCAACGCACCAATCCTCTGGGGCGACTACTATGGCGATGCTCTCACCCCAGGTGCAGCAAATTATTGGATATTCCTCTCGGATCGTGGTTTCGACCTTGAGGACAAGTCATACCCTAACGCCACATACTACCGTATCGACGCGTATGGCCCATTGGCTACCACTACGGGCGTTATTCCAATCCCCGACGGCACCTACACCTACGATCCTAACAACACCTACGCTCAGTGGACATTCACCGCAGAGTGGAGCGGCTATTGGGTGACAGATAGCAACGCAAATCGTGAAACTATCGCCAAGTTTGAGGAGGCAACACTCACCGTCGAGGGCAACAAAATCACCCTCGTAGCGACTATCAATGGTGAGCAGCACACAGCTGTGTACGAGGGCGACAACTTACTACTCGATCGTCGCAACGATGTGACCGTACTCACCACCCTCGATGGCGACTATGCGGCAGAGCTCTCGGATCACTATATGATTTATGAGTGCTACGGCGACTACTATGACTATGGCGCATTTAACTGGATGTTCGTCATTATGCCTAATGACAATTCGGGCGACTGCTTCCAGTTCGACATCATCACCGGCCACAACGACGAGGAGAGTGGCTTTGTAGGTGACTACACCGCTTCGGATGTCCTCGCTCAGTGGTCATTCATCCCTGGCTGGACCGACCAGACAAATATGCAGTGTAGCTGGTTCTTCACATCAAACCAGAGCGAGGTGGCACCATTGCGTGGTGGCGAGATGTCGATTGTGGACAATGGCGACGGCAGCATCACCGTCAACATCGATGTTACGGACGACCGCCGCAACAACATCACCGGCACCTGGACAGGCGTACCTGAGCCAGCAGCAAGAAGTATGGTATATAACAAATAATCACAAACTAACACTATTAAACAATGAGAAAGATTTTTAGCATCGTGACCTCTCTAACGCTCCTTCTTGGCATAGGTTGCCAGCAGAAGGCAGGCGAGGTAGTCACAGGCCAGAGCGAGTTCAAGCTCGAGACGAGCGAGGTTAGCGCTGCTGCTGAGGGTGAGGATGTAGAGGTTAACTACACCATCATCAAACCTGAGAGTGGCGCCGTAGTACTCACCGAGTGCAAGGCAAGCTGGATTAAGAACCTCAGCACCGCAACCTATGGCACCATTAAGTTCACCGTAGCCCCCAACTACCAGAAGGAGGCACGCGAGACTACCATCAGCGTGCAGTACACTGCTGTAGAGGGTAAGTTCGAGATTAAGGTAAGCCAGGCAGCATCGACCTTAGATGCCTTCACCGTAGAGGTTGTATCTAAGGATTCTACATCGCTCCTCCTCGACATTACCCCCGCAGACACCACCACAGCTTATATCTGCCGCACCTACACCAAGGCGCATATCGACGCCTTCTTCCTCACCGACGACTGGTCGCTCATCAACTACGACCTTTCGGCTATCGACAGCGAGGCGTACTCTCTCGGTCAGACCCTACTCAACTACTTGCAGAATATCTCACACACAGGTAAGGCTGGCGTTGAGTTCACACACCTCGTACCTGACACCGAGTATGTAGTCTACTGCTACCACATCGACCTCCGCACAGGTAAGGCTACCGACGAGATTGTACATCGTGAGATTATCCGCACATCAAAGCCTGCGACCTTGGACGAGGATATCACTATGTCGTTCCAGGTTAACGGCGCAAACATCAAGCAAACCGTAACCACCAAGCACGAGGATACATACTACTACACCGAGTGCTGGTCAACAAACGACTTCAAGGCATACTTCGGCTCTAACGCAACACCTGAGCAGATCTTCCCACGCCGCTGGAACGAGCAGGTGACGATGAAGATGGATATGGGTTACCAGCCTAACACCATCATCGAAGAGCTCTGCCACCAGGGCACTCAGACCATCGACTACGAGTCGCTCAAGGCCAACACATCGTACATCTTCTATGTCTTTGCTATCGACCCAGCAACCGCCTTCACTGCAACCGACATCGTGGTTGAGACCGTTTCTACATTGAATGTCAACGAGTCAGGTATGACCATCACCATTTCGGTGAAGAACATCTACGCTACCACTGCTGACATCTATTGGACCGCAAGTGACGAGAATGGTAAGTTCGCGCGCTCGGTATTCACCAAGGCTGATTTCAACGCCCTTGGTGCAACCGACGAGGAGAAGTTCGCAACTATTATGGCAAACTACGACTTCTATCAGGCGGTAGGCTCAACCGATATGAACCTCTACAACCTCGTACCAAGCACCGAGTATGTAGCATTCGCATACGGTTTGGACGGCAGCACACCTAATACTCGCATCTTCACCACCGAGTTCAAGACCAAGTCGAACACCCCTGGCAACTCGAACATCAAGCTCTCTTGGAACGAGCACTACAACATGGCCGAGTTGGCAGCCTTCGACGCTGAGCACTGGGGCGACTACGCAGCATACGACGGAAGCGCATTGTTGCCAATCACCATCAGCGGCGCTAAGGAGTCTGACAAAGTATACTTTATGATTACCACTATGTCACTCGAATGGTACAGCAACAACGAGCAGTGGTTGCGCGATGTAACCGATAGCAAGCACCTCAAAAATCTCTACTCGAGCTATAACTTTATGGCTGAGTACGAGCGTGAGTACAGCGTTATCGCCGTTGCTGAGGACGAGAATGGCAACTACGGCCAGCTCTTCACCTCTACATTCTACCTTTACAAGAGCGACTCAGCAGATGTTGAGAGCTATGTCTACACTGCCAATAAGTAGTAGACACCAACCACAAAAAAATACTTCCATAGGGTGTGCCCTTTGGAAGTATTTTTTATACTTGTTTTCGATGCTCACTCGACTAACCCTTAAGCCAAGTATGTTTTGCAACGCTATAAATTGGCACGAAAGGCAATATCAACGGTGTGCGCTTGATGTAACTCTGGAACTCAGGGTCACTACCATAGGTCTCCACCTGACGCAGCTCGAGGCGACGCGCACCGCTAAACATCACATAGACGATACCCACATATCCGAGCGTAGCGATTACCCACTGCCAGAGTGTTGCCGCAGCACCAAACATAATCACATAGCTACCCGTCCACATCAACACCTCGCCAAAGTAGTTAGGGCAACGCACAAGGCGATATAGGCCCGTGTCGACAAACCTATGTGCATTAATCTTCTTGGCAGCACTCTTCTGCGCATCGGCAACAATCTCTATCGCCACACCGAGGGCAGCGACAATAGCACCGATCCACATCCATACGCCATTTACCGACTCACCCATAGCGAGGTTATGGAGGTAGAATGTCGCAGGGCTCACCTGACCCACATAAAGTAACGCGCACGATATCCATATCATAAACATCGCAACGAGAGGCTTCTTGGTCGTATTCTCAGGCTGATAGAGTATCTTCTTATACGACGACGAGCGTCGCTCCCTGAGCAGCAGATACATAGCCAAGCGAATACCATAGATAAAAAGCACCGCAAAGAGTATCACCGCAGGGATGGTGATAACATCACGAAAAATGATGGCAGAAGCTAATGATAGAGTAGAGATCGCAAAGCCGTAGCCGATGCTAAAGAAGTAGATAAAGTAGATCCACCCCACCGCTGACACCGCGAACGAGAGGGCTAAAAGTAGTAGTAGGTAACTCATAGTTGACTTGGTTTTTGTTTTGACTCATAACAAAGGTAATCATTTTTTGGACCACGCAACACAATTTGCCTATCTAAATTCAATTTCGTATCTTTGTTTCCAAATTTAAGCGAAGATGAGCCGCAGTAGAATCGAACGAGAGAAGCGCGTGGTAAGCTCTATGATTGAGCTATACTGCCGCCACAAGCTACATATGACGGAGGTATCAGAAGAGTACCGCCAGCTGGAAGAGTATGCCCACCGCAGACTCGACGGCTGCAAATTTGGCGAGCAGAAGCCAGCGTGCAAGCGCTGCCCTATACACTGCTACAAGCCCGCGATGCGCGACACGATGCGCGAGATAATGCGCTGGTCAGGACCTCGTATGATCATATACGATCCAATAGCAGCACTTAGACATCTATTCAACAAGTAGATGCGCACGATACTTGCCATCGCGATAGTAAAATAAAGCAACGACTAAGACTATGACAAAAGAGATATACTTTGCAGGAGGATGTTTCTGGGGCACGGAGCACTACTTCAAGCAGGTGCGTGGCGTAGTGGCAACCGAGACGGGCTATGCCAATGGCAATACCGAGTCACCATCATACGAGGAGGTATATACCGACACTACGGGCTTTGCCGAGACGGTACACATCGTCTACGACCCCGCACAGGTGAGCCTCGAGCTACTCACAACGCTATTCTTCCGCTCAATAGATCCCACATCACTCAATCAGCAGGGCAACGACATCGGTACGCGCTACCGTACGGGCATCTACTACACCTCTGCCGACGACCTACCCACACTCAAGCGTATTTACGACGACATTGAGCGTACCGTAGGCGAGCCTCTTGCCGTAGAGTTAGAGCAACTACGCAACTTCTACCCCGCTGAGGAGTACCACCAAGACTACCTCGACAAGAACCCATCGGGCTATTGCCACCTACCCTATGCGCTGATGATTATGGCGCGTGAGGCCAACAAGGCGTAACGGCTACAACTCAGGATATATCGTTGGAGGCTGAATGGACACCCACTCTGCACCATTACCACGCGAGGTGCAGGTGATGCGCACGCACTTGATAGCCCTCTGCGGCTGCTCAACGACAAAGCCTCCGCAGTCGAGCTCGCCCACTCTCTCAAACACAATGCCGTCGTAACTAACCTCCACATAACCATTCTCGAATGTAAAGCGTGGCAGCTGGAAATTACCCGTCGCCACCACCATTCTGCGGCACTTAACCGCCGCCTCGAAGGTAAACATCACCCAATCACCCACATCGGCAGCGCGCGTCGTACGAGCCAGACGGCCATAGCCTTCGGCCTTATCAAACGAGTATCGCTCACTGTCCGGCATCGAAGATGTGATGTCAAATTTTGGCGTTATGGTCTTAAAGTGCGCAGCCACCGCAGCCACAGGAGAGTGCGCCTTAGCACGACGCGTAACGAAGGAGTATTTAGCTGGCGTTGGAGTCTTAATCGGAGCATTATACCTCTTTTCAACACCCTCTGGCTCAATACTATAATACAACTCACCTCCATCATCAGTTGATGCTGTAAGCACGCCATCCTTATACACCACCTTCGGCGGCATCAATCTATACGCCACACCCATAGCATCGAGGCGGTCGTAGTGCACCACCATACGCTCATAAAATGCCTCACCATCACGCGCATCATCATTAACCCACGCCACCTCGGCAAAGGCCACCAAGCGTGGAAATGTCTGATAGTGGAGATAGTCGGCTCGCTCAGGATTATGCGAGGCGTACAACTCGCTGAAGAACGAGGCCTCAAAGCCTACCACGCCCGCAGCCTCCTCAGCCGTAAAATCAAGTGATGCGAGCGAGAGATCGTAGACCTTGCTCCAATCGAATATAGCAGCCCAATCGTGACCAGGCTCCAACTTACTCTGCTTCATATCAAAATAGAGGTACTGACCAGGCATCACCACCGTAGGATAGCCCTTGAGCGCCGACTCACGACACTCCTTAACACCCTCCCAGCCATATACACGCGTACTCGTAGCGAGGTTCCCACCATCAATAGCCTCATTCCACACCGCCGCTCGCTTACCATTTGCGGCAAGAATATCTGCCAAGCGCGACATAAAGTAGCCCTGTAACTCCTCGGTTGACGACATACCCTTCTCGCGCATAAGATCCTGACAATCTGAGCATTTGCGCCATTGCGACATATCTACCTCGTCACCACCAATATGGATATACTCCGACGGAAACAACTCACACACCTCCGTAAGTATATCGGACAGCAAGGCATAGTTCTCCTCGCGCGATGCACAGAAGGCCGAACGCACATCGTAGCCAAAGGCACGCGAAGTATCTGGGGTGTAGTTGCACAAGATTTCGGGATGGAGTGTAGCGATGCAGAGACTATGACCTGGTAGGTCAATCTCTGGCACAATGGTTATGTTACGCACGCGAGCATACTCAATAATCTCGCGCATATCAGCCTTGGTGTAGTAGCCGCCCCACCTCTCATTCCACTTACCGTAGCGAGGCCATATGGGGCTATCACCACCACGAAAACCGCCCTGCTCTGCAAGTTCGGGATGCGACTCTATCTCTATGCGCCACGCCTCGTCGTCAGTAAGATGCAGGCGCAACGAGTTAACCTTATGATATGCCAATATGTCGATATATGCCTTGACCGCCTCCTTATCCATCCAAGTGCGGCACACATCGAGCATAAAGCCTCGATGGCTCCAGCCAGGCATATCACTAACCTCGCAAACAGGCAGAGCCACGGGAAAGTCAAGATTGCGCGCATAAACCGCAGCAGGCAGCATCTCAAAGAGGGTTGCAACACCATTAAACACACCACCATAGCCACCACCAACAACCCACACGCCGTCATCACCCACAGTGATGCAATACTCCTCGTCCTCAAACATCGGGTCATACGCAAGCTGAATAGCTGCCTCACCATTCACTACTTCAACACCCAAGTGATCAGCAACATAGTGCGCCAATGGTTTAAGTTCCACATCGCCATACGACACCTTAGCGCCCCGCTCCAAATAGAGTACGCCACCACACTCCGTAACACTATTTGGCTGAGGGATAAGCGCTGGCATAGGCACACGCTCCTCTGTCACAACACGATACTGAACCGACGACGCAACCACCATCTCCACCTCAGGAGACAGCGCAAATGTTGCAGTTACGGCCGCCACCACGGCAACAGCCACCACCGACAATATAATCTTTAGCACTCGCATAGAACTCTGTTTTAGTTTACCGATACTCAAAATTACAAACTTTTCCAAGAATCTCCAAACCCACACCTTCGATAGAGAAAAAAATATCGGTTGCAGCAACAGCCACAACCGATATCTCTTAGTCGTCGTCAATTACCTTACCCTCAAGCGCTGACCAATTCGGAGGATAGAGGTCGACTTGATACCATTAAGCTGGCAGAGACGCGTCACCGTAGTGCCATACTTACGCGCCAACGCACCCAAGGTGTCGCCCGAACGGATGGTATGGTACTGAACAGCAGCTGCAGCCTTGCGCTCAGCCTCCTCCTGCTTAGCAACCTCCACCTCGTCGTCGAAGTCCTGCTCAAACTTTGAGTAGATGCTAAAGTGCGTACGCTTGAGGAGCAACTCCTCACGACGCAACTCACCAGTCTTGAAATCCACAATACGCTCAGGATCAAACGACTGACCACGATAGCGCACCTCATAGTGGAGGTGTGGACCGGTACTACGACCGGTGCTACCACCAAGGCCAATCTGCTGGCCAGCAACAACCCAATCACCCGCCTCTACATCGCGCTGCGAGAGGTGAGCGTAGTATGTCTCAAGACCATTGTTGTGGCGTATAACAATCAGATTACCATAGTTACCTGCCGCCTTAGAGAAGCGCACTCTACCATCAAATGTAGCGTAGATAGGATCACCCATCTTAAGCGCTATATCGATACCCTGATGCGAACGACCACGACGAGGGCCATAACGCGAGGTGATGCGACCGATGTATGGATAGTGGTAACCCTCGAGTGAGTCAACGAGGCGGATAGGCGTAGCATCTGGGAACGAGCTAAGCTCCACATCCTTGTAGGCGTGCGTAGCATCTGTATCCCAATGGTCGCTAAACACCTCGGTATCGTTCTTATAGTCCTCCGAAATTACATATCTCCAAGTGTTGTCGTTGAACAACACAATACTAATCAGCTCGCTCGCCGTAGGCAATGTATCGATAACAGCCACCTCACCAAGAGTTCTCACTGGCTTTATGGGTGCAGGTCTCTCCTTGACCGCTACACTATCGCGCTTAGTGCTATCGGCAGCCTCTTGAACCGATGCCTCCTGCGCATAAGCAGAGAGAGCGAAGCACATTGCAACGCACAAAAACAAATATCTCATAAATCTCTTATTATTAACTCGATTAGTCCTCCTACTTCATCTCCTTCACCATCTCCTCAGCAAGCTCCATCTGCTTGTAGAACTCCTCACCGAAGGCACGAATGATAGGCACCTTAAGCCCCTTGTACACGGGAACACCGAGACGCTTGCCGCACTCACGCGCTGAGCCACATACCGCCCAACGGTGATAGTTCAGACCCATAGAGCCATTACGAAAACGAGTGACACGAATAGGATAAAGGTGACACGATACAGGCTTAAGGAACGAGCTCTTTCCTTCACGATAGGCGCGCTCAATAGCACAGAAGGTAATGCCATTCTCCTCGAAGGCATAGGCACACGCTGCATTATCCACGAGCGGCGTGGTGTAGTCGCCATCGACATCCACAACCATAAAACCCTGCTCCTCGATGGCAGCTCTACCCTCCTCTGTCATATAAGGGGCATAGTTCTCCCACTCCTGCTCAAGAATGTCTACCTCGTCGATATCAAGTGGTGCACCAGAGTCGCCCTCAACACAGCAGATACCCTTACAAAGAGCCAAGTCACAGCTAAAGTTCTCCCTTAGCAAGTCAAGGCTAACAATCTTATTATCAATCTCAATCATCACTCACTTGATTAAGGGTTATAGATATCCTTATAGCGGAACGATAGTATCTCGTAAACCATATCATGGAACTGCTGAGCCTCCTCGTTCTCTGGGTCAATAGCCATTGCGCGCTTGAAGTCGTTGATAGCCTTGCCCCACTCGTTGTGCTGGAAATAGCTCTTACCACGCTCAACATAGAGCACCGCACGCTCATCACCGCTATCAATCATCGAGGTAAGACGCACAATGCGGCCAGCCGATGTCCACAACTGATTCTTGACGATGTAATCCGCCACCGATAGTGGCACCATAGTCGAGATATCCTCACCACGCTCCGCCTTCTCGCGCACCTCAGTCGACGAGTACTCCATATATGGAGCATCCTCGAGGATTGTCACGCGGTCGGCAAACTTCTCCACTGCATAGCCCTTGCGGGGGTAGACATATATCTTATACTCGGCAAGTATGCGCTCATACTCCTTCCACTCGTCAAAGCGAGACCATATATCGCTACCGGTGATTATCGCAAACTCCATATCCGCACCGTGGTTCTGCTTTAGGTAGTCAAGCGTATTGATGGTATATGATGGCTTCTCGAGTACAAACTCAATAACCGAAGGTTTGATTCTATCAGCATATCTCGACTCACGACACGCCATCTCCACCATCTCATAGCGGGTGTACTCAGGCGTCTGCAAGAGATCGGCCTTAAACGGATTCTGGGGCGATATGATGAGAGCGACCTCATCGGCGAGGTCCTTCTCCAAAGCATACTCGGCAAGTGCGATATGACCATTATGAATAGGGTCAAACGAGCCGAAATATAGCAACATTCTTTTCTTCATACGAACTTCTTACTTTAGGAAATTTGTGATTATCGCAGCGGTCTCATCGACAGCCACTTGCAAGTCGTCATTCACAACCACAAAATCAAACTCTGGAGCCTTCGACAGCTCGAACTCAGCCTTGGCAATACGCTTAACGATAACCTCCTCAGCATCGGTACCACGACCACGCAAGCGGCGCTCAAGTTCCTCCATAGATGGCGGCATAATAAACACCGAGCAAGCATCATCGCCAAAGAGGCGCTTAAGATTGATGCCACCCATAACATCTACATCGAAGATGATAACCTTACCCTTAGCCCAGATGCGTTCCATCTCGCTCTTAAGTGTGCCGTAGCAGGTGCCAGCATAAACCTCCTCCCACTCAACAAACTCATCACGCTCCACACGCTCGCGGAACTCCTCGTTGGTCATAAAGTAGTAGTCGATGGCATGCTGCTCCTTGCCACGAGGCTGACGCGATGTGGCAGAGATTGAGAACTCGAAGCAATCAAAGCGCTTCAAAAGCTCACGCACGATAGTTGTCTTACCTGAGCCGCTGGGGGCAGAAAATATCACTAACTTTCCCATAATTTCACAAATTACAAAATATTGAGAACCTGCTCTTTAATCTTCTCAAGCTCATCCTTCATCTGAACTACCAAACGCTGCATATTAGCCTCATTCGACTTCGAACCCATAGTATTGATCTCACGACCAAGCTCCTGAGCGATAAAGCCAAGCTTACGACCTGGGGCATCCTCCGACGCTGCCACCTCACGGAAGTAGCTGCAATGGTTATCCAAACGCACCTTCTCCTCGGTGATGTCGAGCTTCTCGATATAGAAAATCATCTCCTGCTCCAAGCGAGCGCTATCTACCTCGAGCGACAGCTTCTGAATATTCTCACGAATACGGTTCTTGATAACCTCCACACGCGCAGTCTCGTATGGCTCAACCTCGTGACGAAGAGTCTCGATAAGGTCAATGCGCTTAAGCAAGTCGGCAATGAGTATCGCACCCTCCTGCACACGGAAGGCATCGAGCTGGCGCGCAGCCTCCTCAGTTGCCGCAACAATAGCCTTAATCTCCTCATCCGACACCTCCTGCTCCTCCGATGTCACCACATCAGGCATACGCATAACAGCGGCAAGAAGGGCGTCGCCCTCGAGCGCAATATGGTTATCATCGCACACACGACGCAACTCATCGGCATATGCTTTGAATGTAGCGGCGTTGATATGCGCCGATGTGTCGGTCACAGCAGACTCGTACGACACATAGCAGTCCACCTTACCACGCTGCACCTCGCGCGACACAATAGCACGCACCTCAGCCTCTGCGGCGCGGTACTTACCTGGCACCTTAACGCTTAAATCGAGCTGCTTAGAGTTCAGCGAGCGCAGTTCAACACGAAACTTCTTATCTCCACATACGGCCTCACCCTTACCGAAGCCTGTCATTGACTTTATCATATATCTTGCTTGAGTTACGAATATCAAACTTTATCTGACAAAGATACTAATTTTTTCATAATAGGCACGACATATTTTTATATTTTTTTTCGCACATCGACCCCACCAAACGCAAAAAGGGGCCACCCTCCACGGATAGCCCCGAATCTATGATATGAATGTTCGGCCTATTACAGTCCAAACAACCTTAAAATCCTACATCAACACCTGGTCAGCGAGTGTCTCAAGTGCTGGGATGTCTGAAGGCTTCATACGCGACATAATAGTCACAACATTCTCAGCCACTGTTACATCCTTAAACTTATCGATGATGCTACGCATAGCGCGGGCAGCTGTTGGTGCCCACGAGCCGTTCTCGATTATGCCGATGCGACGCTTGCAGAAGTTCTTGATAGCAAGGTGGTGCAAGAAGTCGTGCATTGGAGGGAACACATCCGAGTCATACGATGCTGCTGCAACAACAAGACGGCTATAACGGAACGCATCCTCCACGACCTCAGCCATATCCGAGCGTGAGAGGTCGTAAACAACAACGGGCATAGAGCTCTTCGAGCGCAAAATCTCAGCAAACTTCTTAGCCACCTCTGCAGTATTGCCGTGGATAGAGGCATAGGCGACTACAACACCCTCCTCCTCTGGCTCATACTTGCTCCACTTATCGTATAGACCAATGTAGTAACCAAGATTTTCAGTGAGGATAGGACCGTGCAATGGGCAGATGATAGCGATATCGAGCTTTGCCGCCTTCTTGAGAAGCGCCTGCACAGGAGCACCATACTTACCGCATATATTGAAATAGTAACGACGCGCCTCGTCAGCCCACTCCTCCTCATACGCAAGAGCGCCGAACTTACCAAAGCCATCAGCCGCAAAGAGCACCTTCTCCGAGCTCTCGTATGTCACCATTACCTCTGGCCAGTGCACCATTGGTGCCATAGCAAAGTGGAGCGTATGGCTACCAAGTGAGATGGTATCGCCCTCCTTAACGCCGATTGTGCGACCCTCGAGGTCAACCTCGAAGAAGAACTGTGGCAACATCGTCAGCGCCTTCTCCGATGCAATAACCTGCATCTGTGGGTAGCGGGTCATCACCTTAGCGATTGAGCCGGCGTGATCTGGCTCAAGATGCTGGACGACAAGATAATCAGGGGTTCTACCCTCGAGCACTGTGTGTAGATTCTCGAGCCACTCGTCACACTTACGAAGGTCTACGGTATCCATCACCGCCACCTTCTCGTCGAAAATTACATACGAGTTATACGACACACCGTTAGGCACAAGATACTGACTCTCGAACAAATCGATATCAATGTCATCGACGCCAATGTACTTTATTGAATTGGTTATATTCTTAATCATTTTGCATATGTTTTAATTTCCGACGACAAATATCTAAAATTTTATGAGATAAAACAAAATTTACGACTACTTTTTTTATACCTTTGCGCAATATTGGATAATATATTTAATGTACCAGGGCATATGAAGACAAAAATGACAAGATTAGTGATATTTTTAGCATCAATCACTCTTTTATCAGCCTGCGCAAGCAAGAGCGTCAGCGACGATAAAAAGACTATATTCGTAAGCATTACACCACTCAAGGCGGTTGTCGAGGAGCTTACCTATGGCGATTTTACCGTTGAAGTGCTCGTACCACAGGGCAGCAGTCCTGAGAGCTACGACCCTACTGCGCGCCAGCTCACCGAGGCAAGCGACGCACAACTACTCTTCACTACGGGACTCATAGCCTTCGAGCAGAACCTCGTGGATAGAATTGCACATAAGGAGCGACTCATAAACCTCTCTGAGGGCATCGAGTTACTCGCTGGCTGCTGCACACACAACCACAAGCATAGCCACCACAAGCACGGCATCGACCCACACATCTGGACATCGCCACGCGCGCTGGGCACTATGATTGGCACTATGCACCGCAGCATCAAGAACCTCTATCCAGACTCTACAAAGTACGACAAGGCTGCAACACGACTCCTCGAGCAGGTAGCAGAGCTTGATGCACACTGCAAGGCGTCATTGGAGGCGGCACAGGTTGACGGCTTTATGATTTACCACCCAGCCTACACCTACTACGCCAACGACTACGGCATCCGACAGATTGCCATCGAGCAGGAGGGCAAGGAGCCATCACCACGACAGCTCACAACACTCGTTCAGGAGGCTTGTGCCGAGGGCATCAAGTCGATCCTCATCCAGCCACAGTACAACATCAAGAAGGTTATGCCTATCGCAAAGGAGTGCGGCGCCGAGGTTGTCGTTACCGACCCGTTGGCAGCCAACATCTTTGGTGAGATTGCGCGTGTAACTGAGATAATCTGCCGCAGCAATGAGTAGTCGCAATGCCATAATCTCGCTGCGCGATGTCGGCGTCCGCTACGATAGTGTGGTGGCCATCGAACACGCCAACCTCGACATCTATGCTGACGACTTTATCGGCATTATAGGTCCTAATGGTGGCGGCAAAAGCTCTCTGGTCAAGGCGATTACGGGTGTTATCAAGCATAGCGGCACGATAACATATAGCGACGACATTATGCGTGGCGGCAAGCCACACATCGGCTACCTACCCCAGATATCGACCTTCGACAAGGCCTTCCCCATCTCCGTATTGGAGGTTGTGATGTCGGGATTGCAGGCCGAACGAGGACTCTTTGGTAGATACAACGCCGAAGCACGCAAGAGAGCTATGGCGCTCCTTGAGCGAGCAAACCTTGCGAACCTTGCAACGCG
The DNA here is from genome assembly GCA_017631255.1 of Alistipes sp. Lineage (GTDB taxonomy): Bacteria > Bacteroidota > Bacteroidia > Bacteroidales > Rikenellaceae > Alistipes. Next base: position 32,198 of record JAGBTP010000025.1, read on the forward strand.
CGCCATTGGCGAGCTTTCGGGTGGCCAGCTGCAACGCGTTATGCTCTGCCGAGCCATCATCTCAAACCCTAAGGTATTAGTGTTGGATGAGCCAACGAACTTCGTCGACAACCGCTTCGAGAACGAGCTCTACAACCTACTCCACCATCTCGCCGACGAGATGGCAATCATTATGGTGTCGCACGACATTGGCACCGTATCGAGCGTGGTCAAGAGCATCGTCTGCGTCAACCACCATATCCATCGTCACGACTCGAACATCATCACCGAGGAGCAGCTGCGAGGATATAACTGTCCGATACAGATTATCTCGCACGGTAACATCCCCCACACCGTCCTCAGCGAGCACGAGGAGTGCCCCCACTGCAAGCATTAGCGCGCCATATATATTATATATTAGGTACCGCCACAACTATTCACATACCCCCACCTCACTTTATAGACGAAAAATTTGGAAATTTCGTGGGGGGGGGTATTTTTGTAATTGAAAACTAAAACTACACTTATATGAAACGCACACTTTTAACCTTAGCCTTGACACTTATGTGCTGCGTTATATGCGTTGGACAAAACCCTCTTACATTTCCTCGCGAATCGGTGGAGAGCACAAAGATGTACCACAAGGGCAACATCTACCAGAAGGACTTACTCTTCTACATCGACATCCTCAAGACCACACACCCATACTACGCCGATGCGGAGCATCGTGCTCAGCTCGACGAGCAAGCAAAGAGACTATACAAAGAGTGCGGCAAAATAACCAACACTTTGGACTTTCGAGTGAGCATAGCCAAGCTCGCCGCATCGCTTCACGACGGCCATACGCAGGTGGGCTATTGGGACACATTCAGCAATGTATTCCCCGTACAACTCTCTCTTGATAGCGATGATATGGGTGTGGTAACTGTATCACCAGAGGATCGTCGCGACATCCTTGGCAAGGAGGTGTTGAGCATCAACGGCAAGAGGCTTAGCGATATCCTCACAATGGCGCGCCCACTTATAAGTGCCGACAACGAGGCGAGCTTCAAGAATACCTTAACAAAGTTTTGGGGATATGCGGAGTTCTGGTCACTACTCGGTATGAGCGATAAGACGATTAGTCTCAGTTTCACGGATGGCACCAACGCCGACATCAACGCCGTAGATATATACAACATCAAGATTGCCAAGGCAACAAAGAGCGCAGATAGCCGCCCCACAGCGCAGCGAGGTGTACTATTCGACTACACCATCTACGAGGCGGAGAGCATCTGTTACTTGCAGTTCAACAAGTTTGCCGACCGTCTCACCAACCCCAACTTCCCTCAGTTCGCACGCTTCGATGACTTTATACGCGAGATGATGGCCGACATTGAAGCAAAGAATATTGAGACCCTCGTTATCGACTTGCAGTATAATGGTGGAGGCAATAGCTCATTGGGCACCGTACTCCTCTCGTGGTTGAAACCACATTGGGAGACGAAAAATATTGGTGTCGATGTACGAATCTCGGAGTTGCTCTACGCATACTACCCATACTACAAGAATTTCACCGTTGGCGGCGAACCTCTCAAGATGGGCGAGCTCTACGACTTCTTCAACTTCGACCACAGCAGTAGCTACACCCAGATTGACTACACCGCTCCACAGGACCCCTCGAAGCATATTCTCAACTTCGACGCTGAGCAGATATTCGACGGCAATGTGGTATTCATCCAGAGCAACAACTCATTTAGCAGCGCAACACTACTCCTCACCCTTGCACGCGATAACGGCATCGGTATCATCATCGGAGAGCCCTCTGGCGGCAAGCCTTGTCACTACGGCGATGTACTGAACGATGTGCTGCCAAACACCAACACCATCGTAACGGTAAGCCACAAGTATTTCCGCCGCCCTAATATGGAGCTTAAAGATATGGAGCATATCGTACCAGATGTCCATATCGAACTCAACAACCCCGACAAGGACTTGGCGTGGGAGTGGGTATTGGAAAACTACGGTAAGTAGAGCTATACAACATAAAAAAGTAATGGGCTATCCTCGAAAGGATAGCCCATTACTATATTCTGCTCCGCTTAAATTAGAGCAAGCGGTTGGTGCGCTCGTCAGGGAACACAACCTTTGGCTGGAAGGTCTTAGCCTCCTCGAAGTCCATAAAGCCGTAGCCCATAATGATTACGATATCACCCACAGCGGTCTTGCGTGCTGCGGCACCATTGAGGCAGATGCAACCACTACCACGCTCACCCTTAATAACATAGGTCTCGATACGCTCGCCGTTGTTGTTATTCACAATCTGAACCTTCTCGCCCTCGATAAGGCCTGCTGCATCCATAAGATCCTCGTCGATGGTGATGCTGCCCACATAGTTGAGATTCGCCTCAGTGACGCGCACACGGTGAATCTTCGATTTCATTCTCTCGATATACATAGTTTGGGTAGTTTCTTGTTTACTTAATCTTGATGTTGTCGATGAGGCGAATGTTGCCAGCCTGTACAGCGCAGCAGCCCTGAATACGCTTCGAGTCGCTCCAATTCTCGACCTTCTGCATAGTGAGAGCATCGACAGCCTCGAAGTAGATGGTCTTGAGCAATGGGTTTGAGTCGATGGTCTCCACCACCCACTGAGTAAGCTCCGCAGGAGTCATAGTGGTCATCTTAGCAGCACACTGGCTGATAGTAGCGTAGATGTGTGGTGCTGCCTTGCGGTGCTCAGGAGTGAGAAGCTCGTTGCGTGACGACAGCGCAAGTCCATCCTCACCACGCACAATAGCGCACTCGACAATCTCGATATCAATGTTGAGTTACGCCACCATAGCCTTGATAACTGCAATCTGCTGAAAGTCCTTCTCGCCGAAGTATGCACGAGCAGGTTTAACCATATCGAACAAACGGCTTACTACCTGTGCCACGCCATTGAAGTGACCAGGACGAGTAGCACCCTCCATAACCTTATCTACGAGACCGAAGTCGAAGACGCGTGTATCTGGCTCTGGGTAGATATCCTCGACCGTAGGCATAAAGACGATATCGGCACCCGCAGCCTCCAAGATAGCGCAGTCGGCCTCTGGTGTGCGAGGATAGTTCTTAAGGTCGTTCTTATCATTGAACTGTGTTGGATTTACAAAGACGCTGACAACGACAGTATCGTTCTCACGGCGTGCGCGCTCAACGAGTGAGCGGTGGCCATTGTGAAGAGCTCCCATCGTAGGGACAAAACCTACGCCCTCCTTAGGGCAGTTGGCTAATGCTGCTTGTAGCGCAGCCACATTATTTACTACTTTCATATCCTTCATTTAGAATGACGCGGCAAAGTTACAAAATAGAATGAAGATAGCAAGAAAACCGAGCGAAAAAGTATATCCCGACAGCCTCAAATAACGATTTTAGTCCCCTTGTCGCCCTACTCCGCCTTTGGGAAGTTAGGTATGGGCGTGTAGCTATTATTCTCGTAGCGGTAGCAGTAGCAATCGATGCCGTTGGTTATAACGACATAGCGACACTGAAGCACCGAGTTATACCTCACCACCTGATTGACCACCTCTACCGTCAACTTAACATTTGTCTCCTTGCACTCAACGACCACCTCAGGTTTGGCATTGCGCCCAATAACAACGATGTCGGCACGCTGCGCCATACCATTTATATTAACAGGGTACTCCTCGACAATCTGCTCGGGCAGATAGCCACACGCCGCAATGAGATACTCCACAGCGTGACGGCGCACCCACTCCTCAGGGGTGAGCACCAGCCACCTACGGCGCACCCTATCGAATACCTCCGTCTTGCCACTACCGTTGCGGCGGGCACGAAGGTGTATAGGCGGAAAGTTTAGTTTTGGGTACTCCATAGTTGCGGTTACTAAAAATGTTGTATCTTTGGGGTGCAAATATACACAATTATGCAGAAACACGAAACACATATCGGTGTTGAGGAGCGTGTAGCACGCGCAACAGCACTATTTAAGGAGGGATACAACTGCGCTCAGGCGGTGGTTATGGCATTTGACGATGTTATGGAGATGAGCCCTGAGATGCTCGCAAAGATTACCGCACCCTTTGGTGGCGGCATGGGCCGTATGCGCGAGGTGTGCGGCACGGTGAGCGGTATGACATTCTTGGCGGGTGCCATTGCACCTGCGGTAAATCCTCAGAATCTCAGCGAACGACAGGCCAACTATGCTCTCGTTCAGCAGTTTGCCGACAGCTTCAGAAAGGAGAATGGCGACATCATCTGTCGCAAGCTACTCGGACTCGACGCCGCCACCGAAAGCAAGGAGACGCCTATGCCTTCGCAGCGCACCACGGAGTACTATCGCAAGCGCCCTTGTGTGGAGTATGTTGGCTGTGCAGCACGCATCGTGGCGGAATATCTGCTAAACGGCAAATAATTCACACATTGCACTATTCCAAAAGTAGCTCATTGTATTACAATCGTAATATTTTAGCGCAATTATAGCGTTTTATTGTTTTTTGTTACTATCTTTGCAGGGTGGTATAGTTTGTTATGCCATAGTGTAATATAGTTTGAATAAATGGTAAAGAAGAGTAATAAAAGTTTTGCCGAGTGGTGTCACGACCACAAGGCCCAAAGTGTTATCTTAGGCAAGGGCGACAACATCATCCCGCCCCCTGAGCGCGAGTCGCTGTGGCTCGCATACTTCGAGAAGTTCAAAGACCCAATCATCATCGTTCTTCTCGTTGCATTTGCATTCTCGATGATGCTCTCGCTATATGAGATATTTGTTATGGCAGCGCCGCTGTCGATGCTATTCGAGCCTATTGGCGTGCTTGTAGCACTGCTACTCGCTACGGGCGTAGGATTTATATTCGAGTATAAGGCGAGTAAGGAGTTTGAGATTCTTAATAAGGTCAAGGACTCGCGTGCGGTGAAGGTACTGCGCAAGGATGAGAAGGGACGCGTAAGGATGTATCTCGTCGAGAAGCAGGATGTGGTAATTGGCGATGTTGTGCGCCTTGAGCCTGGCGACGAGGTGCCTGCCGACGGCGAGCTACTCGAGGCTATCGACCTGCGTGTCGACGAGTCAAACTTCACAGGCGAGCCATATGTAAATAAGTATGTCGACAAGTCGCTCTTCGACAAGGAGGCCACCTATGCCTCTAACTTTATGCTACGCGGTGCCACCATTATCGAGGGCAGCGGTGTTATGCGCATCACGGCAGTAGGTATGAATACCGAGGAGGGGCGTGGCGTAGCGCGAGCAAGCGAGGGCAGCGATGTCAAGACGCCACTCAATATTCAACTCGAGCAGCTCGGTAGATGGATTTCGCGCACAAGCTTTATCATTGCCTCGCTCATCATCGTAGGTCGTGTGATTTATGCGTGGGCGATGGGTGATTTTACCGATGGTGCAATGTCGGTGACGGAGATTATGCAGTTCATCCTCGCCTCGGTGATGATTGCTATGACGCTCATCGTCGTGGCGGTGCCTGAGGGTCTGCCTATGAGTGTTACGGTGAGCCTTGCGATGAGTATGCGCCGTATGCTCAAGGAGAACAGCCTTGTGCGTAAGCTACACGCCTGCGAGACTATGGGTGCTGCTACAGTAATATGCTCCGACAAGACGGGTACGCTTACCAAGAATCAGATGACCGTCATCGAGATAGAGGCGGGCGACGCAGAGGCTATGGAGCAGATGATCGAGTGTATGGCTGTCAACTCCTCTGCCGAGCTATCCGTAACCGAGGAGGGCAAGATAACGCCTATCGGCAACCCTACCGAGGGCGCACTCCTTATGTGGCTCAATAGCAAGGGCATAGACTACATAGATGTGCGCGACAACAAATACAACACCATCGGACACACACCATTCTCAACCGAGATAAAGTATATGGCAACCGAGGTACGCTCAATCGACAATACGCGCCACCTGCGCTTTATCAAGGGTGCTCCCGAGGTCGTTATGGCGATGTGCAGCGAATTTGCTGGCGGGCGTAGTGCTGAGGAGTACAACAAGTTACTTCTTGACTACCAATCGCGCGCAATGCGCACCTTGGGTTTTGCGGTAGAGTTCTACGGCGAGCAGAAAGAGTGCAAGGCTCTCTTCCTCGGCATTGTTGGCATCGCAGACCCTATTCGTGAGGATGTAGCTGAGGCGATTGATACTTGTATGAACTCGGCTGGCGTGAGGGTTATCATCGTTACGGGCGACACATCGGGCACTGCGATGGAGATTGGCCGTCAGATTGGTCTTATCACCAGCGACGAGGAGGGACAGATAATCTCTGGTCCCGACTTTGCAGCCCTTAGCGACGACGAGGCGCGCAAGCTACTAAGCGGCACACGCCTTAAGATTATATCGCGCGCGCGACCTGACGACAAGGCGCGCCTTGTAATGCTCCTGCAAGAGAACAACGAGGTGGTAGCAGTTACGGGTGACGGCACCAACGATGCCCCTGCACTCAGCAAGGCACAGGTCGGCCTCTCAATGGGCGACGGTACATCGAGAGCTAAGGAGGCGAGCGATATCACCATTATCGACAACTCGTTTACAAGCATCAACAAGGCGATTATGTGGGGCAGATCACTCTACCTTAACATCCGCCGCTTCATCATCTTCCAGATGACCATCAACCTATGTGCTTGCCTCATCGTCCTCTTCGGTGCCTTCGTGGGCTACGACTCGCCACTCACCGTAACGCAGATGTTGTGGGTAAACCTCATTATGGACACCTTTGCTGCGATGGCACTATCATCATTGCCACCCGATAGAAGCGTGCTCAGCGAGAGACCTCGTGACCCTAAGAGCCACATCATTGATAGGCGAATGTTGCGCCGCATATTGGCTACGGGCATCGTATTCTTCGCCTTCCTTGCAGCTTTGTGGCAGTTTATGTTCCACTCACAGATTCACGCCGTAGCGGATATGTTCACTAAGGAGTCGCTCGACATCTTTGTGCACAAGATATTTAGTCCTGACAAGGTATCACTTCACCTTACGGGCTATGAGATGGGCGTCTACTTCACTATCTTTGTGATGATGCAGTTCTGGAATCTGTTTAATGTCAAATACTTCCGCACAAATAACAGCCTTATCGGCGATATTATTGACCTCTTCCGTGACAGGGAGCGCGTCGCAGCGTCGTACAACAAGTACTTCCTACTTATCGCTGCGGTTATCCTACTCGGTCAGGTATTTATCGTCAACTTCGCTGGCTCGCTGTTTAATGTCAAGCCGATATCGGCAGAGGACTGGGCGTTGATTATCCTTATCACCTCGCCCGTACTTATCGTGCCCGATATCTACCGCTTCGTGCGAAGCCTAATCACAAGGCGCAAATAGATGAATTGCTAAAATGCTAAGTGGCTACCTCGCAACCAAGGTAGCCACTTAATTTATATAGCAGTTCGGCTAAGAATTTAGAGTTAGAAAGGAATTATACTTGTCCTATCGCAAAAGAAGATCCCCTCGGGATAGTACACTTAGTACAGCCCGAGGGGTCTTACTTTTAAGATGGGTCGAGAATGACCCCTTATCACTCTAAATTACTCGCTAACGAGAATGCGACCACAATACTCACACACGATAAGCTTCTTACCCTGGCGAATATCTACCTGGCGCTGTGGAGGGATGCGGTTGAAGCAACCACCACAAGCATCACGAGTTACGGTAACAACTGCAAGACCGTTGCGAACATTGCTGCGGATACGGTTGTAAGCAGAGAGCAAACGCTCGTCGATAGGCTCCTTAGCCTTAGCCGCCTTAGCTGTAAGATCTGCTACCTGCTGCGCTGTCTCAGCCTCGATAGAGTCGAGCTCCTCGCGCTTAGCCTTGTAGTCGATGGTGCGCTCCTCAACAAGTGCGTTGGTCTCGTCGATGATAACCTTCTTAGCCTTGATCTGCACGGCATACTCCTTAAGACGCTTCTCAGCAAGCTCAATCTCCAACTCCTGATACTCGATCTCCTTAGTTAGGGCATCGTACTCACGATTATTGCGAACATTGTTCTGCTGCTCCTTGTAGTTAGCGATCATAATCTTGGCCTGATCTACCTCGCGCTTACGCTGACGGGTGAGAGAGTTGAGCTCCTCAATCTCGGCATTGATATTCTCGATGCGTGTCTTGAGACCTGCAATCTCATCCTCAAGGTCCTGAACCTCGAGTGGAAGTTCACCCTTCACCTTGTTAATCTCATCAATGGCAGAGTCAATCTTCTGAAGCTCGTAGAGAGCCATAATCTTCTCCTGCATCGAGTAGTCAACATCGTTTGTCTTCTTCTGTGCCATATATCAATATTTTGTTTGTTATTTCTATCAACTCTTTAGAGTAAGTAGTGTATCGGGTTACGCGAGCACGCGCTCTTGCGAACGGCAAAGTTACACATTTTTTTTGATATTATATCATTCAAGATGCGAATTGCGCAAAATTCACTCTCAAAATGGCCAATATCTGCCAATACCATACGATTTTCGCCCATCATAAAGTCGTTATAGCGCAAATCTGCGGTAATATAGAGGTCGGCACCAGCAGCCAGAGCATCAGCAATATTGGAGCGACCAGCACCCGTACACACCGCCACGCGACGCACCATCATATCCTCCGAGGGGAGGTCGCTGTATCGTATTGCGCCCACATTGAAGATGCTCTTCACGCGGTTGAGCAACGCCATTATATTCTCCGGACGGGGCAATACACCCACAACGCCGTAGCCCGCATTAGGGTCACTCTTGCGTGGCTCGAGTACACTCATTGCATCGAGGCCAATCATCGAGCCCACCTGCCAGCTCATACCGTTTGGAGTGCTGTCAAGGTTCGTGTGGCAAGCATAGAGCGCAATGCCGCTACGGATAGCGCGCTCGACGCAGCGCTCGACATAGTTTGCCGAGTTAAGTCGCTTGATTGGAGCAAAGATTATCGGGTGGTGCGTGATGATGATATCGCAACCCTCTCGCTCCGCCTCCTCGATAACCTCCTCGGTGACATCAACAGCAAGGAGCGCCGAGTGCACCTCGTCATCAAGGCGACCAACGATGAGGCCAGAGTTATCGTAATCTGCCTGCAACCACAGTGGTGCAAACTCCTCTATGGCGGCAGCTATATCTCTAATCTTCATAGAAGTACAGTTTTAGAATAGCGACTGCTCGTAGAATGGGAATAGCTCTTTGCTCTCCTCACTCTTCTTGCTCTTACCTCTACGACGAGTTACGCCAACAGCATTCTCCTCTGTCGTAGCCCCCTCCTCGGTTGTAGCCTTACGAGGACGACCACGACGGCGTGGCTGCGCCTCCACAACCTCCTCATTGTTCTCAGCAGCCTCAACACTTGCAGCAGGAGCCTCAACCTCAGGCGCCACCTCCTCGGGTGTTGTAGCAGCAGCTACGGCCTGCGCCTTAGCCTCACTCTCCACATCGCTGATAAGCTCCGACACCGCCTCAACAGGAGCCTCGTATGCCGCAGGGGTGTTATCACCAAGCGACTCACGCACCTCGAGAAGCATAGCACGAATATTCTGCAAGCGCTCCAAAATCGACACATCGCGCTGCACGCTCTTACCACGACGCTTCATCGCCATATTGGCACCTTCGAGTGTCATACCTCGCTCCTTAACCAGGTAGTATATGAGCTTAAGGTTCTCGACATCGGATGGGGTGAACATTCTATTACCCTTCTTGTTCTTATGAGGCTTAATACAATCGAACTTCGACTCCCAATAGCGGATGAGCGACGCGTTGACATCGAACATCTCGGTTACCTCACCCATCGAATAAAGTAATTTTGCCATATGATTGAAAATTATTATTTTACATTACAACTTCTGTATTCTCAGTGCCTTTGGATACATATTATTACAACGCACCCCGATGCGCTTTATGAAGCCTAAGGCCAGGCCCTCGTACATCACCACATTAACGCCCTCGTCAAATTGCGCCGCTGCGATATCCTGACGACGCAGATAGTCGAGTGCATCCTCAAGTGACACCTCCACCTCAGGTACTACACCCTCAGCACGACCTATGAATAACGCAAGTGGATGCTCAGGCTTTAGCTTGCCCTTGAACAGCTGTCCCATAGCCACACCAGAGTACACCACCGATAGCGACTCCGATAACACCTGCACCTCCTCGGCCACAGCAGCGTCGTAGCCATATATCATATCGCCCACAACCCTAAACACCATACGCTTTGCATCGTCAACCCAGCGTGCCACCTCGGGAAGCTCCTTGTTCGTAAGCGAAGTCATCACCTTGCGACGAGCCTTAGGAGTCACACGCTTAACATCGCCAGCACGCTTCACAGCAACGGCGGCAAAGAAGCCCTCGCCTCGCACCAGATGAGGATAGAAGTGGAAACATTGGAACGCACCAATATCGGCACACTTAACACCCCACTTATCATCAACCTCCACCCTCGGAGCGGCAACCACCTCGTCGCCATACTCCTCCATAAGCCACTTTACAACACCCTCATCCTCCTCCGAGTTGAAGGTGCAAGTGCTATATATCAACTTACCGCCAGGCTTCAGCGCACGCCACGCCTCGGCAAGTATCTCGCGCTGACGCTGGGCGCACTGACCCACCGCCGCCCACGACCACTCCGAGCGTGCCTCATCCATCTTGCGGAACATACCCTCACCTGAGCAAGGGGCATCGACAGCGACAACATCGAACCAATGCTCGAAAGCGCCGATATGCGACGGCTCGTTGCAAGTGACGAGCACATTACCCATACCCCAGCGTTGCACATTATCAGCAAGTGCTAAGGCTCGGTTATGACTAATATCGTTAGCCACCACAAGGCCACTGCGACCTACAAGCGAGGAGTAGATGGTAGTCTTACCTCCTGGGGCGGCACACATATCCAAAACTCGAGCTCCGTCGAGCATATCGTCACGAAGCAGATAGCCCACAAACTGCGACGATGCCTCCTGAACATAGTAGGCACCAGCGTGCATAAGTGGGTCGAGCGTAAACTGAGGTCTGCTATCGAGGTATAGTCCCATAGGCGACCACCCCACCGCCTCACCCTCGAAGCGCGCACGCATCTTATTCGGATTGTGGCGAATAGTCACCGAGGCAGGCGTATCGAGGGCAGCGAATAGGCTTTCGGCCTCGTCGCCCAATGTCTGACGCATATTCTCAACAAAGAGTTCAGGTAGTGGCGTTGACATATTTATTTCTCAATGAGTTATTATAGTTGCCCCTAATTAAAGCTGTCGCTTACCTGTACACATCTCCTCCACCGAGGCACAGATGCGGTCGATAATCGTTGGGTCGGCCACAAAGTCATCGACATCCTTGTCCACAACGAGCACTCGACCCTCGTAGATATTCTCAATCCAGTTGTTATACTTATCATTGAGACGACCGAGGTACTCCTCGTCGATATTCTGCTCATACTCCCTGCCTCGCATCTTAATCTGCGAGATGAGCGTAGGCACACTCGCCTTGAGGTAGATAAGCACATCAGGCTTAGGAAGTAGCGTCTGCTCGATGTTAAACATCTTCATATAGGTATCAAAGTCACGACTTGCCATCAGCCCCATAGAGTGAAGGTTCTCGGCAAAGATGTAGGCATCCTCGTAAATCGTTCTATCCTGCACCACATTGTCCGACTCGTCCGAAAGCATCGTTAGCGTCTGCTGTATGCGGCTACCGAGAAACCAGAGCTGCAAATGGAACGACCAGCGACCCATATCCTCATAAAAGTCGTTGATGTAGGGGTTAGCCACATCCTCGTAGTAGGCCTTGGCGCCATATCGCTTTGTAAGAATCTCAGTAAGCGTAGTCTTGCCGCTACCGATATTTCCTGCTATTGCTATATACATAGTTATTTAGATTTTTACTCGTTTATTCACAATTAGTTAAAGAACTCCGCCACACTCATCACCGACTCAGGCATAGCAAAGACCACGACCCTATCGTAGGCATTAATCTGCGTATCATCGACCGCAATAAAGACCCTGTCACCACGCACAACGCCACCGATGATCGAGCCCTCAGGAAGTCCGAGGTCACGGATGCGCTCCTTGGTAGCTGGCGAGTTAGGCTTCACGATGAACTCCATAACCTCTGCCTGGCTACCCGTAAGGCACTTGATGGTCTGCACCTCGGTAGTCATCGTAAAGCGAAATATGTTCGACGCCGTAACGAGTTTCTTGTTAATAATGGTATCGACACCGATACTCTCAGCCAGCGATATATAGTTGATATTTTCCACCTCAGCAATAACCTTCTTAACGCCCATACGCTTGGCAAGCATCGCCGCAAGGATATTCGTCTCGCTACGACCCGTAACCGCCACAAAGGCATCCATACCCGCAAGGTCCTCCTCCATCATAGCCTCCGTATCACGACCATCCTCGTTGATAATAAGGGTCTTATCGAGCATCTCTGCAAGGCGGAAGGCCTTGTCGGCATCGCGATCTACGAGCTTAATATTAACATCGTTTTGCAACTCCTTGGCGATACGCACACCGATGCGTGAACCACCCAGAATCATCATATTACGAATCTCTACCTCGCGTCGTCCCGACAGCTCTACCACGCGATGCGTAGCACTATGGCGCGAGATGGCGTAGACCATATCCTCCTCCTCAAAGCGGTCCTCACTTGTCGGGATAATAGTTTTCGAGCCACGCACAATGGCCACCACGCGATACTCCAGATCCTCATCCGCATACTCTGGGTCGATTACGGTGCGGCCCAACAGCGGCGATGTAAGCTCAAGGCGAAAGGCAACCATCGAGAGTTTACCCGCAGCAAAGTCGACATATTCGGTCGACGAGGTGTGACCGAGCAAGTTGATAACCTCGCGCGCCGCAATCTGCTCAGGGTAGAAGAGGTAGTCGATACCCATATCGATAAATACCTCCTTGCTATTTGGTTCGAGATACTCACTACTGTCGACGCGTGCAATAGCCTTCTTTGCACCGAGCTGCTTTGCCATCACCGCAGAGAGGATGTTGTCATTCTCCACCGAGCGCACAGCGATAAAGAGCTCGCACTTACGAACGCCAGCCTTACGCAACACCGAGAACTGCGTGGTGTCACCCTCGACAGTTACCACATCCACAAGGTTACCAACCTCAACCAATGCTTTAGGATCGACATCGACAATCGTCAAGTCGTGACCATTACCGCTTAGCATTTTTGCGAGGTGTGTACCCATATCTCCCGCACCAGCAATGACTATCTTCATAGACTAATCAAGTGAATATAAAACAATTATATACGGCCGTCATCTAACGACGAACTACAACATTTGCAAATTACTCTGCAAATATATAAATTTGCACTGAAAAAACACAATAAACCGAGAGTTTTTACATTGATAAAATAAAAAATTATGTCACCAATATTAGTAACAATCTTAGCAGCAGTGGCGGTCGTAGGCTTCTTTGCCCTCGCAATGTCGCTGACATACATCATCAAGGGTCATCATATCCAGTCCGAGATATCGACCAACCCTCATATGCAGAAGATGGGCATCAAGTGCGCCGTACAGGAGACTCGTGAGGATATGGGCCTCAACGACTGCGACGACGACAATATCTGTTCGGGCAACTGCGCAGGTTGCGATATCGACCACGCAGAGAGTGCTAAAAAAAGCTAAAGTTATGAGCGAAGTAGAGAAGGATAAGTGGCTATGCAGAAGCTGTAATAGCCTTATAAGTGGCGACACTAATATATGCCCCATATGTCGTGCTGAGCGACCCGAGGAGAGTAGCGAGCCTATGCCCGAGGATATTGCCGAGGTAGTCACTAAGGAGGAGTATGCCAACACCCCAGTAGCACCCAATAAGTACATCTTTCGCGAGGCGGTGCTCATCAACTCTGCGGACATAATCCTCGTGCTCGGTCTATTCTGCACCTTTGGTGCTTTGATTGCGCCCCTCATCGTCGACTTTGGCGTCGTTGCCCCTATGATGTGGGCTATCTGCGCCGCCGTAGTACTCTTTGCCACAACGATGATTTCGTGGGCCATACTCCGCACCATAGGCGAGGTATCACGACAACTCAGGGAGCGCGAAAATAACAAATAACACTCAGCTAAACAAGCGCGTTTCGCAATATCAACACAACAAAAAAGATGAGCCGAAACTCATCTTTTTTTGTTGTGTTCCCGCCACCGCTACTCGATAGCAATCTGCTTCATCTCAGTGGTATGCTCCGCACCATCACGCTTTGGCAACTTAATGCTCAAAACACCGTGCTTCATCTTAGCCACAATCTTGTCGCGATCGACACTATCTGGCAAGTTGAATATCTGGCGGAATGAGGTATAGGAGAACTCACGACGGAGGTAGTGATGCTTCTCATCCTTAGCGCAATCGCTCTCACCACAGCACTCCTTACCATCGGCCGACTCATCACGCTCAAGGCAGACAATCAGCTGGTTATCGCCATTGAGTTCAATCTTAAAATCATCCTTGGTCATACCTGGTGCAGCGATCTGAATCTTGAACTTCTTGTCCGTCTCGATCACATTGATCTGCGGTGCGGTACCACGCTTAGCGTAAAGCTCTGGCCACTGGTCATAGAAGAGGTCTCCAAAGACTCCTGGGAGTCGATTAATTTTCTTTACAGGCATCATAATAAAACTATGTTTTAATGGTTAAACACACCACAACCAATGCAAATCGCAGACCAAAAGCCACCGCAGCGCGCAATTACCGCTATTTTTCCACCACCTATACACAATTTGCACGCAGCCAAAGGCACCGAAAAATCGACACTCATCATTGATTTTACGAATTATTTTAATATCTTTGTAGTTTAGTTAGAGTACAAAAATCAACAACTAATAACACTACTATCTACTATGAGAAAGTTTTTACACCTATTAACCGTTGCTGTTATGCTGCTCGCAGCCTCGTGTGCCGAGGAGCGTGTCAACATCAGCAAGGTCGACTACCTCACAATCACCTCCAAGAGTCCTATCACCGTGGACGCTGAGGGTGGCAATGTGGTGGTAAACTACACCATTGCCGAGCAGGCGGAGGTCAAAAACATCACCCCATCAACTTCGGCCGACTGGATCGAGTCATTCAACAAGTCGGAATATGGCAAGTTGGTCGTTAAGGTTGCGCCAAACACCGCAGTCGAGGCACGCACCGCAGTGGTAGAAATTGTGCGCGACAGAGAGGTCGACCAGTTCGAGATTCTTCAGGCTGGCGCCACTACATCTACCGACGAGGTGAAGTTCAACGCCCTCTCGCTCGACGGCTACTACTATGGTCAGAAATATGGCGAGGGCAGCGACCGCTATGTACTCTTCCTCTCAAAGGAGGGTATGAATAACATCGGACAGCTCTTCCCCAATACCACCTACTATTACATCGACGCCTTTGGACCCGTAGCTACATCGGGAGCGCCATACGCCCTTCCAGAGGGCACATATCGCTACGACCTGGCTAACACAGGCGCAGAGTACACCATCAACTCGGAGAACTCACGCATTATCAACACCTTGGAGGATGGAGAATTGGAGTATATCGCTATCACAAACGCAAAGATGGTGGTTAAGGCTCACAAGGTGACTCTCGAGGTTACAGTAGATGGCGTTAAGCACATCGTTAGCTACAACGGTGGCCTCGAGCTCGAGGACCTCACCGAGGATAATGGTGGTGATAACGGCGGTGGCAACGACGACCCAACAGGCGGTCAGGAGAAGGATGCGCAGTCGACACTCACCTCGGACTACACCATCACCTTCCCTGACTCACCACGCGCAAAGTGGACCTACGAGGGCGACTGGTGGCAGACAGGCTACTCGAACTACACCATTATGGTGATGAACAAGTACAACGGCTATGTTACGGGCGACACCCTCCAGCTCGACCTTATCACCGACAACACCAGCAAAGATGGCGACTTCTACGGCACATACACCTGCTCGTACACCCCTGGCAAGATGGTTATGATGGCAGGCTTCACCGACAACGGCGCACGCCCAGTAGGTTGCTGGTACTTTGAGTATGGTTCGGGCGGTGCAAGCTACAAGAACTACGCGATGCTCATCGACGGCAGCGTAACCATCACAGACAATGGCAATGGCGAGTCGACAATCGTACTCAACAGCTACGACTGCCATGGCAACCACATCACCTGCAACTGGACTGGCGTAATCGAGAAGGATTAAGTTAAGACAGCTAAATTTACCCCAAGCCCGCACAGCGCTATGTCTCGTTGTGCGGGCTTTTCGTTGGTGGGTAATAGCGATTCCACGCCTAAAGCCACCCGCCGACATCGACAAGCGCCAACAATTACACTCCAATAGTTACATTTGGCGGTTTCTTTTCTTCATTTTGAATTTGTTTTTGTATCTTTGCGCGGTATAAAAATATTTAGAGTATGCGAAAGTTACGCAATATTGCAATTATCGCCCACGTAGACCACGGTAAGACTACACTCGTTGACAAGATGATTATGCAGGGCAACCTCCTGCGCGAGAACGAGCACACGGGCGGCGATCTTATTATGGACAACAACGATATCGAGCGTGAGCGCGGTATCACCATCCTATCGAAGAATGTTTCGGTAATATACAAAGATTATAAAATCAACATCATCGACACCCCAGGTCACGCCGACTTTGGTGGTGAGGTGGAGCGCGTACTCAATATGTGCGACGGCGTTATCCTTCTGGTCGATGCCTTCGAGGGTACTATGCCTCAGACACGCTTCGTGTTGCAGAAGGCACTATCGCTAGGCAAGAAACCTATCGTCGTAGTCAACAAGGTGGATAAGGAGAACTGCCGCCCCGATGTTGTTAACGAGCAGGTATTCGACCTAATGTTCACCCTCGGTGCTACTGAAGAGCAGCTCGACTATAAGACGATCTACGGCTCTGCAAAGCAGGGCTGGATGTCACATGTGGCATCGGAGCGTACCGACTCAATCTGTCCGCTGCTCGACACCATCATCGATGAGATTCCAGAGCCAGAGGTTGTGGACGGCACTGTACAGATGCTCGTTACATCGCTCGAGTACTCACCATATGTAGGTCGTATCGCCGTAGGTAAGGTTACGCGTGGCTCGCTCACAACGGGCCAGAATGTTACGCTTGCAAAGCGCGACGGCAAGCTCGTTAAGACAAAGATTAAGGACTTGATGGTATTCGAAGGTCTCGGTAAGGCTAAGGCTGAGCGCGTGGAGTGCGGCGAGATTTGCGCACTTGTGGGTATCGACGGCTTCGAGATTGGCGATACCATCTGCGATTTCACCGACCCAGAGCCACTGCCACCTATCGCTATCGACGAGCCTACGATGTCGATGCTCTTCACCATCAACAACTCGCCATTCTTTGGCAAGGATGGTAAGTTCGTGACATCGCGCCACATTAAGGAGCATCTCGATCGTGAGCTTGAGAAGAACCTCGCACTACGCGTGGAGCCAGGCCAGAATGCCGACTCGTTTATGGTCTATGGTCGAGGTGTGTTGCACCTATCGGTACTCATCGAGACTATGCGTCGTGAGGGCTACGAGCTTCAGGTGGGTCAGCCAAAGGTTATCACCAAGGAGATTGATGGCGTGAAGTGCGAACCTGTGGAGGAGATGACCGTGGACTGCCCTGATGACTGCGCAGGTACCGTTATCGAGCTCACCACACGCCGTAAGGGCCAACTGGTAAATATGGAGTCGTCGAACGAGCGTACTCGCCTTGAGTTCATCATCCCATCGCGAGGCATCATCGGCCTTCGTTCTACGATGATTACCGCTACGGCAGGTGAGGCTATTATGACACACCGCCTTCGTGACTTCGAGCCTTGGATGGGCGAGATTGAGAGCCGTAATGTGGGCGCCATCATAGCCTCTGAGAGTGGTACGGCGTATGCCTACTCTATCGACAAGTTGCAGGATAGAGGCAAGTTCTTCATCTCACCAATGGAGCAGGTATATTGCGGTCAGGTTATCGGCGAGCACACACGCTCGAACGACATCACCGTGAATGTCACCAAGGCTAAGCAGCTCACAAATATGCGTGCTTCGGGTTCGGATGAGAAGACCTCAATTGCACCTCCCGTGATATTCTCACTCGAGGAGGCATTGGAGTATATCCGCGAGGATGAGTATGTAGAGATTACACCTAAGTCGATGCGACTGAGAAAGATTCTCCTCTCAGAGGTAGACCGCAAGCGCGCATCAAAGGAGTAAGAGTAAGACATCAATAAAGCCTAAGATATCAACTTAACAAACTAATACACAGAATTATGACTAAGAAAATCGGCATTGCTTGCGACCACGCAGCATACGAGCTTAAGGAATTTTTGGTTGGCTACCTCGGCACTAAGGGTTTCGAGGTTGTAGACTTTGGCTGCCACTCTGAGGAGTCTGTTGACTACCCCGACTTCGCACACCCATTGGCTGAGGCTATTGAGAATGGCGAGCTCGAGCGTGGTATCGGTCTCTGCGGCTCTGGCGAGGGTATCTCTATGACCCTTAACAAGCACCAGGCTATCCGTGCAGCCCTCTGCTGGATTCCTGAGATTGCAAAGCTCTCACGCCAGCACAACAACTCGAATGTACTCTGTATGCCAGCTCGTTTCATCACTAACGACGAGGCATTGGAGATGCTCAACATCTGGCTCGAGACTGAGTACGAGGGTGGCCGCCACCAGCGTCGCCTCGACAAGATGCCTATCGCGAAGTAGTCGTACCCAAGCTACTCATACAAGAGGTTGCCCAGCAATATGCGAGCAACCTCTTTTATTTACGACCCAGCTAATCGGTCCAACAGACTTAAATCTCACCGCCTATGGTTTTTCCCACACCTTGCGTCGTTCAATGGTTAGGTAAGGTTTGTAGGTATAGCGAAGCACCATATCTGGAAATAGGTCGAGGAATTGACCATAATCGAAGCCTCCCGTTATGATACTATGAGCCCCTGCAAGCGAAATACACAAATTCTCGCGTGCAGCCTCGCGCTGCTTCTCCTTTGGTAGCAGCTCTATATACGAAGTTAATCGAAACAACTTCTCAGGATATGCACCCAGCTGCGTATGCAGGCGACACCAGATACTCTCACTGCCATCTTCGTTACGGCAAAGGAGGTAGTTAACAAGCAAGATATACTCATCCTCGTTGCTTAGCACACTCTTATTCGGGAGTTCGAACTCCATCCTGTTATAGCCACTGAGCATCATACATACCGCATCAACCAACTCCTCATCCGTCATACTCTGCTGATTGCGCTCAAACTTAAGCTCAAAACGCTCTGGGCACAGG
Organism: Alistipes sp.; assembly: GCA_017631255.1. Classification (GTDB taxonomy): domain Bacteria; phylum Bacteroidota; class Bacteroidia; order Bacteroidales; family Rikenellaceae; genus Alistipes. The sequence continues at coordinate 51,371 of JAGBTP010000025.1, forward strand.
TTGTAAACATCTTTTGCCACAGGAAGGTTATGCGGGATGATGCTACGCCCATTGCGCTGCTCGTCAATTACGGCAAAGAGCTCGTCGGTAAAGAAGTAGCGGTTCATATAGTACTCAGTACGAACGCTATCCATACGAACATACTCAAAATTATTACACTGCTCTACAAGCACCTCGTCATCGACAATTGTGTAGCTATGGTTTATGTGGCCACCTATGCATCCCCTATAAGCAAAGGTGTCATTCTCCTTCATATCAATCTTCACCACATTATTATAGCGCGCCTTTTCAGCGTCGTACAACACTACACGCTTAACTTGTTGGCCTAGCTGACCCAAATCCCAAACTACCCCCACACTATCAGCCTGATACGGCAGCTCTACACTTTTGCCATCGTCACCCGATATAAACACCTTCTCCGATGCGCCATTTGCCCACACATTGATGAGAGCCTGCATATTTGTTTCAATGATGGTTCTTCCCTCAGCATCGGCATCATACTTAAACTTGAACTTTACATCATCCTCAGAATAGGTTTCGGGATAACGGCTAAAATAGATGACACTATCCCTCTGCTCCCACTCACCACAGCACACTACAGTACCCATACCGCTCGCTGATATAAGGTATATACCTTCGGGGTACAGCACAATAAACTTATTCCACTCCTGCCTAAGGTGGCGGCGCATAAATACAGCAGGCTGCTCCTGCGCACACAGCATCTGGCAACCCAAAATTGCTACAAACAGCAATGTAAACCAACCCCTTTTCATATGGTTTCAATTATAAATTACGACTTAAATTAACCAACATACAACAACGACTATTATAACACTTGTTATTAAGTACAACCACCCTATCACCGCATAATCGCGAGGTCGAGCAAGGCAATACTCGATGATTTCACGCTCCCTGTCAATGAGACCCGGCAAAGTCAAACCACCAATTAAAAATGACAACAACGCCCACAAAAACGCATTAGGCGTAAAGAATTGCAGTATCGAGTAGATATTTAGGGCTATTAGCACAGCCATAATGGTAGGCGTACGCCAACCATCGTTTAGCCGATATATAGCATAATAGAAGCAATATATAAAGTTTTTCATCATTGTAGGAATCAACTCAAAGACATTTACCAAATCCAACAATCGCAATATACTATACGATTATTCTTAATTATAACACGAGTGAGGTCCATATAAAATTCAGCTACAGAGCCACCGTGATGCTTATACAATTTATCCTCATCATAACATTGATATAGCATCATCTCCCAATCATAACTCATTGGCCAAGCATCGAGATCGGGTTCGTATTTTTTACGCATTTCCTCATCTTGTGCGCGTCTTTTCGCTCCACAATATTCCTCTGGGTATATTATTGGTGTGAGAGTGAAATCATTTATCTTATATAGTCCCTTCTTGCAATACAATCGTACAACAGGATCGGCGTATGGAGTGGCAGGGTTTCCTGACATACGGATGCACACAGTATCGCAACTATAGTCTATTAAATCTAAACTATCAATAACATTTCCAAGGCGATTATAGTACTTTTGCACATTGCCAATACACTCGTAACGTATCTTGGGACTCTCTCCACAACATGGACTACCACTACTTGCATATACATGGCGAACTTTTTTGCGACTTAAATACCGCCCAATATCATCAAAGCTATTAACTTCATACTTTGACATTATGGAGTCCGACACATCATTTGACAATTCTCCGTCAGATGCAAAAACTCCATTATTCAGCACGCCCACAGAGAGGCATATAATCAAAATCTTTTTAAGCATAATATGGTTTTACACATAAAAGATACAACCCAAGTTATTTTTATTGCAAGTTACAACGATTTTTCGAGATTTGCAACCGAGTGATGGTGTAGCAGAAGTATAAATGTAGGCGATGCGCAGACCAAAAACCTAATAATTTTAGCAATACTATTATAAATGAGGGTTGCACAATAGCGCACAACAATATATCTTTGTGGCGTGAAAAGATGGATTACAATAATAGCGATATTCATCGCATCGTCGCTTGCAGCGCAGACACATACCGAGACGCTCTATCGTGATATCGAGGGTGTCGAGATCACCGCATCGCTTAAGGGCGAAAAGGGTGATGCCGCCCCCGTATCGGCAACGATACTCCCGATGCTCAAACTCGAGGAGCGTGGTGTAACATCCGTCAAGGAGATATCAGCACTCTCGCCAAACTTCTACCAGCCAGAATACGGCTCGTCGATAACATCATCTATATATGTGCGTGGTTTCGGCTCACGCATCGACCAGCCAGTACTTGGCGTTATCATCGACAATGTGCCGGTGATGAACAAGAACGCCTTTGACTTTGACTTCTACGACATTCGTCGCGTGGAGCTGCTCCGAGGTCCGCAGGGCACACTATACGGAAGAAACACATCGGGCGGCGTGATGAACATAACCACTCTATCACCCTTGGTATGGCAGGGAGTGAGAACAATGGCCGAATACTCTACTGTTGCATCGTATCGCACATCGGCAGCATACTACGCCCTCCCACGCAATAACTTCGGAATATCGGTGGCAGCAGCCTTTACCCACGACGGCGGCCACACGCTCAACGCCTTTACTGACGAGATTTGCGATAGTGGCAATAGCGGCTCAGCACGCGTAAGGATGCAGTGGCACCGTGGTGCGTGGAGCTTAGACAACACTCTATCAGCGGGTTATACCAGCGAGGGTGGTTACGCATACCACCATTACGACCCAACAACCCACCACATCGAGGATGTGGAGTATAACGACCCATCGAGCTACAAGCGCCTCACCATCAACGAGGGCTTTACGGCTCAGTATGTGAACAATAAGGTGCGCGTATCGAGCGTAACGAGCTACCAATATCTCGACGACACGATGACCCTCGACCAGGATTTCTCACCAAAGTCGATGTTCACGATGCAGCAGATGCAGCGCGAACACACCATAACAGAGGAGATAGTGATTCGCAACAGCAACGAGAACGACAAGTGGCAGTGGCTGTCGGGTGCATTCATCTTTGCCAAGTGGCTCGATATGTCGTCGCCCGTAACATTCAAGGAGGATGGTATAAACGACCTTATCGTAGGCAATATCAACGAAAATATCCACAAGGTATTCCCTGATAACAATATGACCATTCGAGAGGATAGCTTTGTGATTAACAGCGACTTTAAGATTCCCACCTACGGAGCAGCTTTATATCATCAGTCGTCGTATAGATTAAATAGGTGGAACTTCACCGCAGGCCTACGACTCGATTTCGAGGCAGCGCAGATGAGATATAACTCCAATGCTACGGTCAACTATATGTTCGACTATACAATGTCGGACTTCAAGCAGCTCCAATCTACATTTGCGGGCAATGAGAACGACACCTTCTTCGAGATTCTGCCAAAGATTGCGGTGCAGTACTACTACGGCAGCAGAGATCGCGGCAATGTCTACGCCACCGTCACACGAGGCTATAAGGCAGGAGGTTACAACACCCAGATTTTCTCGGACATCCTGCAGGCGCAGATGATGAACGATATGATGTCTGACCTCGGCATCGAGCTCGATTCGGCGGTAGGCACCACCACCTACGACTCTGCATCGGCGACACGATACAAGCCTGAGACCACCTGGAACTTCGAGATCGGCACACACCTCAATGCCGCTAAGGGTTTGCATATTGATGCCTCGATGTTCTGGATTGAGTGCTTCGACCAGCAGGTAACAGTGTTGCCCAAAGGAAAGAATACGGGTCGTATGATGTCGAACGCTGCGCGCTCACGAAGTATCGGAGCTGAGTTGTCGGCTGATTACAGCTATAAAGGTCTGAATATCAACCTAAACTACGGCTACACAAATGCTAAGTTCCGCAAGTACAACGATGGTAATGCCGACTACGCAGGCAAGTTCCTACCCTACGCTCCGCAGAATACTATAAATGTAGTTATAGCGCACACTTGGCGATTCGACAACGACAACATACAGATGTTGACACTATCGGCAGATTGGCGAGGCATCGGCTCGATATATTGGGATGAGAGCAATACCCTAAAGCAGCCATTTTACTCGCTCCTCGGAGCCAACATCTCGCTCCGTATGCGCGATTTAACCCTAACACTTTGGGGACGAAACCTAACTAACACACGATATAACACCTTCTATTTCAAGTCCGTAGGCGAAGAGTTCTTCTCTCAGGGCCGACCAATAGAGGTAGGAATAAGATTAAACCTAAATATTTAACAAACTAACTATTATGAATAAAATTAAGAATCTTTTTTTATTGGTCGCAGCGGCATTGACCTTTGCGGCGTGCGAGAATGGCCACGAGAATAATTTGCCTAACAACCCTAATCACAAGGAGTGCTATGAGGGTAAAATGGTCGTAGATCAGAACGATGGCTCGTTCTACGAGCAGAACAGCGTAGAGGTAGACTACGAGATATACGACGGCAAGATTAACTTTGCGATGTACAAGGTTAAGTTTGCGAGTGGTATGCCTCTCAAGTTGGATATGGTCGTGGAGGGCGTCGACTTCGAGGAGAATAACGGCGTCTACACACTTTCGGCAGACGGCGTTGTACCATACGCTATGGGAGGTCCTTTCGAGCAGTTCACAATCACCCAGCTAACAGGTGAGATTACAGAGACAACTATGACATTGGATTTCCTTTGCGGTGAGTATCCCGTAACTTATAGCGGTAGCAAGTAACAGAAAACTAATAAGTTAAGAGTTTAAGATATTAATCTGGCTCTATACACAACCACCCCGACAGCATAGTGCCGTCGGGGTGTTATTTTGCGTTGGGATACCTCACAAGGGTTATATTTCAAAGCCTACCACATATGATATTTGCATCGAGGTGACAATATTCTCCTCTTCACAAAAAAATCGGGGCCATCCCGAAGGACAGCCCCAAAGATTGCGATTAGTTATGCACTACTCCTCGAAAGAGTGAATAACAACGCCTGAACGCAACTTAGGCTCGAACCAAGTGGTCTTAGGAGGCATAATGTTGCCGGTGTCAGCGATGTCGAAGAGCTGCTGCATTGATACTGGGTACAATGCGAAAGCAACCTTCATCTCGCCACTGTCAACACGCTTCTGCAACTCGCCCAAACCACGGATACCACCTACGAAGTCGATACGCTTAGAGGTACGAAGGTCAGCGATGCCAAGAACCTTGTCCAACACGAGGTTAGAGAGAACCGATACATCGAGAACACCGATAGGATCGTTGTCATCGTAAGTACCCTCCTTAGCAGTCATTGAGTACCACTCGCCATCGATGTACATAGCGAAGTTGTGCAATGCGTTAGGAGTGTAGATCTCTGCGCCCTTCTTCTCAACAACGAAGCTCTCGCCTACTGCTGCCAAGAACTCCTCCTTAGAAAGACCATTGAGGTCCTTAACTACGCGGTTGTAGTCAATAATGCGGAGGTGTGATGCAGGGAAAGTAACTGCAAGGAAGAAGCAGTACTCCTCGTCGCCAGTGTGGTTAGCATTCTTAGATGCGCACTCCTGACCTACACGAGCAGCAGCAGCTGTACGGTGGTGACCATCAGCCACATACAATGCTGGAATACCTGCGAACAACTCAGTGATACGGTTGTTAGTCTCCTTGCAACGGATAACCCACATATGGTGACCGAAGCCATCCTCTGCTACGAAGTCGTAGTCAGCCTCGTGCTCAGCAACCCACTTAGAGATAATCTCGTCAATCTCCTTCTGGTCTGGGTATGCAAAGAATACTGGCTCGATGTTAGCCTTCTGGTTGCGAACATGGATCATACGATCCTCCTCCTTGTCCACGCGAGTGAGCTCGTGCTTCTTGATAGCACCTGAGAGGTAGTCCTCGTAGTGGCAGCACATAGCGATACCATACTGAGTACGGCCGTTCATAGTCTGAGCGTAGATGTAGTAGTACTCCTCGTCATCCTGAACCAACCAGCCCTTCTCCTTCCAAAGACGGAAGTTCTCCATAGCCTTCTCGTAAGCCTCCTGAGAGTGCTCGTCAACGATAGGATTGAAGTCGATCTCTGGCTTGATGATGTGGAGCAATGAGCGCTCTGTTGCCTCGGCCTGAGCCTCTACTGAGTTAAGAACATCGTAAGGACGCGATGCTACCTCCGATGCATACTCCTTCGGAGGACGGATACCCTTAAAGGGCTTAATTCTTACCATATCTGTTAATAGTTTTAGCTTGGTTATTTATTCCTTGTAAGGGTGTCAGCCTCAGGCCAACACCCTATATAAGATAGTTGTCAGATAATCCTAAAGACTATTTGTTAACCTGGAAACGAACATTGCCGTTTACGAAGTAGTCAACAATCTGACGAGCAGCTGCCAAACCAGCGTTTACATTAGCCTCAGCAGTCTCAGCACCCTGCTTCTTAGGAGTACCGAAGTAGCGCTTGCCGAACTTCTCAGCGTAAACATCCTTAGCATCTGGAGCGATATCAGTTACATACTTCAAATCCTCACGCTCCTCCATAGCCTTCATAAGACCCTCCTCGTTGATAACCTCCTTGCGGGCAGTGTTAACGATAGTAGCGCCCTTAGGCATAGACATAGCGAGGTCATAACCGATAGAACCCTTAGTCTCAGCAGTTGCAGGAATGTGCAATGAAAGGTAGTCAGCAGCAGCGTAAAGCTCAGCGATAGAGTTCATCTTCTTAACGCCATCACGCTCGAATACAGCATCGTCAGTGATGAATGGGTCGTATGCTACAACATTCATACCGAGAGCCTTACCCTTCAAACCTACCAAACGACCTACGTTACCGTAAGCGTGGATAGCAAGAGTCTTACCAGAAAGCTCAGTACCAGTACCTGGGTTAAACTGGTTACGAGCCATATATACCATCATACCAAGAGCCAACTCAGCAACTGCGTTAGAGTTCTGACCTGGAGTGTTCATAACTACTACGTTGTGAGCAGTAGCAGCAGCGAGGTCTACGTTATCGAAACCAGCACCTGCACGAACAACAATCTTAAGCTGCTTAGCAGCCTCAATAACCTCAGCAGTAACCTTGTCGCTACGGATGATAAGAGCATCAACATCAGCAACAGCTGCCAAAAGCTCAGCCTTGTCAGTATACTTCTCAAGGCGTACTACCTCATAGTTAGCCTCCTTCAAAATAGCCTCGATACCCTCAACTGCGGTCTTTGCGAAAGGCTTCTCGGTTGCAATAAGTACCTTCATAATAGGTTTTTCTTATTTATAATTTTTAGTGATTAAGGTAGCCATCA
>JAGBTP010000026.1 GCA_017631255.1 Alistipes sp.
CTGTGATAGAATTAGATCAATTTTTGAATCCTAAAAAAGAAATGCTATCTTATATAAATAAGGAATTTGGTTTAGTTTGTCATACGACAAACGGATATAATAAATTTATTGATTGTATTCATAATGGATATATTTATAAATTCAATATAGCAATACCATCCAAAAATGGTGTAAATACGAACATAATTAGAGATGGTTTTGGAGCGCTTTTTAGGGTGGGATTAGGGTCTATTTTGAGCGGAGTTGAGGTAGAATTTCTGCTGGGCCAAGTGAAAAATTATGCGGCGATATGCGGAAAGTTGTGGGGCACTTTTTAATAAAAGTGGCAAAATGTTTCGCAAAATAGATTTTTTTGCTTAACTTTGACAAGATAGAACTAATGTAACTAAAATTTCAAACCTAAAACAATACTGATATGAGAAAACTACTTCTCGGTGACGAGGCTATTGCACAGGCTGCTATCGATTCTGGTCTGTCAGGCGTTTACGCCTATCCAGGTACTCCGTCTACCGAAATCACAGAGTTCATTCAGCTACGCGAGGAGAAGCGTGGCGATGCTGAAAACAAGATTTTCTGCCGCTGGGCAACTAACGAGAAGACCGCTATGGAGGGCGCTCTCGGTATGTCGTATATGGGTAAGCGTGCCCTCGTGTGTATGAAGCATGTGGGTATGAATGTCGCTGCCGACCCATTTGTTAACTCGGCTATGACCGGCGTTAATGGTGGCTTGGTGGTGGTGGCTGCCGACGACCCTTCGATGCACTCATCGCAGAACGAGCAGGACTCGCGTTTCTACGGTAAGTTCGCCCTTATGCCAATCTTCGAGCCATCATCGCAGCAGGAGGCTTACGAGATGACACGCGCTGCGTTCGAGCTTTCGGAGGCTGTGAAGCTCCCTGTGCTTATGCGTGTTACTACCCGTATGGCGCACTCGCGTGCCGTAGTGGAGATTGCTGACGAGCCACGCAAGCAGAACGAGATTTCGCGTCCTGAGGATGTGCGCAAGTGGATTCTTCTCCCAGCCTTCGCTAAGAAGCGCTATGTGGAGTTGCTCGCCCAGCAGGAGGACTTGCAGAAGGCTGCCGTAGAGTCTAAGTACAATTTCTACATCAAGGGCTCGAACCCAGAGAGGGGCGTCCTCACCACAGGTATCGCATACAACTACTACCGTGAGAACTGCCCTAACATCGACGAGCGCAGCTTGCTCAAGGTGTCGCAGTACCCACTCCCAGTGGAGCTTATCGAGAAGATGGTTGCTGACGGCGCTAAGGAGATTCTCGTTATGGAGGAGGGTCAGCCTGTTGTTGAGGAGATGGTTCGTGCTATCGTGCCTTCGACTGTTGTGGTTAAGGGTCGTCTCACAGGTGACCTCCCACGCGTTGGCGAGCTCACACCCGACAGCGTACGCCTCTCACTCGGTATGGAGGCCTTGGAGCGCCTCGAGGCAGATGATATCGTCGTGGCACGCCCACCAGCATTGTGCCAGGGTTGCGGCCACAGAGATATGTACAAGGCCCTCAACGAGGTAGCTGCTGAGTACGAGAACCCACGCATCTTCGGTGATATCGGTTGCTACACCCTCGGTGCACTTCCTCCATTCCAGGCGTTGCACGCTTGCGTTGAGATGGGTGCTTCGATTACAATGGCTAAGGGTGCTGCTGATGCAGGTCAGTTCCCATCGTTCGCCGTTATCGGTGACTCGACATTTACCCACTCAGGTATGACAGGCCTCCTCGATTGCGTTAACTCGAACGCAAATGTTGTGGTTGTGATCTCGGATAACCTCACAACAGGTATGACAGGTGGTCAGAACTCTGCGGGTACAGGTAAGATTGAGGATATCTGCCGTGGTGTAGGTGTTCACCCTGACCATGTACGCGTTGTGGTGCCTCTGCCAAAGAATATGGAGGAGATTAAGACTATCTTGCGCGAGGAGATTGAGTACAAGGGCGTATCGGTTATCATCCCACGACGCGAGTGTATCCAGACCGCTAAGCGTCACGCTAAGGCGCGCGCAGCAGCACAGACTAAGGAGTAAATGTCCGCAATGGCTAACAAGTAACAAGAGAAACTATTATGAAGAAAGATATTATTTTGGCTGGCGTCGGCGGACAGGGTATTCTGTCGATTGCAACTGTTATCGGCGAGGCTGCTATGGCCGAGGGCTGGAACATCAAGCAGGCTGAGGTTCACGGTATGAGCCAGCGTGGTGGCGATGTTCAGAGTAACCTTCGTCTCTCTACCGAGCCTATCGCGTCGGATTTGATTGCTAAGGGTGGTGCCGACATCATCATCTCGCTCGAGCCTATGGAGGCGTTGCGCTACCTCTCGTATTTGAAGAAGGATGGCTGGGTTGTAACCTCGAATGTGCCATTTGTCAATATCCCTAACTACCCAGCAGATGAGGAGCTTAACGCTCACCTTGCGGCGCTGCCTAACTGCGTGTCGCTCAATGTTGAGCAGCTGGCTAAGGATGCTGGTGCGCCACTTCAGGCTGCCAATATGGTGCTTTTGGGTGCTGCCATCCCTATGCTCGACATCGAGTTCGAGAAGATCGAGGCAGGTATCCGCCGAATCTTTGCGCGTAAGGGCGAGGAGGTCATCGAGAAGAACCTCGCTGCGGTGCGTGCTGGTTACGACAACTCAATTAAAAAGTAATGACAATGGATAGACCATTAGATAAGCAGACGGTCGATAACATCTGTATCGCCAACGGTCTGCGTAATGCCAAGGAGCTGGGTGCGGCATCAATCCGCCAGTTCGTGAGCGTGGTGAAGGATATCGAGGCTAAGACGGGCGTCGAGTATATCCGTATGGAGATCGGTGAGCCAGGCCTCCCTGCTGAGATGATCGGTATCGAGGCTGAGCACGAGGCGCTGCTTGCGGGTGTGGGCTCGAAGTATCCACTTATCACCGGCATCGAGCCTTTGACAAAGGAGGCATCGCGCTTTGCTAAGGCCTTCATCAACCTCGACATTCCACCTATGTGCTTCGTGCCTACGGTGGGCTCTATGCAGGGTGCCTTTGCGGTGTTTATGGCCCTCAACCAGATGCGCGAGGATAGAGATACCATTCTCTTCATCGACCCAGGTTTCCCTGTGCAGAAGGCGCAGTGTAAGGTTCAGGGCGTGCGTTTCGAGTCGTTCGATGTCATCGACTACCGTGGTGCTGCTCTCGAGGCTAAGCTTGAGGAGGTGCTCTCATCGGGTCGCATCAGCGGTATCGTCTACTCGAACCCTAACAACCCTACCTGGATGTGCCTCAACGAGGAGGAGCTCGAGATTATCGGCCGTATGGCTACCAAGTACGATGTCATCGTAGTCGAGGACTTGGCATACCTCAATATGGACTTCCGTGAGGATAGGTCAAAGCCTTTCGAGGCACCTTATCAGCCTACCGTTGCACGCTATACCAACAACTGCTTGCACCTCTTGTCGGGCTCTAAGATGTTCTCGTACGCGGGTCAGCGTATCGCCGTTGTGGCTCTCAACCCACAGCTTGCGGAGCGCTGCTATGAGGGCTTTGCTAAGAAGTATGGCAACGATGGTCAGTTCCGTCGTAACTTCATCTTCAATATCCTCTATGTGCTCTCATCAGGTGTGCCACACTCTGCGCAGTACGCCCTTGCGGCTATGTTCCGTGCGGCGTCGGACGGTCGTCTCGACTTCGTGGGTCACACACGCGAGTACGCACGCCGTGCACAGCGCGTGAAGGAGATTATGGTCAAAAATGGCTTCCACATCGTCTACGACAAGGATTGCGAGCAGGAGGTCAGCGACGGCTTCTTCTTCACCTTTGGCTATAAGGATATGACCGGCGAGCAGCTCATCAATAAGCTCATCTACTACGGTATCTCGGCTATCACCCTCGCCCCTACCGGCAGCCGTCGTGAGGGCTTGCGTGGTTGCGTGTCGATGATTTCGGACTATCAGTACGACGAGCTTGACAAGCGCTTGCGCCTATTCAGCCAGGACTATTAGTAGTAGCACCCTAATTGGGCTACATTGTCGTTGTGCTTGCTTGCGGGTGCAATAACATCTACCCCCCCCCTAAATCCCTCATAAATAAGGGGAGCTTGGCTGGGGTGAGGTAGGTCCAAGTTAGGTGTATGTATAAGCAATTATACTTTTAATATCAGGGGTTGCCCAATGAGTTGGACAGCCCCTATTAAAACTTAGAAGATTATGAATTTTGTTAGTGCGGCTGAGGCCGTCAAACTTATAAAGTCGGGCGACTCGATATATATCCAGGGCTCTACATCGGTGCCAGAGGTGCTCGTGCAGGCGATGACCGACAGAGCGGCTGAGCTTCGCGATGTAAAGGTATATACCGCCTTTGCTATCGGTCGTGTCGATGCCCCTTATGCTAAGGCAGAGCTTCGTGACTCATTCGAGCCGCTGAGCTTCTTCGTGGCTAACAACCTCCGCAAGGCCATCAACGAGGGCGTAGCACAGACAATCCCAGCCTTCCTTGGTGAGATTCCGTTCCTCTTCCGTTCGGGTCAGGTGCCTTTGGATGTTACGCTGCTCAATGTCTCGGAGCCTGACGAGGAGGGCTACTGCTCGTACGGTGTATCTGCCGACCTGGCCTTCTCGGCTGTTGAGTGCTCGAAGACCATCATCGCGCAGGTGAACAAGTATATGCCTCGCACCTTCGGTGACCCTGTCATCCATGTGTCGAAGATCGACGCCTTGGTGCGTGGCGATGAGCCTCTTGTTGAGGTGCCTACCGTGGTGCCAGATGCTACGGAGAGAGCTATCGGTAACTTCATCGCCTCGGAGATTCCTGATGGCGCAACCTTGCAGATTGGTGTAGGTGGTATTCCTAACGCAGTGCTCGACGCCTTGCAGGGCCACAAGCACCTCGGTCTCCACACCGAGGCTATGACCGACGGCGTGGTGCCTCTTATCCAGAAGGGTATCATCGACAACTCGCTCAAGAAGATTTACCCTGGTAAGTCGGTGGCGTGCCTCTGCTTGGGTAGCCAGCGCCTCTACGACTACCTCCACAACAACCGTGATGTCGTGATTCGTGATGTGGCGTGGACCAACGACCCACAGAACATCCGCCAGAACCCTAAGGTTATGGCCGTAAATTCGGCTATCGAGGTCGACCTTACGGGTCAGATTTGTGCCGACTCTATCGGCGAGCGCATCTTCTCAGGTGTGGGTGGCCAGCACGACTTTATGTACGGCGGTGCCCTTTCGGAGGGTGGTAAGTGCTTCATCGCGCTGCCCTCTATCACCTCGAAGGGTATCTCGAAGATTGTGCCTACCCTGACTAAGGGTGCTGGTGTCGTCACTACCCGCTTCCAGGCGCAGTATATCGCTACGGAGCACGGTATCGTCTACCTGCGTAACAAGTCACTTGCCCAGCGTGCTAAGCTCCTTATCTCTATCGCCGATCCATCGGTGCGTGAGGACCTCGAGCGCGCAGCAGTGGAGCGCTTTGGCATCGGTTTCTTGAGAGCTAAAATCTAAAGATTAGGCTCTCTTAAGAGTATTGAGGACTACCCTTTGCGGGTGGTCCTCATTTCGTTGCGGGGGGGCGGAGCACTTTTATGTACCTTAATTATATATAATTGCAAATTGTTTCGTATCTTCGCCCTCATAATGGCGTGGTGGCTGCGTCATTGGCGTAAGAGAGTATGATGCGTAAGAATAATCTTAGACTATAATCGTATGAAAACACTTAAACTTTATCTTATCGCACTTGTGGCACTCGTTGCAGGTGCTTGTAGCAAGGAGGTGACGCCTGTGCCTCCTATCGATGGTCCGCTTTCGGAGGTGGACTTTGTGGTCGATGTGACGGATGTTACGCGTTCGACAGTGACCTTTGCCGTAACGCCTGCTGAGGGCGTGGGTGACTATGTGTGCGTCATCTACGAGAAGAACAAGGTCGAGGAGTTCACACGCGAGGAGTATGTCATCGCTACGGTGCTTCAGGAGCTGGGCGAGGAGGCTGCCTCGGTGGGTAAGACCTTTGCGGAGTATATGGTCGAGTATGTCGATAATGGTGTCGTTGAGGAGGCGGTGTTCTCGTCGCTGGCGATGAATACCGATTACTACATCCTCCTCTTTGGTGTCGACGCAGAGCGAGGCTATGAGGCTAATACTGAGCTTACTAAGGTGGCGGTTAAGACCCTTGCAGTGGAGAAGTCCGACTGCTCGTTCGACATCGCTACCGAGGTTGTGGACAATAGTGTGATCATCGGCGTGCAGCCCTCGGACAAGGAGATGCTCTGGTACCTCTGCACGATGCCTAAGGATACTTATGACCACTATATCAACAAGCCGAACGGCTATCAGTGGTCGGAGAGCTACTTCTACGAGTACTACTTCCAGCAGGATATCAACGCCTACCGTGATGCCGGCTATACCGACGAGCAGATTATCGAGGCTCTTATTCACCAGGGCGATGTGGAGCTTCAGGCGTCGGGCTTGAACGAGTTTTCGGACTACTATATCCTCGTTGCGGGCCTCATTATGGATAGCGAGGGCATTGTCATCTGTACCGACATCGCACGCGCAACATATACCACCGAGGCGGCGGCAAAGTCGACTATGAGTTTCGAGATCGAGGTGTGGGATATCGGCCAGATGGAGGCCTCGTTCCGCATCACGCCATCGAACAACAACGACCTCTACTGCGCCCTCGTGCAGCCCTGGGACGGCGTATCTACTGCCGACGAGGTTATGCACCAGATTGTCGACCAGTGGGGTGGCTGGATGCAGATTATGGCCGACGACAAGGGTGTCGTTGAGCACTCAGGCTCTAAGGCTATGAAGCTCCCAGCGGCCGACACCGACTACTACATCATCGCCTTTGGCTACGACGGCGGCATCACCACCGAGGCATATATGAAGACCTTCCGCACGCTGCCTGGCGGTAGCCTCGAGGAGGTGGAGTTCACCATCGCAGCGTCTAACATCTCGCCCTATGGTTTCACTATGAATATCACCTCGACGGACCCTACAATCTACTATATCCCAGGTGCTTGCGTTGCGGGTGAGTACGACGAGGAGCAGTATATGCAGTGGGAGCAGGAGGCCTTCGACTACTACTATGCCGGCTCTAAGGACTTCAACCCAAGCATCACCATCGCCGAGGTTCTTGACCAGTACTACTACAATGGCTCGAGCGCTGTGCAGGTGTCGGGTCTGCTGCCTGATACCGAGATTATGGCATACATCTACGCCCTCGACAACCGCACTGGTAAGATTGTTAAGAGCTTCACCTACGACAATGTCGCACGCACCTCGACCCTCGGTGTTGCCACCCCTCAGGTTGAGGTCGTAGGCTACTATTCGGGTGACGACGAGGCGGGTACTATCTTCGGCGATGCCGCCCTTTCGGCTGGCAAGGCTATCGTCGTGGTGCGCTATAAGAACCTCGACGATGTGCGCACGCTCTACACCGCGATGCTCGAGGGCGATTGCAGCAACCCTAACAGCTACACCGATGGCGAGATTTGGAGCCTCGCCTCTGGCTATTGGGACACTTGCAAGACCTCGCAGCCATATAGCTTCTACACCTCGGAGTGGAATGTCGATATGACGGCCCTCGCCTATGCCGTTGATAATACGGGCAAGGTGGGAGCTATCGGCCGCTGCTATACACGCGCTACGGCGGAGAATAAGGGCAATATTGAGGAGCTTCGTGCTCTTGTCGATGCGCTCAATAGCGCCACTCGTACCGAGCTTTGCGCACCCTGCTCGTTGGTAGTGGCGGAGTAAAGCAGGGAGGCTACAACCCAGGAGTAAAGCTGGGGACTATAACCCATTATAAGGCCCGACCTTTTCACTAAGGTCGGGCTTTTTGTATGCCTATGCGACGATGCCGCCCTGCCCGAAAAAAAAAGCTAATTCGTGAAATAGTTAGCAAAAAGGCTATATCTCTCCAAATAGCGTAACACATTGAAAATTAAGACTTTCGAAAATATTTAATGGGGGGGGTAAATTCCTAACTGAAAATTTGGAAATTTGTGTTTGTGGTGTTAACTTTGCGAAAACGAGAAGGTTGCGCCCCGATGTCCGGGGCCCCGAAAACAGGCTCCCTCGTGCGGCGCAACGGCGAATTATTAACACCTAAAATCTACCATTATGAAGAGGTTTTACTACTTGCTATTGCTGCTCTTTGTTGCGGGCGGCGTAGCGTCGTGCGAGAAGGATTATCAGCCTCAACGCCAGCCAGCGCCTGAGCCAGAGGTGCAGATGAGTGCCGAGGAGCGAGCGATGCTCGGTCTGTGGACACGCAGCGTAGAGAGTGAGGGGTATTATGGTGCTATTTATGGCGCTATGCGTCAGGATGCTGAGCTTCGTCTCTATGAGGAGGGCAGGGGTCAGATGTTGCAGGAGTTCTATACCGATGGCGTGCTCTCGTCGTGGAGTCGTGGTGCTCTGAGCTACCGCATCGAGGATGGCATCCTCTACATCGGTGGCCCACACGGAGAGGATGTTATTGCGTGGAATTATACTCTCCTTGGCGATACCCTAACCCTCACCACCGACTCCGAGGGCGAGGTTATTAAGTGGTCATTCACTCGCACCGAGGATGCCGACGATAGGCTCGTTGGCTGCTGGGATGCCGCTACCGTTGATGCTTCGGGCAACCGCGTGGAGCGTCACTACAAGTTTGCTACGCCTACCTATGGCGATGTCTACGAGATGGTCTACGACCAGCGTGGTGTTTGCATCGATACCAGGTTCCTCTACGACTTCCGCTACACCATCTCGGGCGACCGTATTCAGTTCAAGAAGCTGGTAGGCGGCACCGACGGTGTGATCTTCAACAAGTACTTCCGCCTCGAGGGTACGAAGCTCTACTTGCGCGATAAGGCCAATGGCGAGGAGGTGATGTATTCGAATTTCTACGAGGAGAATGGTCTGCCTTTCCGCCCATAGAGCCTCTTAGGCTGAGCATCTTAAATAACACAGGGGCTGTCCACAGCGGACAGCCCCTTCGTGTGTCTAAGGCCGAAGATGTCGGCGCTCGAACCTAAATCTTAAGCATTACCCTTGTTGCCAAATGGGTCCATCAGGGGCTGCTTGTTGTGAATCTTGATAGTGCCACAGGTGCTCTCGTAGCGAGTGATGTTCTCCTGCAACGAGAGGAGCAGACGCTTAGCGTTCTCAGGCGTCAGGACTACACGGCTGCGCACGCGTGCCTTAGGTAGGCCAGGGAGCATAGTGGCAAAATCGAGGATGAACTCCGATGAGGAGTGGGTGATGATTGCCAAGTTGCAATAGTTGCCCTGAGCAACCTGCTCATCGAGCTGTATCTCAAGACCTTGTTTCTTTGTTTCGCTCATAGTATGTCGATATTTAGTGGTTAAAATCTTTCGTAAAGATAGGCAAATATTTCGTAATGGCAAAAAAACGAGCACCGCACCACACTTTTCTTGCTGCCGAGGGCGTTGATTTCGGCGGGCGAAAGAGTGGAAATATCCCAATTTTTTTATAACTTTGCCGAGCTATATATGTCCATATATAAAACTTGGCGTTGGGCATAGGCATTGATGTTGATATAAGGCGTATGATTGTCGAGATACTTAAGATACTTTTCGGTGGTTTCTGTGTGGGACTTGCCTCGTCGGTGACGGTGGGCCCCGTCGCAGTGCTATGTATTCAGCGCACGCTCAGCAAGGGCCACCTGTCGGGACTACTCTCAGGTCTGGGCATAGCGTGTGCCGACACCATTATGGCGGTGCTGGCCTTCTCGGTATATGCTCTCCTGAAGAGCTACATCGACGAGTACAACACCATCATTCAGCTCGTTGGCGGCGCCTTCGTGGTCATCGTCGGCATCTTCATCTTCCTGAAAAACCCCGTGCCACAGATTCGCAAGAATCGCGCTGGCGAGAGCGCCCTGTGGCAGGACTTCGCCTCGATGTTCGGCTTCACGCTGGCTAACTTCATCGTGGTTATACCCTACATCCTCGCCTTCTTCACGATGTTCAACATCGACCTCGTGCTCGACAAGCAGTTCGTGTCTGAGGAGGCGGTGGCGGCATCGCAGATTGGCGTTTGGATGAACAATATCTTGGTGCTGGGCGGCTTCTTGCTCGGTGCTACGCTGTGGTGGCTCGCCCTCACCTCGGTGATTAACCTCTTTCGCAGGGGGTTCCGTCCCCGCCATATGCTCACGATTAACCGCATTGCGGGCGTGGTGATATGCGCGCTGGGCCTCATTACACTTATCTCCGTATTAATCAACTAACAATGGATAACAAGAGAATTATTATCGCCATCGACGGTCACTCGTCGTGTGGTAAGAGTACATTTGCCAAGGCCATAGCTGCCCGCCTTGGTTATATCTTCATCGACACGGGTGCTATGTACCGTGCCGTTACGCTCTACGCCCTCGAGAATGGTGCCATAACTATGGGCATCGTCGACGAGTCACGCATCGAGGCTATGCTCAAGTATATCGACATCGACATCCGCTTCAACCCCGCACGCGGCGCCAGCGACATATATGTCAACGGCGACCTTGTAGAGGGTAAGATTCGCACCATCGAGGTTAGCAACTTGGTTAGTGCCGTTAGCTCTATCGGTGCTGTGCGCCAGAAGCTGGTGGCTATGCAGCAGGAGATGGGTCGCAAGGGCGGCGTGGTGATGGACGGCAGGGATATCGGTACGGTGGTGTTCCCCAATGCCGAGCTAAAGATTTATATGACTGCCGACCCTATGGTTCGTGCTGAGCGCCGCTATAAGGAGCTTACGGCTAAGGGCGACAATGTTACGCTCGAGGAGGTCTATGCAAATGTCGTGTCGCGCGACAAGGCCGATATGTCACGCGCTATCTCGCCTCTGCGCAAGGCCGACGACGCCATCGTGCTCGACAACTCGACTATGAGCGTCGAGGAGCAGATGTCGTGGTTCGACGAGCAGTATCGTCGTGTAACGGCTCAGTAGGGCAGCAAAATTGTCGGACCATCGCTTGAAATACAGCTAACTAAATAGGAACCATATGCGTGTCGTAATTGATGATAATTCGGGCTTCTGCTTCGGCGTGGTGAGGGCCATTAGCGAGGCGGAGGCGTCGCTGGCTAAGTATGGCGAGGTATATTCGCTGGGCGATATTGTACATAACCGTGTCGAGGTGCAGCGCCTTGAGAGCCTCGGTCTGCACGCCATAACGCACGAGGATATGCCCTCGTTGGCGGGTAGCACGATGCTTATCCGTGCCCACGGTGAGCCGCCCCGCACCTACCGCAAGGCCGAGGAGCTGGGCATACGAATTAT
Source organism: Alistipes sp. (assembly GCA_017631255.1). Lineage (GTDB taxonomy): Bacteria > Bacteroidota > Bacteroidia > Bacteroidales > Rikenellaceae > Alistipes. The sequence goes on from JAGBTP010000026.1 coordinate 11,247, forward strand.
CGACGCCACCTGCCCCGTTGTGGCGCGCCTGCAACGCCTGGTGCGCGAGGCATATGTGGCGATGAGTGGCGTGGGAGGCAGCGTGGTGCTGCTGGGTAAGCGTGGTCACGCCGAGGTTATTGGCCTTACGGGTCAGGTTGAGGACGATGTTAGGGTGGTGGAGTGTGCTGCCGACCTTGAGGGGCTGGACTACACGCGCCCGATATACTTCCTATCGCAGACGACGCAGAGCATCGAGCTGTTTAATGCCCTTGCCGACATCATCCGCAGTCGTATGTCCGAGGGTGTGGAGCTGACGGTCAACGACACCATCTGCCGTCGTGTTGCGGGACGCGAGGCGCTGCTCACGGAGTTTTCTAAAAGTGTCGATGTGGTGCTCTTCGTGTGCGGCAAGAAGTCGTCGAATGGCAGGGTGCTGTCGGATGTGTGCCGCAGGGCCAATGCGCGCTGCTACAACATCGAGGAGGCATCGGAGATCGAGGCGTCGTGGTTCGAGGGTGCTGAGAGTGTGGGCATCTGCGGTGCTACATCTACGCCCCGCTGGCTTATGGAGAGGGTCGCCGAGGCCATTAGTAATGAGTAATCAAACAAAAACAGTAACGATATGAAACGATATATTATCCGCTCGCTGAAATATCTGCTCTTTATCAGCGTTTTATATGTGGCATTGGTGTGGGTCGTGGCACTCACATCGTATTCCGATATGGTCAATGGCTGGGTGCTTCTCGAGGCGCAGCTGCGCTCGCAGCAGGGTGCGTGGCTTGTGGCAACGCTCGTGGTGCTGTCGGCCTTCTACCCTCGCTTTGGCTTTATGCGTAGCGAGGTCGCGAAGTGCGATATTGTGGCAGACCGCGTGCGCATCGACAACGCTATGCGAGTACACGGCTTCGAGGCTGTGGGCACTGAGGGCGATGCTATCATCTACCGTGCTAAGGGTGTGGTCAAGCGCCTCGGACTGCTCTACGAGGATAGACTCGAGGTGCGTGCCGTGGAGGGTGGTGTCGTGATTGTGGGCATACGACGCGCTGTGGCGCGTGTGGCCTACCAGTTGCAGGCCTATATCAACAACAGCAGATTTGAGAACAACTAACACTTCAAAATAATGGGTGTGGGTATGAGTATGAGACATATCACTACGGCGCTGCGCACGCTGCTATGCTTGGTGCTCCTTGCTACGGGTGCGGAGGCATCGGCGCAGGGGCTGACGAAGCAGGAGGCTCAGCGTCAGGCACGCGACTTCGAGCTGGGGCGTGCTACGGAGGTGCTGGCAAACATTATGCGTGAGTTCGGCGAGGGCTTTGTCGAGGAGGTGACGGCAGAAGAGCTGCTCAAGGCGGCATCCAAGGGTATGATATCGGCAACGGACCCCTACTCGGAGTACCTCTCAGAGGAGGATATGGCCGCCTTTGAGATTATGACCACAGGCCGCTATGGCGGTGTGGGCTCGCTAATCCGCAAGAGGGGCGACTATGTGCTCTTTGCGCAGCCGTATAAGGACTCGCCATCGGATAGGGCGGGCATAAAGATTGGCGATAAGATTCTGGCCATCGACGGCGAGGCGATGAAGGGTCGCAGCACCGAGGATATAAGCTCACGCCTCAAGGGTGAGCCTGAGAGCGATGTGGAGGTGGTCATCGAGCGCAATATTGATGGTGCCGTCGATACGCTGCGCATCTGCCGCAAGCGCATCTCCATACCGAGCGTCGACTATGCGGGCATCCTGCGTGACGGCATCGGTTATATCTCGCACAACGACTTCATCGAGGGCAGCTACGACGAGATGCGTCGTGCCGTGGAGGCCCTCGTGGCTACCGACTCGCTCCGAGGCATCATCCTCGACTATCGTGGTAATGGCGGTGGCGTGATGTCCGAGGCGGTGGATATAGCCTCGCTCTTTGTGCCTCGTGGTGAGCGCATCGTCTCGACTATGGGGCGTGACTCGTCGACCCTCGAGCACTACACGACACGCTATGCGCCGCTGGCCGATAGTGTGCCTCTCGTTATCCTCGTTAGCGGCTCCTCGGCATCGGCATCGGAGATTTTGGCTGGCGCGTTGCAGGATATGGACCGTGCGGTGGTTATGGGTAGCCGCACCTATGGCAAGGGCCTGGTGCAGGGCACGCGATACTTGGGCTATAACAGCTACCTAAAGTACACCGTAGCAAAGTATTACATCCCCTCGGGTCGCTGCATACAGTCGCGCAACTACGCCTCTATGCGCAGCGAGGGCAGGGTGACGACGGTGCCCGACTCGCTAATCTCGGAGTTTGCAACGCGTGGTGGCCGTAGGGTCTACGACGGCGGTGGCATTGTGCCCGATGTCAAGCTCGAGCCGCAGTATGTGAGCCGCTTTGCCGTTACGCTTTATGCGATGGGCTATATGGAGGATTGGGCAGACGAGTATATGCGTCGCAACCACGCAAAAAATATAGATGTGCGCACCTTCTCGATTACCGACGAGGACTATGCCGACTTCTGCCGCTTCATCGAGGATAAGGATATACCCTACGAGTCGGAGACACGCAAGGCCCTCAAGGAGTTGGAGGAGGCTGCCAAGAATGACCTCTACGAGGAGCGCCTCGACGAGGCTATCGACGCGCTGCGTGCGCTGGTCAAGGACGACAAAATGTCGAATATGGAGACCTATCGTAGCGATATTATCGAGGCGCTAAATGTCGACATCGTTATGCGCTACGCCTACCGCAGTGGTGTGCAGGAGCATATGGCGGCAAGTGACGAGGAGGTGGCGCGTGCCATAGAGCTGCTCCTCGACGAGGAGGAGTATCGCCGCATACTTAGCGAGCAGCACCTCGAACAGCACTAATCTGGTCTCGAGAAACGCTAACGATACCCCGTGCGATAAAAAGCGTGCAGTAAAACAGAGATATAGTGAGCCCTACAAAACTGCAATATAGAACGATTATATAAAATTATACCACTCATACCGAGCCACTTATGCAGATGCCACGAATAAGGTTTTCGAGCGATATGTTACGCCTGCGCCGCAATACGATAGTTATTGTGGTGGGGTTGGCGTTGGCATCGCTGTCGGTCTACTACACCTGGCGCGTGTCGGCAGATATGAAGCACGAGGACGAGATGGCCATCGAGCAGCTGCGCGAAGATGAACGCAATGCGGTGGAGATGTGGGAGGATATACTTCGTAATACCAACATTGGCAGCCAGATGGTCTACAACCCTGAGCTGCTCAACGAGCTGGCAGAGCATACGAATGTGCCGCTGGTGATTGCCGACGAGAGGCTCAATGTGCTGGTCTCGAACCTGCCCGACGAGGTGGTGAGCAACCCCAAGAGGCTGCGTGAGGAGATTATGCAGATGAGCGACAAGAACAAGCCCATATCGGTGTCGTACGGTATGATTCGCCAGAGGGTATTTACCATCTACTTCGGTACGACGGACTACTTGACGCTGGTGTCGAGTGCCCACAGTCGTGCGCTGCAATTCTTCCCCTATGTGCAGCTCATCATCATCGTCATCTTCGCCATCTTCGCCTACATAGCCTTCTCGTCGACGAAGCAGAACGAGCAGAACCGCGTGTGGGTGGGCCTCGCCAAGGAGACGGCGCACCAGCTCGGAACACCTACATCGTCGCTGCTGGGCTGGATTGAGTACCTGCGTAGTCAGGCTGTCGACCAGATGGCCGTCGAGGAGATGTCGAAGGACTTGGCGCACCTGATGAAGATCGTCGACCGCTTCTCGAAGATTGGCTCCGAGACGCAGCTATCGTCGATGAACATCAACGAGGTGGTCGGCGATACGGTTATGTACTTCCGCCGCCGCATACCTCGCAATGTGTCGCTGACATACAACGGCTTGGCGATGTCGCCAATACGCGTGTCGATAAATGCCGCCCTCTTCGAGTGGGTCATCGAGAATCTGATGAAGAACTCGCTCGATGCCTTGCAGGGTCAGGGTGCTATAAATGTCGAGGTGGGCGAGAGTGGCGATACGGTCTTTGTCGAGGTGAGCGATACGGGCAAGGGCATACCCAAGAGCAACTGGACACGCATCTTCGAGCCAGGCTTCACGACCAAGACGCGTGGCTGGGGCCTCGGACTATCGCTCTCAAGGCGTATTATCGAGGAGTATCATAAAGGAAAAATCGCCGTGGTACGCTCCGAAATGGGCGGCGGCACAACAATTCGTGTAACACTTAAGCGTCGTGAGGGAGATGAGTAGCTTGATGACACCATACATCCAGGAGGGATATAGCGCCGTGCGTGCCGAGGCTATCTTCGGCCGTGGCTCGGTGCTGGGTAGTGGTGCGCCCAACTGCGACGGCCTCTACCGTGAGGCGTCGGTCGAGGAGCTCTTCGGCCCCGCATCAGAAAGGGGCGATGGCGGCATCTTCGACAATATGGTCTATGGCCTCGGTGACGAGCCACTGTTCCATATCCTCCTCGTCGTGACCCTCGTGGCATACCTATATATGTTACTCCGCTCGTGGAAGTTCATCCGCTCGATTCATATCGATGTGCTGGAGAACCGCAGCGAGCAGCGCCTTATTGCCGAGGGTGGCGTGCTGCCGTTGCAGCGCTTCAAGCAGGTGGCCACGACCATAGGTCTGCTCCTCATCGCACTCGTTGGTGTGCGTGCTGCCGACCTCTTTGTCGCTGCCGACTCGCCAATATTTAGCCCCGGCATCGCCCCCGTTGCAACGATTGTGGCACTGCTATTTGTGGGTGTATTTGTGGCGTGGTTCTATGCGCTGCATAAGGTCGCTGAGTGGGTGTCGAGTATGCCCGAGGTGCAGATGCTCGCCTCGGTGGTGCAGATGAGCTTCGTGCGTGGCGTGGTGCTGCTCTATCCGTTCGTTGCGGTGTGGCTGTTGGCCGATGGCGAGAGCTTTACGCGCGCGTCGGTTGTTGCTGTCGTAGCAGCGGCGCCGATAGCCGTTTTATATTTGAAGGATACATTTTTGTTCTTTATTGAGAAAAAAATTCCGATTTTGTATTGGATTTTGTACCTTTGCACCGCCATTTTGCTGCCGTTGAGTTTCGTCGCAAGATTGTTGTAGAGTGCCGCCATCGTCGTAATGCGTTGAGGCATAATCTGTTGACAGTGAGTGCGAGGTGCGATAGCAGCGCTAATGGGGAATAAAAAACAAATATTGTTGACTATAAATAAATTCTTTGTAAGTTGAAAGTAAGTAAGATTTTGGTATCGCAGCCACGCCCAGCTGTAATCGAGAAGTCCCCCTTTTATGAGTTCTCGCAGAAGAACGAACTTAACATTGACTACAAGCCCCTGATTCGTGTCGTAGGCGTATCGCTCAAGGAGTTCCGTGCTCAGCGCACCGAGATCCTCGACCACACGACGATGATCTTCTCGTCGCGCACTACTATCGACAGCTTCTTCCGCATCTGCGAGGAGGCGCGCATCACCGTACCTGAGACTATGAAGTATATCTGTAACACCGAGGCCGTAGCCCTCTACTTGCAGAAGTACATCGTCTACCGCAAGCGTAAGATCTCGTTCGCCGATGGCACCTTCAACTCGCTCCTTGAGCTTATCGTAAAGCACAAGGACGAGAAGTTCATCCTCGCCCTCACAGAGCCATTCAAGCCTGAGTTGCCCGATGCTCTCGAGAAGCTCAAGCTCAAGGTGTCGCCTGTGGTCTTTGCCCGCACGGTATCTGCCGATCTTGCCGACCTCAAGCCCGAGGAGTACGACATCATCGCCCTCTACTCGCCTAACGATGTTAAGGCGCTCGTGGATAACTTCGATGTCGAGAAGCTCCCTGTCGTAGCTACCTTTGGCGACGCTACGCTCCGTGCTGCTAAGGAGGCAGGCTTCAAGGTTAAGGCCTCAGCACCTTCGCCCGAGGCACCTTCAATGGTTAAGGCTCTCGATATCTACTGCGCTAAGTTGGCCGAGGGCCAGCAGGTCGATGACGCTGAGGTTAAGGAGGACTTGGAGAAGGAGGAGTTCATCCGCGCACAGCAGACCAAACTCCAGAAGAAGACCCGCACGCGCACACCTAAGAAGAGCGTGTAGCGCGCGCCAAACCAAACAATTCTATGATGCACCGCGAAACATTCCCAGCAAGTGAGCGCCTTAAGTCGCGCACTATGGTAGACCGCCTCTTCAAGGAGGGGGCCTCGGGCTTTGTGTTTCCGCTGCGATATATGACCCTTACGGAGAAGAGCGACTCGCCAGGTGTTGAGGTGCTCTTCTCTGTTCCTAAAAAGCGCTTCAAGCGCGCCAATAAGCGTAACACGCTGCGCCGCCGTATGCGTGAGAGCTACCGTCGTGCTAAGCACACCCTTATCGCTAAGGCCGAGGCCGAGGGGGTCATCATCCGCCTCGCCTTTGTCTACTCTGCATCCGAGGAACTAAACTATAAAGCCATCGACAATGCCATCACCCGCATCTTGGCAGAGCGTGCGTGCCGCCCTTAAGCGTGCCCTCGCCTACCCCTTCATCCTCCTCGTTCGCTTCTATCAGGTGTGCATCTCGCCACTCAAGCCCCCTTGCTGTCGTTTCACCCCCACCTGTTCCCAATATGCTCTGCAAGCCCTCCGCAAGCACGGACCTATCAAGGGTTTGTATCTAACGGTGTGGCGCGTTTTGCGCTGCAATCCCTGGGGTGGGTCTGGCTACGACCCCGTCCCGTAGAAGATGGCTAATTGGAGTGTTATACTCTACTGGGGTGTTCTATTCTACTGGGGTGTTGTGCTCTACTGGGGTGTTGTACTTTAAGCGAGAGTTCCTCGCATACGCTTTAGTATGCTGTGGACTCTCGTTTTCGTATGCCTAAAAAATAAGTGCTGTCCGCATTATGCAGACAGCACTTTGTCTATATTGCTCGGTTTTAGCTACTTATTTAGGAAAATCTCAACCGTAACGGGCTCCTCCTGGAGCTCTACGGTAAGGCGCTGGAGGTTGCCCGCAGCATCGTTGTAGCGAAGCTCGTACACACGGTTCTTCTCAACAAGCACCGAGAAGAGGTCGTTCATATCGCGCAACGGGCCAGCTGTGAGACCGCCACCCATCTGCTCCGTGCCGCAGAACACATCCACGCCCATAGCCACGCGGTCATCCGAGTGCTCCTTGTGCGCCGCATCCTTATATCCCGCAATGCGGATGAAGGTGTGCGTGCCCGCCTCGATATGGCGTGTGTACTGCTCGTAGGCGAGCTCCTGATAGTGCTTCGTAACATTCACAGCACCAACGGTTTGTGGTAGCTCCTCGACGGTGGTGTCGTCGCTCTGAGCTGCCCACACCATAGGGAACCAATCCTCGGCCTTGCCGAAGCGCGTAGCGTAGATAGCGTAGTTGCGGTCCTCGGCATTTGCCTTCGAGGCGTCGGCCATAAACCAGAGGTGGTCGAGCTTCGAGGGGAAGTAGTACTCTGTCACGCGCCACTGGCCATCGAGCCATACCTCGGTCCAGCTGTGGTTACCACGGTTGTCGTGCCACGATGCTGTGCCCGCAAAGCGTGCAGGGATGCCCACAGCACGGTAGGCGTCGACAAGCAGAATAGCGAGACCTGTGCACGACGCCATACCCTGACGCATTGACTCACGAGGGCTCTGGTTGGTCTTCTCGCGCTTGGTGTTGTAGTCCACACCCGTAAGGCGAGGGATGTTGGCATTTACGGCGCACACCGCCTCATACATTGTCTTGCACTCGGCAACCATAGGCGAGAAGAGCTCGTACAACTCCTTACGCCACGCATCGCGTACCTCGTCGACAACATAGTAGGGTAGCACATCGTAGAGGTACACCTCCTCTGGCAAGGCCTTGGCCCAGCTATACTCGGTGCGTGCCTTGTTGGCGTAGGTGACATTCTCCTTGAGGAGCTCGAGATCCATAGCATCGCGGTCCGCAGCCGGCATATTCTTAATAAGGAATGCCATATCGCGCTGCTCAGCCTCGGGTGTCGCCTCCATAAGGGCGTTGAGCGCCTCGCTGCGCACAGAGGATGCTATCGCCTCGGCAAGTGCTGTGTCGCTTGCAGCATTGTAGGTGGTGTGGTGGCCGTCGCGTGGCCAGATGAGGAAGGCCACAGCGAGTGCTGCAAGAGCCATAAGGCTCAGTGTAACTCTCAGTTTCATAGTGTTATAGTATAAGTTTTAGTATCTCCTTTACCTCCTCCTCGTCGACCTTGCGCAGTGCGTACTCGTCCACTGCTGCGGAGCCTCCCATCGAGATGCGAGGGTTGCGGTAGAGCATCGCACCGGCCTCCATACGCTTGGCGCTGAAGTGCAGGGCGTCGACACCCGCCTCGATGAGCTGTGGGGCGTTGCTTGCCAGCACACCGCTGCCTGCCATAATCTCGATGCGACCCTGAGCAATAGCCACTGCACGGCGTATGTTGTCGATGCCGTCGATAGCCTTGTCATAGCCGCCAGAGGTGAGGATGCGGTGACATCCCGCTGCGATAACTGCCTCTACGGCAGCCTCATACTCCTCGGTCATATCTACGGCACGGTGGAAGGTGCACTCCATACCCTTGGCCGCCTCGACAAGCTGGCGCGTGCGCTCGATGTCGACCTTGCCGTCGGGGGTGAGGATGCCGAAGACGACACCCGTAGCTCCCGCCTTGCGGGCATAGTCGATGTCCAGGAGCATAGTCTCGAACTCGTCGTCGGAGTATAGGAAGTCGCCACCGCGTGGTCGTATCATCACGCTAACATCAATGCCCTCGATGCGCGCAACGCGCTCAATGGTTGCCACCGAGGGTGTCACGCCGCCCTCGGCGGGTGAGGCGCAAAGCTCTACACGGTTAACGCCGAGGCGCGCAGCCGTCTGGCACGCATCGACCGAGTAGGCACAAAGTTCTGTCTTCATATCGTAGAGTTAAAGTTGTTCGCTGTCAATGAGTTTGTTAAGTACGGCATATACCGTAAGGCCCGCTACGGAGCGTATGCCCGTCTTGTGCACGATGTTCTTGCGATGCGACATAACGGTGTGGGGCGAGATGTTAAGTTCCGAGGCTATCTCCTTGTTCGTGAAGCCCTTAGCTACGAGCACAAGTACATCCTTCTCACGCTCCGATAGTTCGTGACTTTCGGCCATATTATGCTCTGCGGGCTGCTGACACGCCTCGCTCACGATGCGAATGATATCCTCGGCAGCGGTGTATAGCGTCACCACGCCATTGAAGCGGCGCAGCGTAGCCTCGTCGGCAAGGCCGCTCTGCAACCCGACGACGGGCATCTGACCTGCGAGGCTGCTCTCCTCCAGTTGGTGACATAGCCCCACTGCTGCCACCACCACATCTATGCCTCCTGCGGCGAGGAGCGGCTCCACCTCCTGCACTGCGGCATAGGTGCCCACAACCTCCATCGTGGCCGAACTGCGCAAGATGGAGGCGATGCCCTCGGCAATGAGTGCCGATGTCTCGACTATTGCAACCCTATATCGTTTCATCGCTTGGCGTTTATATGCTTTTCAACTAACGGTTTGAGGAGGTACTCTTCGACATTGCTATGGCGACGGAGGTCGTCACGCAGGGCGTAGATATGTTCGAGCATTGCGCAACGCAGCTTCGTAGGTGCCGCCTCGGGCAGACTCTTGAAGATGAGCGATGCGATGTCGTTCGAGCGGTCGTCGATGTCGGTATGGGGCATATCGAAGAGGCTGCAATCGGCCTTATCCCTCTCTATGCCACCCCCGTCTACAAGGTCAAAGATGAAGCGCTCCTCCTGCTCGAAGTGGTGCTCGATGTAGGTGGTGTAGTCGTCATAGAAACGGCGTAACACGCTGTGCGATAGCTTGTCGCAGTGGTCGAGGATGCGCTCAAGATGTGCCGAGGTGTGGGGTAACATATGTTCGGCATAGTAGCGGTGCGACAGGCGCAGGTATCTAACTACGCCCGCCAGCATCTCGGGCTTTAGTGCCTCTACATCGGGGCGGAACGAGTCGTCGGTGTGCATCGAGCAGAGTATTAGGAATAGCTCGTCGGCAATGCCCTCACGCTCGCAGAGGTCTTTGACCGAGATGTCGCCAAAAGGTAGGCGCACATCGAGACGCGATAGTATCGAGAGCAGCGATGGCGACATCTCGACCAGCTCAAAGAGCTTCATATCGGGCGAGAATGTCGCTAAGTATGGTGATGTATGTCGCTTATTCATTGTAAATCAGTTGTTTATCGGGGCGCTGCGGTTGCCCCTTGTTATCTAATGCAAATATACGCATAATTTCGATAACGGACAAATACCTAATTTAGGGGATTATAGTACTATAAAATTCCCTAATAGTAGCGATTGCACAGCCCAAAATTATCGCACATCTTTGCAATATGAAAAACGGCTCTCTGTGTAAAGGGTTTTCAAGCAAATGGGGAGCGTGTAATTAGGAATCTTTTTAGTTTTTATTGGGTGTCTCCTATTGGAGAAAAAGAGTCGGCTTTCGGGCCGACTCTCTTTGTTTTTTGGTTGAATGTTAGCGCATTGGCAAAGGTTTATGCGCGCTTTGCCCAGCAGTGTTCACACGGAGCGCAGTCGATGTTTCAGCAAAATATCGTTAATACTGAAGCGCGACATTATTGCGTTTGAGGAACCTGCTCCATCCTGTTCTCTGGTCAAACATCGTCGCCTCGTATCCCGCCTCGGAATATTGGCGCTCTGCCCACATCTGCGCGTTGGTGAGCGTGATGCCGTAATATACCTCCTTAATGCCGCTTAGCTTCGTGGTTAGGTTTAGCAACCTTGCCTCCTTGGCCGCACTCTCTATCTCTGTGGCAGTCCTCGCAAGAGCCTCGTCATCTGTCGCCGCAGCAGCCCTTCTCGCAATGTCCACAAGGTCGTAGGTGAAGGCCATTCGTATGTATTCCGTCGTTGCCATCTCCTCGGCAGGCGTGTGCGCACTAATGAAGTAGTAGGCTTCGGCAAGTGCCTCCTCTATCGCCATAACCGCCTCTGCATCAGCCTCCGCGCCACCATCTGCTCGGTCATAGATTGATACAAGTGCGTCGGTAAAATCCCTTATATTTGCATTGAGTGCCGCCACCTTACTTACATCGGTGAGCGAGAAGTCGAGCGACTCCTCAGCGAGCGACTCGTTGCTGTCCGACTTCGAGTTGATGTCGACCTTGATGTTGTTGAGATACTCCTTCATCGCCGCCACAAACTCTTCGTCCGTGTCGTTCTTGACCCTCTTAAGTGACATCTGCAAGAAGCGTGGTTCGGAGCAAAGCATTACCGATATGTGGCTCGAGGCGAGAATGTAGTCGCAGTAGTCGGCCAGCGGTGTGATGTACTCCATATTGTTCATCAAGCACGAGATCATATGCACCATCCTAAAGTGCACGCCCGCCATCTCGATGCCCTCGCATAGCTCCTCAAGGCTGGTGTAGCGGTCGAGGTCGGTGTCGCGTAGCGTGCCTCGCGTGGCGTCAAGTCCCACCTCTGGGTGCCAGCCATTGCCGTGGCCTGCGATGATAAGGATGTAGTTGTCTGCTGGCGCCACCGCCTTGCTCCAGAGAATGAAGTCGGCAATGTTGTCCGGATCGTAGAGTGCATAGCTGTTGTCGCCAACAACATCTGGCTCTAATAGGGCACTCTCACCACCAAGCATAAAACGACACACCTCACCCTCGCCATCGCTTAACGAGGATTTGTAACCCTTTGTCCACTTGACGCTTGCCGTCAGCTTAACATTCTCCTTGACACCACTCTGCTCCATCTCGCGCAGACTTCGCTCAATGGCCTTGTCGAGGGTCTCGCCTCCCGCTGCGTAGTACATCAGGGTGTATGTGGGCTTCTCCTGCTCCTGCGGATATATGACTATTGTCGTGCTGCTGCCTCCGCACCCCACGAGTGCCACAAGCGCCACCACGACCGCCATAATGTATGCTATGCTTCTCAATCTTATCATCCGAATCTCGCTATTTCCACGACAAAGGTAGTAAAAATCTCCAAACCTCGAAAGCCTTGCCCCAAATCTGCCCCTCTTCCCTATATATATAAATATAGGTATACCCCACACAGTCTGTTTTGTCCGCCGCCTCTCTCGCCCCTCTCGCTTCCCTCGCCCCTCTCGCCTTCCTCGCCTCCCACGCCTGTCTCGCCCCCTCCCGCCTCAGTACCCTCTCTCTTTCCCGCGGGTTCGCC
>JAGBTP010000027.1 GCA_017631255.1 Alistipes sp.
CTAAATTGTTCTAAATTGCTATACTTCCCACCGCCACCAGGTTGTGGGCTTTAGGTCGTTATACCCGTTTGTCGGCATAACGACCCGCTTCTATTTGTCTTTTGGCACATAGTTTGGGCTATAACAGCAAATTAAAAAACTCATACAATTTATTATTAACATTTCACACTATGAAAAAATTTTTAGCTTTGGCGGCATTGGTGCTTGGATTAGCATCTTGCCAGAACGAGCCTGAGGGTTTGAACATTGTGACCGGTGGCGAGGTTGACACCGTTGTTACAGTTGCTATCCCAGAGACAGAGACTCGTACAACACCTGTTGCAGGTACAAGCAGTGAAGTTAGCGCATTTAGCAACTTAATTGCCCTTGATGCTTACACAGCTCGTTACATCTTTGAGATTTACTACGATGGTACGATGGTAGAGCGTCAGGTTAAGTATGTAGACGCAGAGTCTACATCATTCCGCGTTCGTCTTATTCCTAATCGCGACTATCAGTTCGTTGTTTGGACTGATATTGTTGTTAAAGAAGGTACAGTGGATGGCGTTGTTTCTAACGACCTTCACTATGTTATCGGTGAGACTTTGCGCGACATCACATTGAGCAATAACCCAGCCACATGGGTAGCTATGGACGAGAGCCGTGATGCATTTACTGCAACTTACCCTGCAATTGACTTCAATGGCGCACAGTCTATCAACATCAATCTTTACCGTCCTTTCGCAAAGTTGCGCGTTGTAACTACTGACTACGATGATATTCAGAAACTGAATAACACACAGCCAACATATGCAAAGGTAGAGTACAAAACTCCTCACTACACATCATTCAATGCATTTGATGGCACACCTGGTGATGCTGAGATGGGTGTAACCCACAATTATGAGATTGCAGAGTACACCAGTGAGAATGATGATGCTCGCACTATCTTCTCTGACTACTTCTTTGCGGTAGACGGCGATATCGTAAACTTTATCCTTACAGCATACGACCAGCGTGGTGCAGAGGATGATTATAAGATTAAGTCTACAACATTTAACACTCCTATCAGCGTAAGACCTAACTACCTTACCACACTCACTGGTAATGTTCTTACCGATGGCAGCGATATTGGTGTAACTGTTAAGCCAGGTATCAATGGCGGTGATGAGGATGCATATAACCACCCAGTTGTAACTTCTGGCAAAGAGCTTCTCAATGCTATTGCTGCTGGTGGTGAGTACATCATCGGTAACGACATCACTGTTAACCCAGGTGCTTTTACACAGGCAGCTACCCGTGCCGTCGAGGACACAATTGTTCTCAACCTTAACGGCTATACTATCACAGTAAATACCAATATCGATATCAATGATAAATCTTTGATTATCGCTGGTGAGGGTTCTATTGATACTGATGATGTAGGTACCATCGATGGTGGTGATATCGTTGTAACTGGTAGTGCAGAGGTTGACTCGAATGTTGCTGAAGTTAAGACAGGCCTTGAGGCACTTGAGTATATCTGCGAAAACGGTGGCGAGTTTAACTTCACTGATAACATAACAGCTACTGATATTGTTTATGTTAAGACTGCTAATCCTGTTGTCATTAATGGTGCTGGTCACAAACTTATATCATCAGCAACTCGCGCTATTCGTATCGACGAGGGCACTGCATCAAATTCGAATGTAACTATCAATAATTTGAACATTGAAGTTACAACTCAGCGCATAGGTACTAATGATGTTCGTGGCGTTAGCGTAGATCCAAACCTTGCAAATGTTAACCTTACTCTTAACAACTGTTCTGTAACCTTTACTCATAAAACAGCTAATGACTGGGCATATGCAGTTAATGTATCAGGCAACGGTACTGGACACAATGTAACTGTTAATGGTGGTACATACGAGGGTGCAAATGTTGTTAATGCACACGGTGCAAAGAATACTATCGTTGTAAAGAATGCTACACTTAACTGTTTGTATCCAAATAACGACCAGTACTATGGTGCTTGTATTTGGGTACTGCAGAAGCAGGAATCTTCTGTATATGCTGAGGGCAATACATTCAATGGTAACAATGCTATCGCATTCAACCTTGGTACTGGTACCGAGCTTGTAGAGAACAACAATACTGATAACACCAAATATGTTGCAGCAAAGGTAGGTAATGCATACTACTACAACATCGCAGAGGCTATCGCTGCTGCTGAGGATGTTGCAACAGTTAAGGTTTTGCAGAGCCACGCTTGTAACAAGCCTGCAACAGTTGCTGCTGGCAAGACCATTACTCTCGACCTTAACGGCAAGACTATTACAGGTACAGATAGCGCTACAGGTAGCTATGCTATTATCACTAACAAGGGTAACCTTACTATCACTGGTGAGGGTAAAATGACTCTTAAGGCTGAGAACAATCGTGAGTGGAATGCATACTCATCTGTAATCTCTAACACAGTTGGTGGTAAGCTTGTTGTTGAGAATGGTACTATCGAGCACCTTGGTGGCACTGATATGGCTTATGGTGTAGATAACCTTACAAATGGCAAGGGTACATATGCTGAGACTGTAATCAATGGTGGTACTATTAAGTCTACATATCGTGCAGTTCGTATGTTCCTCAATGGTATTGAGGCTCAGAATCTCCTTACTGTAAATGGTGGTACTATCGAGGGTGCTAACAAGTCTATCTGGATGCAGGATCCAAGCAAGAACGCTAACACTGGTACGCTTGTAGTTACAGCTGGTGCAAAACTTATGGGCGATGCTTACTTGTCTGTTACTGCTGGCTCTACTGAGTGGCCTGTTGAGGTTTCTATCGCTGATGCAGCATTTGAGGATGATTATACTGTTCTTGGTAATGACAATATTCCTGCTGGTTATGCTGTAGAGTTGATTAATGGTGTTTGGGTTGTTAACGCTTACACTGAGGTTTCTACAGCTGATCAGCTCATCGAGGCTTTGGAGGCTAATAAGAGTGTAAAGTTCATGAATGATATCAAGATTGATCCAGCAAATATGAGCAATGCTTACGGTAAGACTGGTATCAATGTAAAGTATGGCCAGACTATCGACGGTGCAGGCTACACCCTTAACATCAAGGGTGCTGGTGGTACTTGGGATTCTGGTATCAACACAACTGGTGGTCTTATCAAGAATCTTACAGTAACTGGTTCATTCCGTGGTATCTTTATCAACCATACCAGCGATTACAGCGAGAAGGTAGTTCTTGAGAATGTAACACTCGGTGGTAATGGTATGGTTTACACCATCTCTTGCGATCAGGGTTTGTACCAGACTATTGAGGCAACTAACTGTACTTTCAACGGTTGGACATCATTCGCTAAGGATGCAGGAGAGGCTAAGTTTATTAATTGCTCATTCGGTGAGGGTTCTGGTTACAAGTACTGCCGTCCTTACTCTAACACAGAGTTTGTGAACTGTACTTTCTGCCCAGGCTATGCAGTTGATACAACACAAGCTGAAGTTACCTTCACTGATTGTACTTGGCAGGAGTAATCTAACCAATCACAAAAACGCAACACGATTTTTTTATTGCTTTCACGATTTGTTAATAAGTGTTGCTTGGAGCGCCTCGAAAGGGGCGCTCCTTCTTTTTTCGCTCCCTCCCGTTCACGCATTGTCCCCACCCTCGCGGGTAGCCACGACACTCAGCCCCCTTACATTCGCGGGTAGCCACGACACTCAGCCCCTTGTTTCGCGGGGTGCCTCCACCACACGCCCCCTACTCTCGCGGGTAACCATCCCCGTTCACGGGTTGTTGCGACACCTATAAACACACAGCCATAAAAAAAAGGCTGCACGCGATGCGTACAGCCAGCATATATTTTTTTGGACTACTTGCGGAGCAGGATAGGCTCTGAGTCGAGGACGGTGCTCTCGTAGAGGTGTTCGAGGCTATCGTAGTGTGCGCGGTAGGCAACGCCGTCGCGGATATACTCAAGCACCAGAGGATCTTCATCCCAAGTGAAGGAGTACTCCTTACGCAGTGTAATGGCAAATTTACCGTCGGCAGCGATATTCATAGAGCCGAGGCGAACACCGCTCTTCTCGATAGCGAAGCTCACGAAGCCACCCATAGGAACAGGGTGCTGCGCACCGTCGTAGTACGCTATCTCGCCAGAGATAGGCGTGTTATGCACCTTGAAACCCTTGTCGAAAAACTCACATACGGCCTTCTCAGAGCTAATGGTGATATCGCCGTACGAGGTGATGCAATTAGTCACAAAAGGCAGTGTCTTGCGCTCGTTGGTCTGCGTTGCACCCGTAGCATCAGCGAACTTGACACTCTCTCCATTACCCGCAGCGCGCTCAGCCTCGCGTGAGGCATCGACGGTATAGATATAGCGTCCCTCGATGGTTGGGTGAGGTCTCAGCTTTGCAGCAAGCACCTCGCTGAGGCGGCTATAATCAATGTCGAGCATAGGTGCGTCGATATATACCTCGAAGCTCGTGCCAAAGGGGTCGGCAGAGTTGTTATCTGAGCCCATAAAGCTCGTAACCTCGAACGAGATGTCGACCTTCTGCTTAGGGAGATAGCTCCACTCGAGGTGGTCAACACCATCAGGTTCGGTGAGCATACCTGCCGCAGTATTCCAAGTGCCGACAGGCGCCCCGCCATTGATTGCCACCTGTGCCGCAAAGCGGAAGGGGCGGTAGGTTGAGAGCTCGAAGATGAAGGAGCGGTAGGTGTTGCCGTTGTAGTTATTCGTATTGCCTGGCATAGCAGAGCGGTAAATCGGGTCGTTCGAGGCGATACGAATCATATCGTTGCTATGCGAAGTATTGGTCTTAAAGAGCAGCTGGTAGCGGCCCACATTGGAGCCCGTCTTATTGACATTGGCAGGCTGGAACATCATCATACGACCATTCTCTGCCTGCTTCCAATAGCTATCGTCTACATCGTAGATATTGCAGTCGAAAGCCCAGTTTGCGGGAAGACCAAACATTGCGAGGTCGTCACCACTGAGAGCATCGAGCGTGCGTGAGTAGATGAAGAACTCATCGCCCACCTCAGCATTGATAGCACGAGGTGAATTCTCGCCATTCGACACATCCTCGAGGAGGACATTAAACTCCACTGGCGCGTTAACCTTGCGAGGCACAAGGCGGTAGTAGATATACTCATCCGTTACACCGCTTGCGCTATAAATGTTGAGGTCATCGACCCTGATAGCATTCTGGTGCGTAGCGTAGCTAAACTCCTTAATGGCCGTCTGAAAGAACTCAGCCTCGAGGACAACCTCGTCGGAACCACCCTGCTCGTGCGTGAGGACATTATGGAAGTAGATACGCTGAACGCCTGGCTCTGTGACGGTATAAACATACTTATAGCCGTAGCCATTATCTGCGCCATACCAACCCTCGTCGCCCTTGCGCACCACGGGAAGCACACGACCCGTAGTTGCGGTACGCGCATCGAGGCTATTTACCGACACATATACATTGAACGGGAAGAGCGGGAAGTTGTCGGGCACATTGAACTTAAGTGTCGCAAGCTCGCCGATGTCGCCACCATAAATCTGCGTAGCAGCCCACACAGGCGTAAACTTCTGCGTCTTGATAAGCACCACATTGATAGTGCGCTGCAAGCGGCCCTTCTTAACCACAAGAGTACCCTCGAGCATCGCGTTGTCGCCCAACTCAAGGAGCTGCAATGTGAGCTTACCAACGCCACCATTACCATTAACCTCGAAGGTGTGGTTTATGTTGTGCGCCGCAACGGTATTGCCCTCAAGCCAAGTGACCTGAGCAGCATCGGCAGCAGTGAGCGCTGTGTCGCTGATGATGGTATAGCTCAACTCGAGGCTTCCACCCTCACGACTCTCATCCAAAACCACACTTGTATCGCTTACGGCGAGGGTGATGCCATCGAACGACACCTCGTCAACCCAGTCCGCAACGGCAATCCAGATGTTGTTCGTTGCAGGGGCTGAGAGCGCCTCCTCGAAGGTATCAGTGCCGTAGGTGAGAGCGCCTACAATGTTGAGTTTGTAGTGGTGGTTGCGGCGAATCATAAGCTGCTCGCCATACTCGTCGATAAGCGCAACACGGTAATATTTGTCCTTGCTCTGGCCAGCATTTCTACCCTTAATAATCACACTCACAGGGTCCTGCAATCTATTCTCGTGCTCGAAGATATACTCATCGGTGCGGTTGTAGACATCGCTAATCTCTGTCATCTTTGAGCGGTTGGCGGGCAGCGTAACAAAGTCGTCACCTGGCCATACGAACTCAGTGCCGTCGGTAGGAAAGCGCTTCTCTGGGTGATAGGGTGCTGTGGTGCCGTAGGCGTAGACATTCGTAGCCACAAAGCCGTGGATATCGATATAGCCATTATCCTCAGGCGCGACAATCGAGATACGGGCCTGATTACGGATGAGCTTCACACCCTCGCCATTATTAAGGTCGGCAAGCTGATCCTGAAAGCCTGCGTCGTTGTGGAATATCACCCTACTCCAATAGATAATCATACCCGACGCGCCGACCATATTATCCTGAATCTCATCCTCTGTGCGGTTTACGAACATCGCAGCGTCGTAGAGGTTAGGGTTCTGGTTAGCAACGAAGTGCACAATGCGCGTCTCCTCAGGAATCACAGCCTTGTAAGTACCCGAAAGCGATGGGGTCTCGACCGTAGCGTTGAGCGTAGCCTCGGTGTGAGTAATGTATAGGCCATAGTCGTTGAAGCAAAAGAGCGTAAGGTTCTGCACATCAATACCATCGGGGTCGACACCTCGCACCACGACCTCGGTCATAAGGGGCGTGTTGGCCGTAAACTCAACCTCGACATATCCCTCTGGTACGCGACTTCCCGCAACTGGAACCTCAGCGATATCGCTATGGCATCCGGTGGTGAACATCGCCACAATGGCGGCAGTTATATATGCTATTCTCATTCTCATAATATTTTCAAATATAAGCAGTTATCTTCCAAAGCACTTATCGCTCAAGGCTAATAGGCATCGCGTATGCAGCGAATAGCCCAGCTATCCTCGTCGGCACGACTCTCCGAATTATTGCCGTCGTTACCCTTGTTAAACACAGGACCCGAGGCCGAATAGTAGTAGTCGGCATTGAGCAGGTAGTCGATAGCATCGGCACTCTCATTCTTCGTACCCTGCAAGTCCATAATGATGCGCAGCTCCGAGGCCGTAGGTAGGCGCCAATCGTCGTACACGGTGCCATTATCTGCCACCTCGACATAGTATGCGCAGTGGTCGCGCGACACCGCAAGACGCTTAGTCTGGTTATTAGCAGATGAAAGCGAACCTGAGTTGACGAAACCAAGACGCGAGGCAATCATAAACGATGGCGACACGAGGTTGGCGTTATCATCACCTGGGTCGGTGTAGGCAAAGTCGACATACTCGCTGGTAATCTTACGGGGTACGCCGAGATGGTAGTCACCCGATGTTGCCGTAATGCGGACATGATACATACGCGCATTACTTGGGTCCTCGGCATTTGAGGTGCGATACGACACATTCGAGCCGCCGTACGAGCTTGCATAGTAGTAATAGTCGACATTCGAGCGACCACGGTACGACTCTGTTCTATGGTCACCGGGGTAGGTCTCCACCACCACCTTCGAGCGCCAGAAGCCCGATGAGTTGGCGCTATATTTGTACGACCAATTTCCCGTTGCATTGTTCCACGAGCCTAAAGCTACGCTCGAATAGGCAGAACCCTGATTATAGATGGTCGTAGGAGCATTGTTACCACTCTTGAAGTCATCACGATAGGAGTAGTGGCCAAGCACATTGACGATATATACCAGCGGATACTGCTCAACATACACCGTTTCGGTCTGTCCCGTCTGGTTAACCACCTTAAGGGTGAAGTAGCGGATTGTGTTGTTTGTAGGCACATCGCTACGCACCGTGATGTTACCCGCAATAGCTCCCGCCTCGGTAGTGCCAGCGATGTGGTATGTCGAGGCGTTGATATTCTGACGAATACCGAACTTATCGATATAGTAGCTCTCCTCAACCGTGATAGTCACAGGCGATGACGACGAAAAGAGCAACGAGGTAGAGTCCTGGTCGGTATTGTAAATCTTGAGCTCGTCGAGGTTAACCTTAAGGTACTGAGGACCCACCTCACCACCTACATCGATGGTGCGCTCACTCCAAGGATATACGCCATACCTGAGGTCCTTAATCTCAACAGGCTCCGAGAAGTCCTCGGCACCTGGCGCGTGTACATTTGCCGTAACCTCGTAGTAGTGGTTGCGCTCGAAGATAAACTCCTTGCTCAGCGGCACCTGATAGTAGTTGTTGATATGTGGCGCCACGATTCTCGCACCATTCTCCTCCGAGTTGTAGAAAGCAGGGATGTCGACAAGGAGGTTCGTAGCGTGGTTAAAGCTGTCGTTGGTCTCCCACTTGTGGCTATACACATAGAGTGTAACCTCCACAGAGGTGATGTTGCCCTCAGCATCCTTGTTCCACTTGAAGTAACTCGACATCGACTCGCGTGTCGTCACCAAAGCATCGAGGGTACGCACCACACCATCATTTACTACGCGCGTCTCGTATGGGAGGTTGCGCAGGTAGTAGCCCGGAGTAGAGCCCTCAATCGAATCAGAGAAGGTAATACTCTCAGTAGCGACAAACTTAACCACCACCTTGGCAGCAGCACGACGCAGCTTAACACCCATTTCCACCGTATTAGTGATAGGCTTCTCGGCAATGGTGATAGCCGCAGCCGAAAGTGGCTCACCCTCTCCCATATAGGCAATGCCATCCATCAAGAAGTACGAAGGTGTACCCTGAAGACCTGTGGCTGTGAGGTGAAGGTTCGGGTCCTCCTGCTTGAGATCGCAAAGAGCCTCAACACTTCCGATGTTGGCATATATCGCAGCGCTATGCGTGCTATTTGCCACTACATAAACCCAATACTTCGCTCCCACCTCAATATCATCAACATCGACACCAAGGCGCACCGCACCCTCAGAAGAGGCTACCGTGGCACGCTCGTGATAGAAGAGGGTCTTTGCGTCGTCCTCCTCAGCGTCGTTGAAAATCATAATGTCGAGGTGCGCTACGGCGCTCTCCTTAGTGCTATCGGCAATATCCTCAGCACGCGTGTCGATACCCAGCGTGCCACCCGACACATTGAGCACGATAGCCCTATCGTCCTGCACACCAAGGCTCACACCCTCGTCGCTGTGGCACGCAACGAGCAACAAGAGGCAGAGCATCGAGGCTATATATTTCATATTTCGTTTCATATCACTATTAATTAGTTAGCAAACTGACGGATGTCGATAATACGAGGCTCCGTGCCGCTATTAGGCCATATAATGTGGTCGTCCTCGCCGTTGATGAGCAGGTAGCGCGAGCCAGCGCCCATCCAATCCTGCGAGTAGGTGATGCCAAAGCGCGCAACACCCGTATAGTCCGCCGTAGTTGGTATCACCAAGATGTTGTACCAGCCGTGCATAGCAACGAGCTTCGAGCCATCCCTAAGCGATGGGTCGGCAACCGAGGTCTCGGTGGTGTAGACCAACTCGCGTGTCATAGCATCGATCTCCTTGTACACCCTAATCTCGCAACGATCCGATGCAGTGCGCAGCGTAGGCAACCAGGTCTGGCCGATAGGGCCAAGCATCTGGAACCAGCACGAGAAGGCTCCCTTCTCCGCTACGATATTGCCAGCCTCGTTAGGCGCAGTGTAGTACATCTGAGGCTCATCTGGGAAAATATCGTTCGACGAGTCGCCATCGCGTGTCGCCGAGTCGGGAAGTACAGGGTTGTGGTAGTTCGGGTAGTCGAAGTAGTGCACCCACTCCCAATTATCGCTGCGCTCCCAATCTGCCACCTCGTAGTTGAGCACCAAGCCACCCGTATTTACCTGCGTGATGCGGAAGCGGTAGATGGTGTTACGCACGATGTTCGACACCTCACCCGTAGGGCGACCTGCCGTATGTGCTCTAAACTGCAACGCATCGGGGAAGCTATGCAATGCCGAGTTGTAGCTTACATTTACCGATATCTTCGACTCAAAGTCGGTAAACAAAGAGTTGTCGTACTCAGGCAAGTAGATGATAAACTTACGCCCCGCCTCAACCTCGGTGAGTGCGTGAGCATCGGTATGCAACGAGCGGTAGCTGCGGAAAACAGCGTCACGATCGAGCGCCGTAGTGTTCTCTGTACTATCCCATCCCGCTGGAAGGACATAGCCCTGACGATTGTGGTAGTTAATCGAGGCGCTCTCTATAAGGCATCCCGACAGAGCCTCGTCAACAATAACCTCAACCTTAGCCACAGCGCGAAGCAATGAGATGACGCCAAGCTGCTGCACCCTATCGTTCACAAGGTCAGTAATGTCGACCTGCTTAACGCCCCACATAGGTATAGCGCCAGTGGTCATATCCAGGTCGTCATACTCGTACATAATGGCAGCATTATCGCCCGCATCGGCATTGGCGTAGACCATAAATTTATACTCTGGCTTCGAGCCCGCCTCAAGCTCTGCCACATCGTTGAGCAGCGCAACGGGCACCTTACCACTAAACTGGTAGCGGCTACCCTCCTCGTTTATAGGCCAATATACCAAGCTCTCCACATCGCCGATATGGCGGTTGTCGGTGGTAAATATCGCAACACTAAGGCTTTCGGGCAGGATTCTATTCTCGAAGCTTGTGCCCAACTCATCCGTCGGCACAACATCGCCCCACGAGGCACGCGTAGCACTCGGAGCGTCGATGGCAAGCACGAAATTCACGCTGTGCGGCTCGTCGAACGAGGGGCAGCTGCCACTCTCGAAGATCGAGTTGCACGCAACGAGCGTAAAGGCGCACAAGGCCATACACAATATCTTAATTCTATCTCTCATAGCCATTTAGATTCGAGGTTATTAGAGAATATCGTTGTTAAGCACCACCCTCCACGAATTGACGATAATGCTTGCCGAAAGCCAATCGCCATCCTCATCGAGGAAAAAGGTCATATTATACTCGTCCTGACGGTCGAGGTACTCCTGGTTGGTCATATCCTTGTTGTAGTTACCCTTGACAAGCAGCGCATAGTCCGCAACAGGGATGGCCATCACAACCTTATCCTCCTCGATATTGCGGATGGTGAGGATTGGGCTACGGCCGTCAATCATACGATTAGTGGTGAACTCAGCAACTACGACAGACACCGCATCTGAGCGCGTTACGCCATTAGTGCCATAGTCGGGGGCAACATCTGCCGAACCCGAGGTGATGCTCCAAGGCTGGTACTCAACGCCGCCGTTGGCAAGCACCGCATTATCCCAATCGAGGAGCGAGTTATCGTCCGTAATGGCGAAGCTAAACTTATCCGCTACGAGCGTGTCGGACATCTGCTGCAACACGATGCGCACCACATTGGTATCCTTAACGAGCGACATAGTCTCGGTAAAGGTGCCTGGCTCCGAGGTATAATCGAGCACCATAGCGCCGTGGTAGAGGGGCAACAAGTCGCTCTCAACGGTGGCAACACCTGCCTTTGAGACGGTGCGCATAGCCACCTGAAGCTCCTCCTTGCGTGTTGTGCCCACCTCGACATTTGCCAAGAGGTCGAATGACTCCTCGTTCATAAGTCCTGCCCACGCAACGAGCTCATACTTACCACTCTCAAGCTCGAGAGGCATTGCGAAATTGTCGGCCGCAAGCTTGGCCTTATCGCTCTCAACAGCATACTCGACGAGCGTGTCGTTCTGGTCGAACACGAAGAGTGCAACGGAGTTAACCTCGTTGGCAAAGGCGTCGGCATACTTCATATTATAGTCATACTTAAACTCGATGTTGTAGTATGTACCGCAATCGCCCTCACCATTAAAGATGAAGCCCTCGTTACACGAGCTGGTCGACATCGCTGCAAAAAGTGTTGCCAGCATAAAGCTCCACTTACAAAACTTAGTCTGGGTCATCATTGTTCCTATTTTTTATGTTTTACTTATTCTCTTTAGTCTTAGGGTGCTACCCTGCTATATATCTTTTCACCCGTACGGGGGTATATTCGTCATTGGTGGGAGAGACCTGCGCTATGCTCCGCTCTCCGATGTGGCACCTCTCTCTGCACCGATGCCCAAGTGCGCTTTCCAAAAGCTGCTAATGTTATACTTCGACTTAAAAAAAATTGGGGTCGCAACGAGTCGTGCGCTACGACCCCAGAGGTTTACTTAGTTGTTTTTCTTTGCTTTACGCGTTGCTTACTCGAGGGTTACATCGTATGATACCACTCTCCAAGAGAGAACCTCGATCTCTGCTGAGATGTATGTCTCCTTGTCGGTAGGCTTCACAGGTACAACCTGAAGCGATGGGTCGTAAACAGGAGTACCCCAACCCTTAACACCGTTGATTGCCACCTTGTAGCTGTGGTTACGGATGATGCCGTACTCGCCCACGGTGCCGGTAGTACCGAGGTGCTTGACATCAGCGTAGTAGTATGTCATACCACTCTTCCACACCTTAGCAGGCTCAACAGAAGCAAGAACTGCGTTTGCGTCAACTGGAGTGTAGTTGGTACCGTCGAACGAGAACCAGTTAGTTGCGTCTACGCCATCAGCGAGCTGGAACACCACCTCATAGCTCTCAGCGCCCGCAGCACCAGCCACGCACTTAATCTGTGAATCGTCGATAGAGGTATATGTGCTCGCACCGTCGAAGTGCATAAGCTTAGTCTTGAGGGTAGGAGCTACCGCAACCAAGAGAGCCTCCTCACCAACATAGTTAGTACCGTACCACTGAGCGATCTCCAACGCATTGCCGTCAACATCCTGCAACTGAGCCGCCACAACATAAGTAGCACGCGCACCCACCTGCTCACCGAGGTACTCAACAGTAGCATCGCTATTGGTAAGGTCGTTGTACGCAACATTGTTGTCAACAGCCGCCGCTACACTCTTAGATGCCCAGTATGAACGGAAGTAAGGAGCGTCGTTCCATACGAAACCGAGGGCTGCATCAGTCCAAGTTGGGTCGATGCTCTTCACATAGTATGACTCGCTCTGGTTGCCGATAACATCCCAACCCATAACCTTAGCATACACAGCGCTATCGCCAAGCTTAACACCTGTATCGAACGCAGTAGCACCAGCAGCCACATTGAGCTTTGCGGTTGTGCGCTCAACATATACCTTCACAGGGTTAGCCAAAGCCTTGTCGGCAGTAGTCTGGAAGTTGTCGATAGTGAGCTCAGTAGCATCAACCTGAACACCCGCAGCGTTAGCATATACCGAGTTAGTCATAATGAAGTTAGCACCCGATGTATGGCCTACGGTTGTGAGGTTGTTCTTGAGGTCGTTGAGCGAGCAGCTCGCAGTGCCCTGATAGTTAACCACAGCAACAACCTTTGCTGGGAACTGACCCTTATACTTCTCGATAACGAGTACAGGGTCGGTCATAGACTCGATGTTAGGCGCCTGAGTTGAGCCATTGTCCTGCACCTGAACATAGAAGTAGTTGCCATTGGCGTTTACATTGAAGGCATTGCCCGCAGCGTCGAAGAAGTAGAATGTAGCGCTCTCGACAAACTGCTCAGCAGCTGTGCCATCCTCGTACTGGCCACCCTCAACGCGTGTCACATCGTCAGCCGACTTGAGGTCAATAGCCAAATAGCCCTTATCTGCACCTACACCAGCCTGAGGGTCATTCTGAGGCGCCTCAGTCTTCTCTGAGCAAGCTACGCAGCCCATAGCTGCAAGAGCCAAAAAGAAATACTTAGTCTTCATAAAGTTTTTAGTTTTACAATTAATAGTCGTTCTATTTTTAGGTTTTAAGTTTGTTATCTCTTTGCGCGTGTCACCTTCCAGTGGTTGCTCACCGCCTCGTAGACTGCGGCAGCCTCATCGACACCCTGCTTGATAGCCTCCTCGAGGTGAGGCAATGCCTCGGAGTAGTTCTCCTGGAGCACCTCGATGCAACCACGCGAGAAGTGTACCTCAGGCATATCGCCCGCCTTATCGAGGTAGCGCATTGCACGCTTGTAGTCACCCTTATCCATTGCTGAGTTAGCGGCATTGAAGTTGGCCACTGCATCGTTTGGATACATACGCACCGCAATCTCCCATAGCTCGTCAAGCTCCGTGCTTCCCACCTCGTAGGTCTCGGCAAGGATGTAGAACTCCTCGAGCGAGAGCTTCTGTGGCGCTGTGTTCATAATCTCCTCAATCTCCCGAGGGTTGCTATACTGACGCACCTCGTACTGCACTACATAGTCCGAGTGACGGAGCGATGGATAGCAGTAGTCGTAGAGGAACTGGTAATCCTCAGGGTACTCACTCTTGATGCGCCACTCCTTGATGTCGGCATCCTCGTCCTTGCGGATAATAGAGAGGATAGCGCTCTTATTACGGATATTGTGCGATGCCACGACGAAGCGCTCAAGACCCGCCCAATCCTCTGGCTCATAAGATGTTGTAATGAAGTCCTCGTCGAAGTTATAGAGCTGCTCGACATACTCCTTCAACGCCTCGGTACGGCCCTTAGCCAAGCGCGTGTTGTTCAAGTATGAACTCTCAGGCGAAGCGTAGCCCTTGATAGAGATAGCCGTAATTGTAGCATCGCTATCACCCTTGATTGAGTCGATGGTGCTGGTAATCTTACTCAGCTCAGCGATGTTGTTGCGGTAGTCGGGACGGATGTCCATCTTGCTAACGGGGAAGTCAACAAAGGCGCTGCCGCTGAGCTCGCGCACCTTGCTCTTCTCTGCCTGAGGGCGGAGGTAGAGCAGTATAGGACGGTATGGCTCGAGAGGAAAGCGGTCAACAAGGATTGCACCCTCACGACCAAGCTCTATATTATTACAGCCGCAGTCCGAGCGCTCGAAGACAAGCTGACAGCCATCCATCCAACTCTCGAATGGCACCATCGCGTGGTAGGCCACCACATCGGGCACCTCGTTGCTGCGAAACACGATATCCTCGCCATCGGTGAGGACCTTATCCTCGTTACGCAGGTAGTAAAAGTGGCGGTTACGGCCATTGACGCCGATAGACCTGAGCGCCACAGACATCGTATCGCGCACGATGTGAGGCGTAAACATCACACTCTGCACACCCTTGACCTTGAGCTCGGCAAAGTTGAGATCCATATCCACCACCACATAGTCGCCACTGCGCTCCATAGTGTAGCTCTCAACGGTCACACCCTCAAGGCTCTGCGCCTCGGCTACCGACACACCGGTCAGCATCGCCGCAAGTATTGTTAGAAATCGTTTCATCGGTCGTAGTTCTTAAAATAGATATACCAAATTTACCGCCGCCTTCGTAAGGCCTACATAGTGGTGGTCACCCGAGCCAACCTTACGGCCACAACCCGTACACTGATAGCGGTCGTAGTTCAGGTAGGTGTAACCTACGCCCACCTCGAGCTCCAGATTCCAGTGCTTGCCAAGGATAAAGGCATAACCGTAGGCCACACCTGCTCCGATGCCATAACCCTGGTAGCGCTCCTCGGATAGCTTCGAGAAGTCGGTGCCCAGAAAGCTGATATTATTCTTTATGCCACCCACATTGTATATGCTTCCAATGGCGTGGAAGCCGATAAAGTGACGCGAAAAGCGGTCACAGAACCAATACCTCGCCTCTGGCTGGGCAAGGATATGGCGCCACTTAGCATTCTCGTTGATATCCCAGGCGTTGAGGTTACCAGAGATGTCGAGCGTCCACTTTGGAGCCAAGCCCACCTCCACGCCGAGGTTAACGGTCGCAGTAGCATCGTAGAGCAGGTTGGTCTTGATGGCGACATCCTGAGCCTTGACACCCATCGTGCAGAGTATGCCAAAGAGCAAAGGGATGAAGTTTCTAAGTTTCATAACCATTATTAGTTTAGTATTTATTTAAGCCTATTTGTAGTAACACACCTATAATTCTCATTCGTCTAATTCTCATTCGTCGGGCACCACCCCGCTCCTTATCATCTCGGTTGACCACATCTCAAAACATCAACCAAGTTCAATCTTTTACCCAAACATTAGCACTTTTATTCGCCTTAAGTATGAGTTTTTTATTCATCTATCGACTGCAAACATAGAGTAAAAAAATCATTTTTGCAATAGGCGTATGCAACTTTGTTGTTATATATTCTTTTTTTAGATACATTACTTTTTTAGCCAAATCCTCACCAAACAATCCCAAACGGGGGACTAAAATAATCATATTAATTATATCTATTTTTATGATTTTTATCGCTCATAACACCATTTTCATCAATAAACACCCAACAGTGCCCATATAGGCAGCTAAGGGCGAAACAAGGAAAGAATATATTATTTTAGTGGTTTTATTTATTGATTTAATGGTTAAATGTCAAATTTTCCCCACGAAAACCTCATAAATAAAAAATCAATATTTTTCAATTAAACAGCTCTCAAATTGCCGCAAACAGAAAAAAATCCCGCTGCGCGTTATCAACGCATTAATGGAATATATCAATAAATGTGGGGGTATGGGCCATATAAAGCAAAATAATTATGCGAATTATATCGCCTTAAAATACATATTTTTGAACTTGTATAAAAAAAAGAGCTGCCCGCCACTTTCGGCAGACAGCTTCTTACTATAACAGATTGGGCGATTGAACGCCCTACTCAACTATCTCTTTCGCTCGAGCGCCTCCTTGCCCGTATAAGTCGTCACGAGCACAACGCCATTTACGCCCCTAAAGCCGTACATATTCGAGCTCTTGAGCACCTCAACCGACTTAACATCGTAGATACTGATATACTCCAGGCGTGACTCCATACCGTCGCAGAGGATAAGCACCTCCGACGAGCTACCGATGCTATTCTGCGTGCGTAGGCAGAGCTCTCCATTTATATATCTAAGGCTTGGGCAACACATAAGTATCGCCTCAAGGAGACTCGAGGTACCCATCGTGCGCAGCCTATCGCCCGAAATTCCCGATGTGAAGTCCGTGGTCTCACGACGCTTGACATATCCAAAGCCATAGTTCTCAAGCTCCTCCGACGAGTTAACGCTATATGTCTCACCCAGCTCTGTTAGCACGATGCTCATACTTTTGCGCCCCTCAACAGCTATTAAGATGGTATCCCTGCGACATATAATATATAGCGCATCGTCGGCCTTGACATCTGTAAGGCCGAAGCGACCCTTGCCGTCGGAGCGCGTAACCTTGTCGCTATCTACGACCTTGATGGTGGCCCTCACGCCCGTACCGTTAATTCGGGTAATCTTACCGTTGAAGGGCTCCTGCGCCGTAGCGACGAGGGTGATAAATATTGCAACGAGTGATAGAAACGCGTATCGCATAGTATCTTATGTTTAATGAAATAATATGTCGTAAAGATAAGTAAAATTTTTGTAATTGAAATAAAGTTACGAAAATCGAAATTTCTTAAAAATATTTATTATCTTTGTGGAGCGAATTATCAAAACATTAATAACTAAATATTTCACACTATGAAAGAGGCTATTGCAATTCTCACAGGTGGCGGTCCTGCGCCAGGTATGAACACCGTTGTTGGCTCTGTTGCCAAGACCTTCCTTGCTAAGGGTTATCGCGTTATCGGCCTTCACTACGGCTACTCGGGTCTTTTCAACCCTAACCCACGCTACGAGGACCTCGATATGTTCCGCGTAGACTACATCTTCAACCAGGGTGGTTCGTACCTCACTATGAGCCGCTTCAAGCCATCGGAGGAGGACTTCGAAAAGAACTTCAACCTCGACTTCTTCAAGGCTAACAACATCAAGCTCCTCGTTACCGTTGGTGGCGACGACACAGCCTCTACGGCTAACCGCATCGCTAAGTTCCTCGAGGCAAAGCAGTATCCTATCGCAAACATCCATGTGCCTAAGACCATCGACAACGACCTCCCATTGCCAGCAGGTATGCCTACCTTCGGTTACCAGTCGGCTAAGAACGCAGGTTCGGTTATCGGTCGTGCGGTGTACAACGACGCCCGCACATCGGCTAACTGGTTCGTGGTAGCAGCTATGGGTCGCTCAGCAGGTCACCTTGCGTTCGGTATCGCATCGGCTTGCCACTACCCTATGATCATCATCCCTGAGATGTTCAACAAGACCAAGATTACCATCGACAAGATTATCAACCTCATCATCTCGGCTATCGTTAAGCGTAAGATTATGAATATGGACTATGGCGTAGCGATGGTATCGGAGGGTGTATTCCACGCACTCGACAAGGAGGAGATTCTCAAGTCAGGCATCCAGTTCTCATACGACGACCACGGCCACCCAGAGCTCGGTAAGGTCTCAAAGGCTGAGATGTTCAACACCCTCCTTGAGAAGCGTTGCAAGGCTCTCAACATCAAGGTTAAGTCACGCCCTGTGGAGATTGGCTACGAGGTACGCTGCCAGACTCCTTGCGCCTTCGATCTTGTTTACTGCTCGCAGCTCGGTATGGGTGTCTACAAACTCTTCTCTGAGGGTAAGACCGGCTGTATGGTTTACATCAGCCAGGAGGGTTATGTATCGCCTCTCTACCTCAGAGATTTGCAGGATCCTGATACAGGCAAGATTCCACCACGCTTGGTTGACATCAACGCCGACAAGATTCACCAGGTTATCGACAACCTTATGCACTACATCACTCCTGCGGACTACGAGGCTGCTAAGGCATACCTTGAGAACCCTGAGGAGTACGATTTCCGTAAGATTCTCAACTGGTAATCGCCCTCGATCTACGAAGGTTATACCACAGAGCTGCTCGTCCGACGGGCAGCTCTTTTTTATTAGGGCGCATTTTGTTAGGGCGCAGTATATCCAACTATCTCGACATAAGCTCGCCCCTAAGACCTAAAAAGAGTAACACGGCGCGTAATAATCGGGGAATTATTTGGCAGATTAATTTTTATTTCGTATCTTTGTATGACTCTGTATATCTACGGGATTCAGAGTCGTTCCCCACATACGAGAGACAGCTTGTAAGCCAAACCTAAAGCATCAAGCGACTATGAAAACAAACTTAATTGAACAGATTATGGGAATCTTCACTAACAATGGTGGCGCCGATCAGGCATTGGAGACTATCAGGGCTGAGATTGAGACTAAGGATAGAGAGATCGACGACCTTAAGCAGAAGTTGGCTTTGCGCGACGAACAGATTGCACAGCTAATGGCTACGAACCCTACGGCGGCAGAGACACCCGCAGAGGCACCTCAGGCAGCTACCGAGGAGCAGGGCGAGGCTAAGGCAGAGACACCAAAGTGCGAGGTTACATTCCCCGATTATGCACCTTCGTTCGAGGCGCTGATGGTGCTTCTCAACGAGCTCAAGGCACAGAACGAGACTCTCAAGGAGAAGCTGGGATACTGCGAGGCTAACGACGAGAGGTTGCGAGACATCGTTAAGGAGCTACACAAGGAGATGGCCAGCAACAAGATTGATGTTAGCAAGCTCACCAAGCCATACCTCTCAGCTATGATGGACCTCCACTACCGCTTCTACGGCACCTTTGCACACTTCGATGCGCTGGACAACAGCGAGCAGGACTTTGCCAAGTTATACGGCGACCTTATGCGCGAGTTCAAGAAC
This sequence comes from Alistipes sp., assembly GCA_017631255.1. Lineage (GTDB taxonomy): Bacteria > Bacteroidota > Bacteroidia > Bacteroidales > Rikenellaceae > Alistipes. Next base: position 19,495 of record JAGBTP010000027.1, read on the forward strand.
GCCATCACCGCAATCAGCGACCGCATATACAACGACTTCGGCTACGAGTACTACGAGCCTCAGGTGGGTGACGAGTTCAATCCTAAGGAGCAGCAGGCGATGTCGGTTGTCGAGACCGAGGATGAGAGTCTTGCTCGTCGCATCGCACAGGTGATGTATGGCGGCTATCGTGACGAGGAGAGTGGTAAGATAATCCGTCAGGCGCGCATCGCGTGCTACCGCTATGTGACTCCCGTAGAGGCTACGCCAGCACCAGAGGCCGAGGCTGAGGCTGAGGCGGCAGCGATAGAGGAGTAGCGCTACGATACGCGCGAGATAGTAAGGCGTGAAGTGCGGCGGCGACGCAAAAGAACAAGACGGCGCAAAAGAACAAGACGGCGCAAAAGGACAAGACGACGCAAAAGAACAAGACGGCGCAAAAGGACAAGACGGCGCAAAAAGGACAAGACGGCGCAAAAAGTGATGCACGACACGACACAAGTGCGACGACGCGAAGAGATAAAGTGCTCACGAGGTAAATGAGTGGCGCAAAGAGTAACAGAGATAATTACAAAAATAAAAATATAAGACTATGGCAAACGATAAGAGTAGAGCCGTGTACGGCATTGACTTGGGCACAACATACAGCTGTATCGCCCAGGTGAACAAGTTTGACGAGGCAGTGGTGCTTCGTAACTTCGAGGGCGATGCAACAACTCCTTCAGTTGTTTACTTCGAGTCGGAGTCTAATATGATCGTAGGTAAGGAGGCTAAGAGTATGCTCCCTGTTGAGCCTGAAAAGACCGTATCGTTCATCAAGCGCGAGATCGGTAACGACGATGCTTTCGACAAGAGCAAGAACACCACCCCATACCACTGCGACCCTGTGGAGATTTCGGCGCTCATCCTCAAGAAGCTCGTAAAGGATGCTAACGACCTTGGCGACAACCCAGAGCCTATCAAGGATGTGGTTATCACCTGCCCTGCATACTTCGGCAACAAGGAGCGCTTGCAGACAAAGCAGGCAGGCGAGAGTGCAGGCCTCAATGTCCTCGGTATCATCAACGAGCCTACCGCAGCGGCTATCTCATACGGTCTAAAGGTTTCGGAGCGTCGTACCATCCTCGTATATGACCTCGGTGGCGGTACCTTCGATGTAACCATCATCGTGGTTAACGGCGGTGCTATCAAGGTTATCGCTACGGGCGGTGACCACCACCTTGGCGGTGTGGATTGGGATACTGAGCTTGCTAAGTATGTGCTCAACACCTTCAACTCACAGAACGGTACATCGTACGACTTCGAGTCGTTGTCGGCAAATGCTAAGTACGACCTCTTGGTTAACGCTGAGAACTGGAAGAAGAACCTCACAGCACGCCAGACAGCTAAGATTAACTTCTCGTACGAGGGTAAGTCGGTTAACTTCGACCTTCCACGCGAGACCTTCTTCGCTATCACCAACGACAAGCTCGAGGAGACCATCGACGAGACTCGCAAGATTATCGACATCGCTAAGCAGAAGGGCTACAACACCATCGACGAGATTATCCTCGTGGGCGGTAGCAGCCGTATGCCACAGGTTAAGGAGCGCGTAGAGGCAGAGTTCGGCCTTCCAACACGCCTCACCGACCCTGATGAGTGCGTTGCCAAGGGTGCCGCTATCTATGCGATGAACGAGGCCTATGCTCAGGCTATCGAGACTTGGCAGAATGGCGGTGGTGACCGTCCAGCACCAATCGACGGCGATCGTACACGCGTTGTAAATGTAACAAGTAAGACCTATGGTTTGGGTATCGTGGACAACAAGGTCGAGAATATGATCTTTGCAAACACCTCGCTCCCAACATCATACTCAAGCACCTTCGTCACCATTCGTGACAACCAGAGTGCCGTTATCCTACCTATTTACGAGAGCGATTTTACCGATGCGGACAACGAGCGCGTGGTAGAGGATAAGTTCTGTCGCCTGGCTACCGAGGAGATTTCGGAGCTCAAGATTACAGGCAACCACCCTAAGGGCACTGAGATTTCGGTAACCTTCAGCATCGACAACGAGGGTATCCTCAGCGTCAACGCTAGTCGTGACACCGATGTTATCGACTTTACGCTTAAGATTGCGGGCGTTAAGAACGAGGAGGAGCTTCAGGCATCGAAGGACTTTATCGGCAGGGCAAATGTATAGTCTCACCCGTAAGTTGTAACAGCTTCATAAATGGGGTTGTGTCATTCGTGGCACAACCTCATTTTACCCTTTATACTGAAAGATATATCGATGGACAAAACACTACTAAACCAAAAGATCTCCGATTGGAAAAAGGCGTGTGAATTCTTCTCCCAGCGCGATGTACAGCAGAAGCTATCGAACGAGGAGAGGGACGCCGTACTGTTTCTGATGGAGTATTGGAAGCGATACGAATTCGACAAGGCGGCCTGCGACGAGCGAATTAGCTTGCTCAAGCGTTGCGATAAGCTACACTCTGCCGACCTGAAGATCATCGAGATGAGCAAGAGCCTCAGAGGCGCTGCGGCGATGTTCTACACTCAGGACGCCATCACCTTCAACGAGTTCCGTATAGCTATGGGCCACAAGCCCACAACCACCCCCACAACGCAGCAGAATACCACTCCGCACCACGATGAGGCTATGATGCTCATCAATGTCGAGAAGTGGATCAAGGCATACCAATTCCTCAAGCGTGAGGATATCATCGCTCTGCTCGACACATCGGAGTTTTCGGCGATAGAGATTCTCGGTGATATGTGGCGACGCCCTAAGTACTCGCCCGATATGAAGAGCGAGGCGGAGGAGTTGACCAAGGTGCTCGTGGCATCGCATAAGCTACACTCGGCAAATCGTGAGATTATCGAGCATAGCAAGAATGTCGTTGCCGTAGCGCGTAAGATTTACGAGAACGAGAAGGCCTTTAGCAGCTTCAAGACGGCAATTACCAAGTACATCAAGGAGCATAAGCCACCGCAGCGCGAGACACCTACGCACACCCCAACACCTCGTAAGACACCAACACCTCGTAACAACAACGAGCCGCTCATCATCGGCGATGTAGTATGGGGCAATGGCGACAAGCAGGGTAATCCTAAGGGTAGCTTTGGCAAGGTTCTCTACACCAACACCTACTACATCCAGCCTCGCATTATCGTGACGAGCAACTACCACGGTAGTGAGGAGATAGAGGTCATCCTGCGCTACTCCGACGGTAATAGCGACACCTATACCTCCGATGTCGACTTCCACGGCAAGGGCGACTACACCCTCTCTGGCTGGGGCAGCGAGAGCGGTATGGCATACAGTCAGTACACCTACATCGACTACACCTTCCGCTGCAAGGGCAAGACCATCTGGTCAGGTAGGCTGAACATCAAGCGTGACCCAAACCAACCGACATCGCCTACTATCTCTGCGGTGCAGTTCGCAGCGGTGGACAAGGAGAGCAACATCATCGTCGACTACGGCAGAGCACTACCTACTGGTATTCAGTACCTTAAGCCAAGAATCACCATCTCTAACGATTTCTATGGCAAGATTAAGTTGGAGCTTTTGTTCGAGTATTCTTACAAGCAGTCGGAGAGCTTCACTACCGAGGTAAATGTCACAGGTAACGGCACATATACCCTTCCTGGCTGGGGCAACGAGAACGGTACGGCATACGCCAATCCTCAGACCGTGAAGGTTAGCTTCCTCCACGAGGGACGACGCCTCCGCACCGAGACCGTACATATCGGTGGCGGCGATACGAGGGCACCTCGTCGTGATACGCCTCGCTACGATAACCCTCGCCGCACATCTACAAGCAGCGAGTCGGGCTGGCAGCGCTTCAACGACAAGATTGAGAGCATTGGCGAATGGCTCGAGGATAATACCGATACCGTGAGCGCGATAATCACGGGTATCATCTGCCTTATCTGGGTGCTTGCAATCATTGTTTCGTGGGTGCAGGAGGGCTTCTGGGTAGCACTCCTTACGGGCGTCATCGGAGCCTTCATTGGCGGTATCGCCATCTGGGCAGCAAGTATAGTCACCGCCATTGCGGTATGGGTGCTCCGCTTCGTATTCCTCAATGCCTGGACATTCCTTATCGCCCTGGCAATAGTTATCGGCACCACGGTACTTCCAGCTGCCGTTGCAATCCTTGATAGCGGCTATGACTATGACTACTACAATCAGGTTGTAGAGCAGGAGTTTATCGAGCCAGAAACAACAACCTATGTCTGCACCGCAAACTCGCTTAACATCCGTTCTTCAGCAAACAACAACGCCCCTCTCCTCGGCTCGTTGAAGAAGAACGATAGAATCGAGGTTATTGATACGGAGAACGGCTTTGCACACTTTATATACCTTGGCAACGACGCATATGTTAGTCTTAACTATGTGGTAAAACTTACAGACAAGTACTAAGCAACGCCCAATTCTAAAGAAATAGGCTATCCTACTTGGATAGCCTATTTTATTGTGTACAAACACTTTGACTTTAGTTCGCAAACGAGAGCTGCGTGCCGTCGCTATCGACCGTAATAGCACGAGACCTGTCGACCTCGCCCGCAAGGATTAGCTTCGAAAGCCTGTTTACCACCTCACGCTGAATGGTGCGCTTGATAGGTCGTGCACCGTAGAGCGGGTCGAAGCCAACATCGGCAATATGGCTGCGTGCAGCAGAGGTGTAGACAAACTCTATACCATTGGTGCGGAGCATACGCGCCACCTCGCGCAGCTGAATATCGACGATATGCTCAATCTGCTTATGGCTGAGCGGCTCGAACATCACAATCTCGTCAATGCGGTTGAGGAACTCTGGCTTGAGGTGGCTCTTCAACAGCTCAATGACATCGCTCTTCGTGCGCTCGAGAGTGTCGGCATCAACGGCATCGCCTGCCGTGGCAAGGCGCTCCGAGATGATGTTTGAGCCCATATTCGAGGTCATAATTACAATGGTATTCCTAAAGTCGACGGTACGACCCTTGTTGTCGGTAAGCCTGCCATCATCAAGCAGTTGCAGGAGAATATTAAAAACATCGGGATGCGCCTTCTCTATCTCATCGAGCAGCACCACGCTATACGGCTTACGGCGCACCGCCTCTGTAAGCTGACCGCCCTCATCGTAGCCCACATATCCAGGAGGCGCACCCACGAGGCGCGATACGGAGTGTCGCTCCTGATACTCCGACATATCTATGCGCGTGAGCATCTGGTCGTCATTGAAGAGGAACTCGGCAAGGGCCTTAGCAAGCTCCGTCTTACCCACACCCGTGCTGCCAAGGAAGATGAACGAGCCGATGGGTCTGTGCATATCCGAGAGGCCCGCACGCGAGCGGCGCACAGCATCCGAGATAGCCTCGATAGCCTCATCCTGACCCACCACGCGCTTATGTAATTCAGCCTCCATATTTAGCAATTTTGTGCGCTCCGACTCGAGCATACGCTTTACGGGAATACCCGTCCAGCGCGACACCACCTCGGCAATGTCATCTGCCGACACCTCCTCCTTAATCATCGCAGTATCAGCCGTTAAGCGCAACTCATCTTCGAGCGTTGCAACGCGCCTCTCAAGCTCCACGATAGTGCCATAGCGCAGCTCCGCTACCCTACCGTAGTCACCCACACGCTCCGCCTGCTGAGCCTCAATCTTGGCGCGTTCGATGCCATCCTTGGCACTCTGCAACTCCTGCAACCTATCGCGCTCCGACTGCCACTTTGCCCTCAGCGCCGCACACTCAGCCTTCTGCTCCTCAATCTCGCCATCAAGTCGCTCGATGCGCTCCCTATCACCTTCACGGCGTATCGCCTCACGCTCAATCTCAAGCTGGCGGATGCGGCGGTCGAGCTGGTCAATCTCCTCGGGCACCGAGTTCATCTCAAGGCGCAAGCGCGATGCCGCCTCGTCGACAAGGTCGATAGCCTTATCAGGGAGGAAGCGCTCCGTTATATAGCGGTGCGAGAGCTCAACAGACGCCACGATAGCCTCGTCCTTGATACGCACACGGTGGTGACCCTCGTAACGCTCCTTGAGGCCACGCATAATGGAGATGGCATCCTCCATCGAGGGCTCGTCCACGAGTACCTTCTGGAAGCGGCGCTCAAGGGCCTTATCCTTCTCAAAATACTTCTGGTACTCGTCGAGCGTCGTAGCACCAATAGTGCGCAGCTCACCACGCGCAAGGGCAGGCTTGAGGATATTGGCGGCATCCATCGCACCGTCACTCTTACCCGCACCCACAAGCGTGTGAATCTCATCGATGAAGAGCAACACCTCGCCCTCGGCAGAGACAACCTCCTTAACCACAGCCTTGAGGCGCTCCTCGAACTCACCCTTATACTTAGCACCCGCAATGAGTGCACCCATATCGAGCGAGTAGACGATCTTATTCTTCAGGTTCTCAGGCACATCGCCGTCGACAATACGCTGCGCGATGCCCTCAGCAATGGCAGTCTTACCAACGCCCGCCTCACCCACGAGGATAGGGTTATTCTTGGTGCGGCGCGAAAGAATCTGCAACACGCGTCGAATCTCCTCATCTCGACCAATAACGGGGTCAAGACGCCCCGTACGCGCACCCTCGTTGAGGTTGATGGCGTACTTGCCAAGTGCGTCGAACTCCATAGTTTCGGTCTGCGAACCGATGGTGGCACCCTTGCGAAACTCCTTGATTGCAGCAATGAGGTCGTCGTAAGTGACGCTGTTGCGCTTAAGGATATCGAGCACCACACCTCGCTCCTTAGCCATAGCCGCCACGATATGCTCCACCGAGGCATATCTATCGGAGAACAAGGCGCTTATATCCACCGCGCGCTGTATGAGCGAGGAGCTCTCACGCGAGAAGAAGATATTGTCGTCGACACCCTCCACCCTCGGAAGGCGCTCCATAGCCTCGCTCAGCTCACGACGCATGGTTACGATATTTGCACCCACGCGACTAAGGAGATAGCTCGCCAACGAGTCGTCGTCGGCGATGGCAGCCGCCAAGATGTGCTGAGGCTCGAGAGCCTGCTGTCGGCGGCTCTTTGCCAAGGTCATTGCACCCTGCAACAACTCTTGTGCTTTGATTGTTAGTGTGTTGATATTCATAGTCGTATGATTTGTCGTTTGTGCTAAGAGCCTAACAATTTTGTTGCCAGAAGTAAAAAGAAGAAATTATGTCATATTAGGATGACAAAATGACGCTACTTGTCACGCCTCAATGCCAGCTATCTGCCACTTAGTCACGCCGTTATCACTTTTATGTCAGAGCTATGTCATCTCACATAAAAACTGCAATTCTTAGGATTTGGTCCAAAAACATCCAAATCATAACATATTGATACACTGCGAATTACCCCCCCCCATTGCAAAAATAGTTTATATAAAACTTGTTTTATATCTGATTTTTTCTTACATTTGTACTAATGTAACATAAGCGCATCGAGGCTTCTGTCTCGCGTAGCGCACAACGCATCTGAAAAAGTCCTTATCATCCCCCTGTTTGCGCACTTTTTCATTAGTTGGGTTTTTACTTGAATAAAAGAAGATTACGGCATGAGAGTCAGATTAGTGCTGCTGGCACTATTTTTATTGTTTGCAGTTGATACCTATGCGTCGGGGCCCGATTCGCTCGCTCTGTCGCGCTGGAAGGTGGGCCTATCTACGGGCTACCACGGCAATATGATGCGCTTCCCAGGACTATCAACAGATAACTACTACAAACGCGGACTTGGCAGTTCGGGCGTCATTATGTTGTCGGCAGAGTACGACTTTACGAAGGTCGTCAGCGTGAGACCCGAATTTGGCTTCTTGGATAGAGGAGGCTCGCTATATTATAGAAATATCGATGAGGTGGAGAGTGGCGTCTACCGATTGAAGGCCACATACTTCGATATTCGCGTGCCGCTCGTATTCAACATACCGTTACAGAATACCAAGCTAAGGCCATACGCCTACATCTCGCCTATCGTTGGCTTTGTGGCTGGGGGCTGGATTAAGACCGACGAGTACCTCGTCACGGGCGAGATGAGTCCGACGATGCTCAACCTCTCTACTGGCAACATCGCCGCAGTCTACTTTGCGGCAGCCGTGGGTGCGGGCGTGAAGTACCCGATTAACATCTTGGGTAACGAGTGCCACCTCAGCCTCGAGGCAAGCTACGAGTATGGCTTTACCAATACCTACTCGAAGAAGGAGCGCGAGAATGCTTCGGTGAGCGTAAATGTTATGCAAGGCCTTACGGCAGGCCCTCGCAAGAATTCGGGCTTCGAGTTTAAGGTGGGCATACAGGTACCGCTGACAATCTTCTGCAAGCGCACACCAAAGAGCGAGGAGGTCGTCGTCGAGAAGGTCGTAGAGAAAGTTGTCGTCGAGAAGGTTGTGGAGTATCTCCCTGCCGTCGAGAAGGAGAGTGCCGACACCAAGCCTTGTTACACGCTACGAGAGATTCAGGCTATGGTCAACGAGGGTAAGGAGGTGCACGGCAAGACCATCTGCGCCGTAGAGGATATCAACTTCGCTACGGGCGAGAGCACCATCACCGAGGACTCAATCGTCTACCTCAAGCAGGTGGCCAACATCCTCATCGAGACGGGTCTCTTCGTCGAGGTGCGTGGTCACACCGACAATGTGGGACGCGACGAGGCCAACCTTCAGCTCTCGAAGGAGCGAGCCAAGGCCGTAGCTGACTACCTTGTACACCGTGGCGTGCCTAAGGATAAGATTGTGTACAAATATTTCGGCGAGTCACGACCATTAGCATCAAACGAGACGACCGAGGGTCGCAAGCTCAACAGACGAGTAGAATTTCACCTTGTAAACAAATAGACAAATGACAGCAAAGTATCGTAGCACAATAGGCCTACTCCTACTATCACTCGTAGCATTGGCCAATGTATCGTGCCTCAACGAGGGCGATAAGACCATTGTGCTGGTTAATCAGTCATCATCGGACAACGGCGGTGACACAAACACCGAGGATACAATCCCCGCAAATCCCTACATTGTCGACCCCAATACCGACATACCGAATATTCAGTATGCCACCGAGGAGGAGAATGGCGAGCACTACCTTATCTTATATATGACGGGCATCCAGAAGCCTAATGGTCAGGGTTGGTTGCGCCTCATAGGTACTTCAGGTGGCAAGCAGCAGAACATCTGGTCGTCAATCGACAACACACCTAAGGCACTCACCGTCTACAACACCATCGACGGTCAGGACCAGAGCAGATTGATGAAGAATGACCTCGTATTCCTTATCGACAACTCGTCGAGTATGGCCGAAGAGGCTAATGTCATTGCACGCGATGTGTTGGCCTGGGCCCAGAAGCTAAGCTCGCAGCTCGATATGCGCTTTGGCTGCGTGGGCTACGACGGCACCATACGCGGTGCTATCGACCTCACCTCGTACGACATTCTGTCGACATACCTCGACCGCAATACGGGTACGGATATCACCGTAGGCTTTTCGGGTAGCAACAGCGCTGAGCTTGAGAGCAAGGCGGCAAATTACAGCTTCTACTCCGACATCGAGTGCTCAATGGCGGCGCTGCACTTTGCCAACGACAACTTCTCGTTCCGTGAGGATGCTAACCGCATATATGTCAACTTCACCGACGAGTCGAACTTCAATTACAACAACACGCACTACTCGGTAGAGTACCTTGCGTCGCAGGAGAATTGGAGCACCTCGCAGGGCACGATACATACCGTATTCTCGAACAACGGCATTTTCGACGAGGGCGAGGAGCCTTGGTTGATGTCGAAGTACACAGGTGGCACGGTCCTCTTTGCCAACAACGCCTTCTCGGACATCTCGCTCGACACACTTCCTGTAACCTACGCGATGCAGAACTCCTATGTCATCCGCATCGCTGGCGTTGGCGAGTTCCTCGATGGCGAGGAGCACCACCTCAAGCTCACCATCAAGACCCCTGAAAACGATGTGCGCGCCGAAAAGATGTTCAACATCGTCGTAGGTGACCACCTCGAGGAGTAGGTCTACCCTCATAACGCGACATAACGACATATCCCCAGAGCTAAAATATTTCGGCTTTGGGGATTTTTTTATTGTCACGAAATGTAATATTCTCATTTTTTATCGTATCTTTGCCCAAAAGGATAAAACTAAACTACAAAACTGAATAACTATGAAAAGACTATTAACACTTGTGGCTATGGTGGCTATCAGCTTTAGCGCCGTAGCGGATGAGGGTATGTGGCTACTGCCCTACATCAAGAAGATGAACAGCAAGGATATGAAGCAGCACGGCTGCAAGCTCAAGGCCGAGGATATCTACTCAGCCGAGAAGTCATCGCTCAAGGATGCCATCGTGGTATTCGGCGGCGGCTGCACTGGCGAGATTGTGTCGCCTAACGGCTTGCTCTTCACCAACCACCACTGTGGCTACGACGCCATTCAGAAGCTCTCATCCGTAGAGCACGACTACCTTGCTGACGGTTTCTGGGCTATGAACAACGCCGAGTAGCTCCCAGCAGAGGGTCTTTCGGTGCGTTTCGTGCGCCATATTTTCGATGTTACTGCCGACATCGTGGGCAACATTCCATCGACCGCATCGGAGCAGGAGTTCATCGCCATCTCGAGCGCAAACAAGCAGGCTCTTATCGCCAAGCTCGAGGGCGAGCACCCAAATATGCAGGTTATCATCCCTGGCTTCTTCGGTAACAACCAGTTCTTTGCATTTATTTACGAGGTATATACCGACATTCGTCTCGTGGGCACACCTCCATCATCTATCGGTAAATTCGGTGGCGACACCGACAACTGGATGTGGCCTCGTCACACGGGCGACTTCTCTATCTTCCGTGTATATGCTGGCAAGGATAACCGCCCTGCGGCATACTCTGAGGAGAATGTACCCTACAAGGCTGAGAAGTGGCTCAACATCTCGCTCGACGGCATCGAGGAGGGTGACTTTGGTATGATTATGGGCTTCCCAGGCTCTACCGAGCGCTACAAGACATCGTACGAGATTGACTATATGCTCGAGGTGGATAACCCACAGCGCATCTACATCCGTGGTGAGCGTCAAGCTATCCTTCGTGAGTTTATGGATGCCGACCAGGCTATCCGTATCCAGTACGACGCTAAGTATGCGCGTTCGGCAAACTACTGGAAGAACTCTATCGGTATGTCACGCGGTATCGAGAAGCTCGATGTACGCTCAAAGAAGGCAGCTCAGGAGCAGACATTCCAGGCGTGGGCAGAGAAGAACACTCTTCCAGAGGAGCGCTATGTCGATGCCCTTGCCCTTATCGAGCAGTCGCAGAGCGAGGCACGCGCTGAGAACGCCACCTTGCAGTACCTCTCTGAGGCATTTATGCAGTCAGTCGAGCTTACACAGACAATGCTTGGCGTGCGCGATATCGAGCAGTTCTACAAGGACTACAACGCCGATGTTGACCGTGCTGTGGCTAAGCGTATGTTCACTATCTACCGCGAGAACAACGACCGCCTGCCATCTATTTACGCGAAGATTGACGCAGAGTTTGGCGGCAACAGCGACGCATATGTAGATTGGCTATACGACAACTCGCAGCTCACCTCACTCGAGAAGTTCAACGCCATTAAGGATATGGACAAAGAGGCTCGTGAGGCAGCGTTTAACAACGACCCATTATACGAGCTAACCAACTCAATTATTGAGCTTTACCGCGAGCTTGCACCAGCAGTTATGGCTGCCAACGAGAAGTTCTCAGAGGGTCATCGCCGCTACATCGCAGGTCTTATGAAGATGCAGCCAGAGAAGGCGTGGGCGTCGGATGCTAACTTCACTATCCGCCTCACCTACGGTAATGTATTGCCATATAGCCCTGCTGACGGCATCGTCTACCAGCACTACACCACCATCGAGGGCGTTATGGCTAAGGAGGACCCATCGAACCCTGTTGAGTTCACCGTACCTGAGCGCCTCAAGGAGCTCTATCGCGCTAAGGACTATGGCCGCTATGCCGACAAGAATGGCGACTTGCCCGTTGCATTCCTCGTGAACTGCGACATCACCGGCGGTAACTCAGGTTCGCCTGTTATGAACGACAAGGGTGAGCTCATCGGCCTTGCGTTCGACGGCAACTGGGAGGCAATGTCTGGCGATGTGGCCTTCGAGCCAGAGCTTCAGCGCACCATCGCTGTCGACATCCGCTATGTACTCTTCGTGGTTGAGAAGTACGCAGGTGCTGGCTGGCTCCTCAACGAGCTTACCATCAAGTAACATTTGGCCGCTACGACATAACCTTAGGATGCTACTGCCCTGCGTGGGTGGTGGCATCCTCTTTTTATAGCGCAAGAGGAGTAAATATCGTATGGGATGCGTAAATCTCACGCGATAGGAGTAAATCTCGTTTCTTTTTCGTACCTTTGCCCCACTATGGAGAGACATATTGACATTAACGACTACTGCTACGAGCTGCCCGACGAGCGCATCGCCAAGTTCCCACTCGAGGAGCGCACATCGTCGAAGCTCCTCGTCTACGATAACGGCAACATCATCGAGAATCACTTTCGCTCGGTGGCAAGCTATCTACCTGAGGGTGCGATGCTCGTATTTAATAATACGCGCGTAGTGCGTGCACGCATTGTGATGCACAAGGCCTCGGGTGCACGCATCGAAGTATTCTGCCTCGAGCCACATAACCCTGCCGACTACGAGCGTGCCTTTGCACAGAGAGAGGTGAGCGAGTGGAGCTGCATCGTGGGTAACCTCAAGAAGTGGAAGGAGGGCGAGATATTCATCGACTTCGAGCTTGGTGGCCAGAGCCATAGGCTTAGTGCTGAGATTGTTGAGCGTGGCACACGCGAGCATATCGTGCGCTTCCGCTGGTCGGCAGCGTGCAGCTTTGGCGAGCTTCTCGAGACCCTCGGTCGTATTCCAATCCCGCCATACCTTAACCGTGAGAGTGAGGAGATTGACAACACGCGCTACCAGACCGTATATGCCCGCTTCGAGGGCTCAGTGGCAGCACCTACGGCAGGCCTTCACTTCACGCCTGAGCTTATCACTGAGATGCGCGATACGGGTTTCTCTTTCGAGGAGGTGACGCTCCACGTGGGCGCTGGCACATTCCTTCCCGTCAAGGATGACGATGCGGCGCAGCACCCTATGCACACCGAACACTTCTCTGTTACGCGCCAGACGCTCGAGAATCTACGCGCGAAGATGGGTCTTATCACCGCCGTTGGTACCACCTCGGTGCGCACACTCGAGTCACTTGCAGCCCTTGCGTGGCGCATACGCACCGCTGGCACGCCCGACTGCGATCGCACGATAGGTCAGTGGGAGCTATACGATATTCCTGCCGATTTCCGTGGCGAAGATGTGGTGACGACACTCATCGACTATATGGAGCGCAACGGCCTCGACAGACTTAAGTCGTCGACGCAGATTATGATTACGCCGCTGGGTTATCACTTCCGCATCGTGAGCTACATAATTACCAACTTCCACCAACCTAAGTCGACGCTGCTGCTCCTCGTAGGCGCATATGTGGGCGCTGCGTGGCGTGATATCTACGATTATGCCCTTGCGCACGACTTCCGTTTCCTGAGCTATGGCGACTCGTCGCTACTTAAGGTTGCGAGGTAGAAAGCAAGTTCAAGATTGGACTATTTCGGAACAGTGCATTTAGGCCCTGTAAACGGGGTTTTCGATTAAGTAGTTAAAAAGTATCAACAAAAGGCGATTGTTGATACTTTTTTTTATGTAATAATTCGTATATTTGCGAACTTTTTTATACAACATATATACGATTACTAACTATGAAATCACTTAAGATTGGAGACCTTATCGCCAAAGTTCCCATTATTCAGGGCGGTATGGGTGTCGGCATCTCGCTTTCGGGCCTTGCATCGGCCGTCGCGAACGAGGGTGGTGTCGGCGTAATATCAGCAGCAGGCCTTGGCCTCATATATCACGACCCAAAGAAGAGCGTAGCAGAGGCTGCCATCGAGGGTCTCAAGCAGGAGATTCGTAAGGCGCGCGCCAAGACCGAGGGTATCATCGGCGTAAACATTATGGTGGCGATGACCAACTTTGCGGATATGGTGTCTACCGCTATCAAGGAGGGTGCCGACATTATCTTCTCAGGTGCGGGTCTTCCGCTCAACCTCCCATCGTTCCTCACCGAGGGTGCTAAGACCAAGTTGGCACCTATCGTATCGTCGGCACGCGCCGCAAAGCTTCTCTGCGAGAAGTGGTGGAACGAGTATAACTATGCCCCAGATGCCATCGTCGTGGAGGGACCTAAGGCCGGTGGCCACCTCGGCTACAAGGCTGACCAGATCAACGACGAGCAGTACAGCCTCGAGACCATCCTTCCACAGGTGGTTGAGACCGTACGCAAATGGGCTGACGAGCACAACTGTGAGATTCCTGTTATCGCGGCAGGTGGCATCTACACAGGTGAGGATATCTACAACATTATGGAGCTTGGTGCTTCGGGCGTGCAGATGGGAACACGCTTCGTGACCACCGAGGAGTGCGATGCCAACATCGGCTTCAAGCAGGCATACATCGACGCCAAGGAGGAGGATATCGAGATTATCCAGAGCCCTGTGGGTATGCCTGGTCGTGCGGTACATAGTTCGTTCCTTGCCAGCGTGAAAGAGGGTCTTAAGAAGCCTAAGCAGTGCGCCTTCAACTGCATCCGCACCTGCGATGTGGTTAACAGCCCCTACTGCATTATGCTCGCTCTGTTCAACGCCTTCAAGGGTCAGCTCGACAAGGGCTACGCCTTCGCTGGTGCTAATGCTTGGCGTGCTGAGAAGATCGAGAGCGTCAAGAATGTGGTGAACAAACTCGTGGAGGAGTTCCGTACTGTTAAGGCTAAGGTACTTAAGTAGTGCAACTCACTATGCGATAAAGCAATGGCTACCCAGTTGGGTAGCCATTTTTGTTTATGCAACATAAGCCTCTATTAAGCCTCAGATCAAGAGCCTATTTTTAGACTTTTAATTAGTACTGCTCCTTCTCGTTAGGGAAATCACGACTCTTAACATCGTCGACATAGTGACCCACAGCCTCAGAGATGACGGTACCGAGGTCGGCATAGCGACGGAGAAAGCGGGGAGAGAAGGCCTGTGTGATGCCGAGCATATCGTGAGCTACGAGCACCTGACCATCGGTAGCGCCACCAGCGCCAATACCGATAGTTGGGATGTGAAGCTCCTCAGACACGCGCTGACCCAGCTGCGCTGGAATTTTCTCGAGTACGAGAGCGAAGCATCCAGCATCCTCCAAGAGGTGAGCATCGCGAATGAGCTTATCGGCCTCAGCCTCGCTCTTAGCGCGCACATTGTAGGTACCGAACTTATGAATCGACTGTGGCATAAGGCCAAGGTGACCCATAACGGGGATACCTGCCGAAAGGATGCGCTGCACCGACTCGATGACCTCCTCGCCACCCTCGAGCTTAACGGCATCTGCCTCGGTCTCCTTCATAATACGAACAGCAGAGTCGAGGGCGAGCTTCGAGTTACCTTGGTATGTACCGAATGGCAGGTCAACGACCACCAAGGCACGCTCCACGGCGCGCACAACCGACTTAGCGTGGTATATCATCATATCGAGAGTTATGGGGAGTGTAGTCTCAAAACCGGCCATAACATTTGCTGCCGAGTCTCCTACGAGGATCACATCGATACCCGCCTGATCGACAATCTTAGCCATAGAGTAGTCATACGAGGTGAGCATAGCGATCTTCTCGCCACGCTGCTTCATCTCGGTAAGTCGCAGTGTTGTCACCGCTCTAAGTGTGCTTTCAACTGACATAGTCTGCAAATATTGATTATTTGGGCAAAGGTATATAAAAAGTTATACAATTCCTATTTTTGTCAAAAATATAGCTCCACATTGCTCGCGCATCACTTCCGCCTAACGCCTGCGGCGGATGACCAGCGCCAAGCATAGTAGTGCCAACAGCACGAAGATGGAGAATACCGAGCGGAAGCCCATCTCTGGGGTCTCGAGATACTTCGAGAAGGGGTACATCTCGTTAACAAGACAGGCGGCATCCCATATCGCCGAAAACATCGTCAAGCTCGAGATGAAGAAGAGCAAGTTGTTCATTCGTGAGTCTACCCTCTTCTCACGCAACATATTCTGCCTCTCGATGCGCTCGTAGATGCGGCTCTTTTCGGGTGCTATCTCCAGCGCCTCTTGTATCTGCGTATTGACCATTCGTGGCAGGAAGTTGTACGATATATCGGGGAAGTAGTGCTTGCCCTCGAACATATCATACATCTCGCTCATCATCGACTTACGCATCGCAAAGCAGTTCTTGAGCGATGAGTCGTAGTTGTTATTGAGGTCGAAGAGGTAGACCTTGACAAAGATGCCGTAGAGGTATATCATACCGAAGTAGTTGTCCACCCAATTCCTGATTGTACCCTCAGAGAGTCGCTGTCCCATCATCGTGAAGGTGTCGAATAGGGCCAGAGCCTTCCAGTCGTTGAACACCGATATGCGGTTGGTCTTGACAATCTTTTCGAGATACTCCTCGCTCGGTGCTTCGGGGGCCGACATATCGTGGTTGTCGATGCGCGTGAGTGTACCGAACTCGTAGATAAGCATATCGCTGTCCATCGACTTGGTTTTTTCGTCGTCGAGTGCCACCACCTGAAAGAGCTTAAACTTATTACCATAGAGCAACATAGCATCGTAGGCGCCCTTCATCTGCGCATCTCGACCACTAAGCTGCACCGAGTCACATAGGCGCATTATCGGCTTGATGGCCACCTCGATGAATGGTTTGAGTGTACCGTTGGCGTAGTCCACACCCGTAAAATTACGCAGCTTGGACATCACCAGCGTTATGTCGTTATGTGACTGGCTCGACATCGAAACCATAATGCTATACAACACCACATTGAAGGGGCAGATATACAACTCCAAGCGGTCAACTGTGAACTTATGCGTACGCTGACAAAGGGTTAGCTCCACCTCTTTATTTATCGTCATCTCGTATCGCTCGATGCCCTCGATGCCTCTATCACGGTCACCGAAGCACATATCGTAGAACTTTGGATAGTAGTAACGATGACCCAAGGCGCGCTCCTCAGGAGTCTTAACCTTATAACGCCAAGCGGCATCGACAGTCGTAGGCGTGAGGCATCTGCCGGCGCTCGAGAAGTTACCACATAATATACCGGTGTATTGCATAGCGTATTGCGTGTGTTAGGTTTCTTATTATACAAAGGTATATAATTTCTACTATTTTAGCTAATCTGGTTGGTTATTTTCAAAAAAAATAGTAACTTCGTCTACCTCTATCGGCCACCTATGGCGTGGCTGAGAGGCACATTCACAGAGTACCAACCCACACAGCTATGAAGAACTACACCCACCTACGCAGCTACGACAGTACATATATCAGCGACCTCAACGCCCTCGTTGAGCGCTCCATTGCGGATCTGCCATTTAGTATCGCCCATCCGCTCGATATGCTCTACCGAGAGTTGGAGAGCGAGAACTACGACAAGGCCAAGGACCACGCCCTCGACCTTATCGAGGTTGCGGTGCAGTGGCTCTCTATGTTTATGTTCGTGCGCCTCAACAACAACAACAACCTACCACCTCGGAGTTTAGAGCGTTTGCAACGCGTCGTTAAGAAGATTGACGACAAGCGCGCACTATCGCTGGGCGACTGGCTAAGCGAGATATTCATCCCCATAGCCCAGAGCGCCAAGGAGGCGATGCCCGAAGATGAGCTAACGATGTCCATACATAACAACCTCTTCAAAGGCAAGAGCTGCACACTATTAGGCAGCAAGAGCGAGCCGAGTGTGGTAAATACGCGTAACGCCTACAAGGGTCACGGCACGATACTCTCGCTCGAGCTCTACCGAGGTGTTGTCTACACCCTTGAGCCGCACATCCACGCCCTGCTGCGTGCCACAGCGCCACTATGCGCTGGCGACTACATCTCTGTGGGCAAGGAGGAGCGAGAGTACTACACCCTCTCGCATAAGGGCTCGACGCCCAATGCCAAGAGCTACATCGCTGCCGACGATGAGGATGCAGTGCCTGCAAATGTCGGACACTACTACGCCACTATCGACACTACCGAGGGTCGCACCAAGTATGACCTTCATCCGCTTATCTACTGCTCCGAGGAGGGCTATGTATATATCTTCCAGACACTTGGCGAGGACAACATCGCCTACATCTCCTCGAACATCCACGCCGAACGCACCACGCACGACATCTACAACGACGACTTCGACCGCCTGCTGCAAAATATCGACAAGTCGTTCGACATCTCGCGCGAGAAGAATTGGGACGAGATACAGCGCGCTATGGCCGACGAGTCGAAGCGCTACCTTGCACGCGTATATAGCGAGAAGAAGTACAACCGTGAGCTCTTTATCGACCATCGCCACCTAAGCACTATGCTGGGTGAGTTCTACGCCAGCGAGCTACCACTATTGCCACTACTCGGTGAGGCGGGTCAGGGTAAAACCAACCAGCTATGCTATTGGACCGAGGAGCATCTGGCCAACAGCGACGGCGTTATGATATTTAGCAGCAGCGACTTCTCGGTTATGAGCATCGAGGAGCGTCTGCGCTCGATATTTGGCTATGGCCCACGCCGTGATATAGCGAAGATTGTGAATATGATGCACGAGAGGGCTGTCGAGCGAGGATCGGTGATATACCTGCTCTTCGACGCCATCAACGAGTGCCTCTCCTACGCCAACGAGGATAGCGAGGCGGGACCACTGGCACTCTATAACGCCATACATAGGCTCTTCATAGCACCACGATATAGCAACATAAAGATTGTCTTTACCTGCCGCAGCTACACCTGGAAGTCGCTCTTCAGCCCCATCGTCGAGCGCGACAAGGAGCTGCTCTACATCGGCGAGGACGACAGTGCCACCACGGTGCGAGGCTTCAACCGCGAGGAGCTCGAGGTGGCATACAAGGTCTACCAAGAGCTCTACCAGATGGGCACGCCCTTCGAGGAGCTTAGCCTCGTGGCACAGGTGAGACTCAAGGACCCGCTGATCCTGAAGATAGCATCGGTTAACTTCCTGAGCAAGAGCCTGCCAAGCGATACGGATAGCTACGCCTCTATCGCACTATTTAAGCGTTTGTTTAGCGATATGGAGCGCTCTTACGCAGGTCGCAAGCAGGGGCAGATACTTCGTGAAATTGGTAACTACATCCTCGACAGCTACCTCAGCGGCAAGGCCATAGATAGCATCCCAGAGGATATGCTCCACCACGCCTACAACGACAGCACATCGCCGCTACACACCCTTGCGCACCTCATATACAAGGTTGACGGCACGACGATAGCCTACGGCGAGCTCATCAACCGCCCCGAACGCCCTATTCTTAGGCTTGTGGACATCGTGGGCAGAAGCTCTAAGTCGTTGCAGTTTATATATGAGCGTCTCCTCGAGTACATCCTTGCCGAGGTGCTATACGCCAGGGGCCGCCACGGTCGTGAGGCATACAAGGCGATACCTGCCGAGGTCTACATCGACGCCATACGCCGCAGTGCGACAAATGTAGTATTTATGGGTGCGCTGCGCAACACCCTCATCCTCGACCTCCAGCACACGCACGACTACTCGACGCTGCTCACCCTTATTCGTGACCACAGCGACAACTACGAGGCGGCGGCGCTGGTAAGCGATGTCTGCAACACCCTCATTCGTGAAAACTACGAGAGCGAAATATTCACCCTCATAGGCCATATGCTCGACGCCAACATCGAGGATGGCGAGAGCGTGACCACCGAGCTAAATGCCCTGATTAAGAAGATTGACAACGGCGAGGCGAGCAGCGAGATAATCGCCAAGCATCGCGAGCTACACAGTCAACTTGAGCCTATCATACGCCTCAGGCAGATGGCTCTGGTCAACACCTTCAACGGTCTCCTACTATCGGAGTATTTCAACGAGTCGCTCTACACGCAACAGCCGTTACAGCTCGTCTGGAGGCTTATGTGCGACCCGATAAAGGAGATTGGTAACGACGCCTGCCTCTACGCCTACTACCTTAAGAATCACAAACATACACTCGAATATACGCCACTGCGCAGAAACATCACCGAGTACCTTGTTAGCCAAATGTACGACGACATCAAGTCACGCCGACTGCTCACCAACGCCCTTGTGGGCAGACACCGCAAGCGTATGGTCATCTTCCTTGAATCGGCGGTGCGCATCACCACGCTGCTCATCATCGACTCGCTCCTTGAGGGTAGCACTGAGGGTCGTGCACGCGTGGCACAGATGCTCGAGCAGATACGCGACATTATGTGCTACATTAGTGGTCGCTGGACACTCATACGCCTCACGATACCATTCCTGCAGCTCATTATGCGCACGCAGATTACCTTCCAGAAGGTATATGTCAACAACGCAATCGAGTACCAATGCTTCTGGGACGACAGCGTTATCAAGCCCAGGAGCGAAGATGACACCTGGGACCGCGCAGCACTACGCGAGGCCACTAAATTCCTCGGTTATAGCGTCGCTCCTGCGGAGGAGCGCGCCAAGCTCGACGAGGCGTTCAAGGCCTTCCACTCAAAAATTAAGTCGTGCTACGCCATAGGTGATAGCTTTAGCTACTTCGTCATCGAGCGTATGCTCATCGTTATGGGTACAAGTAATTGGGAGAGCGTACGCGAGCTCTACCACGACCATCTCTTCCCCATCTGCCACCGCAGCGAGTGGTGCGACTACTCGCAGATGTCGCTGCTCTACAACCTCTTCCACACGGGCCTCAACCAGCCTCTCAAGCGCGATATCCTCGACCTCTATGCTCGTGAGGCGGAGGATTGGACGGTGCGCTGCCGTGGTGAGTTCAAGGCACGCAACAGCCACAACGCCAACCCACGAGGCCTTTACAAGCGTAATGTGCTCGACTGGTATGGCGCGCTATACTGCACACACTCAGGCGACAACACACCTCTTGAGGGTGACGAGCGCTGCGTGCCACTCTTCTACAAGCTCATCGACCAAGCCATTGCCGAGCGCGATAAGGAGCTGCTCTTCCACCTCCTTGAGAACATCGCCGAACTTGTCACCGATTGGGGTTTCATAAAGACCGCCTTGGCACTGCTCCATCACACGCTCTCACGCATCGAGACGCAGGAGATGATCGACGAGATAGATAGCATCAAGGTTGCACGCGACGGCATCTACACCAACGACATCGTCTCGGTGGTGGGCAGCATCCTAAGCACAGCGAAGAACTACCACCCTACCGAGGTCGACATCTTCCTTAAGCGCGACATCGCAGGCCTTAGCTTCCCCGCAATATCGCAGTATCGTGAGGAGATACTCAGCTACAATCCCAGCGGCGAGAGCCTATCGGACCTGCTGACCCATAAGTTTGGTAAGTTTGTGGTCTGGTCGCTCATCCACGAGCCTGAGGTCAACGCCTTCGCAGCGCGTGCCGTGGAGGGTGCGGTGGATGCCAAGAGTTGCTTCGAGTGGTACGATAAAACCGTGAGATTGGCATTTAGGTCGCTATTCGGGCTAAATGTATAACGCGCGCAACAGAAGGAAATAGCTCGACGATTTGAATAAGTTATATATTTGTTGTACTTTTGTAAAGCAACTTATATATAAAACTATGATAAAAACAGGCTTAAAAATTATTATTTGTATATTGGTCCTCGGTGCGCTATGGTTTGCCATATCGTGCAACCACGCCAGGGCCACAGTTGGTACTGATAGGATGAAAGAGGATATTGTTATCACTGCGCACCGTGGCGGTGCTGGCTACGGCGCAGAGAATAGTTTGTCGTGCATACACCGCTCGCTCGAGGCGGGTGTGAAATCCATCGAGATTGATGTTCAGCTATCGAAGGATGGCCATATCATTGTCTGCCACGACAATAAGGTTGACCGCACGACCAACGGCAAGGGCAAGGTATCGGATATGACGCTTGCCCAGTTGCGCGCACTGCGTATCGTAACCGAGTCTGGCGAGACTCTCAACGAGCCGCTGCCACTACTTAGCGAGGTGCTTGAGGCCATAGACGGCAAGGCGCACCTGCTGCTCGAGATTAAGCGTTACAAGGATACAGCCAGCGAGCTCCAAAATGCCGTTGTTGCGGAGCTTGAGCGATATAACGCTGCGGCGTGGACCACGGTGCAGTCGTTTAGCGATGTGACGCTTAGCGAGATACACGCCCTCGACCCCGCACTGCATCTCGAGAAGCTCGCATTCTGCAAGGTGCTCGGTCTGCCACTACTCTTCGACGGCGGCTTCCGCATATATAGCCCTGAGCGCTACGCCCACATCGAGTCGATAAACTTCTTCTACGGCGGCATCTCACAGCGTTTTGTCGAGAAGCTCCATAGCCAGGGCAAGCGTGTGCGCGTGTGGACCCTCAACAGCCCCGATAAGCGCCCCAACCTCAGCGTCGATGGCATCATCACTGACTATCCTGACCTGATGATGGAACACTACGGCACCAAGTAACTGATTATCAACAAATAAACATACACTATGAGACGACTACTTATATCACTACTCTGCCTGCTGAGCCTTGCAACGACACTCAGCGCACAGGTACGCACCGAGCGACTCTTGGAAAAGGGTTGGCGCTTCTCGCGCGAGGATAGCCCCACATTCGTTGAGCCCAACTACGACGACAGCGCGTGGCAGCAAGTGGTGATACCACACGACTGGGCAATTTATGGACCGTTTAGCATCAACAACGATAGGCAGAATGTCGCCATCACACAGGATGGTCAGAAGGAGGCGATGGAGCACGCTGGCCGTACCGGAGGTCTGCCATTCGTAGGCGTAGGCTGGTATCGCCTTAGCCTCGAGGTACCTGAGTATAAGGCGGGTAAGCGCGTGACGCTCATCTTTGATGGTGCTATGAGCAACGCCCACCTCTATGTAAATGGGAGCTTCGTAGGTAATTGGCCATATGGCTACAACGCCTTCCACTTCGACATCACGCCATACCTATGCGAGGGCAAGGAGAACACCATCGCCGTACGCCTTGAGAACGAGCCCGAGTCATCGCGTTGGTACCCAGGCGCAGGTCTCTACCGCAATGTACACCTTGTGGTTACGGAGGATACCTACATACCCGTATGGGGCACGCAGATAACAACACCTCGCGTGACTGATAGTCATGCTGAAGTGGTGGTGCGCACCAAGTTCGAGCTTGGCGAGGGTGCTAAGTCTGAACATTGCCTCCTTGTAACCGAGATTTTGGACCCTGCTGGCAAGGTTGTAGCACAGGGCCAGGCTAAGGAGTGCATCTACGAGGGTGGCGTTATGGAGCAGAGTCTCGATGTCGTGGCGCCAGAGCTTTGGAGCATCGAGGAGCCACACCTCTACACCGCCAAGTCGCAGCTATACTACGACGGCGAGCTTAAGGATGAGAAACTTACCGTATTTGGCATCCGCACCATCGAGATCATCCCCGACGAGGGCTTCTTCCTTAACGGCAAGATGGTTAAGTTCCAGGGCGTGTGCAACCACCACGACCTCGGTCCACTGGGCGCTGCTGTTAGCGATGCCGCCATCCGCCGCCAGATACGCATACTCAAGGATATGGGCTGCAACGCCATCCGCACATCGCACAATATGCCAGCACCGGAGCTTGTCACCGCCTGCGATCAGATGGGTATGATGCTTATGCTCGAGTCGTTCGACGAGTGGCGCACACCAAAGCTCGCAAACGGCTACCATAAGTATTTCGACGAGTGGGCAGAGCGCGACCTTGTTAACCTAATCCACCACTTCCGCAACAATCCGAGCGTGGTGATGTGGTGCATCGGCAACGAGGTGCCCGATCAGGGCGATAAGATTTGGGGCTCGAAGCTCTCGCGTATGTTGCAGGACATCTGCCACCGTGAGGACCCTACACGCCCCGTAACGCAGGGTATGGATCAGCCACAGAATGTGGTCTACAACAATATGGCGGCGATGATGGATGTTGCGGGCTTCAACTACCGTGCATACCACTACGGCGTCAACTACTGCTACCTACCTCAGCAGATTGTCCTCGGCTCGGAGACAGCCTCTACGGTGAGCAGCCGTGGCGTATATAAGTTCCCCGTTGAGCGCCGCTCGATGGCTAAGTACGACGACCACCAGGCATCATCATACGATGTTGAACACTGCGGATGGTCGAACCTACCTGAGGATGATTGGCTCTGGCACGATGAGTGGTCGTGGGCTATTGGTGAGTTCGTGTGGACGGGCTTCGACTACCTCGGTGAGCCTACGCCATACTATACCGACTGGCCAAGCCACTCGTCACTCTTCGGCATCATCGACCTTGCGGGTCTCCCTAAGGATAGATACTACCTCTACCGCAGCCATTGGAACAAGGAGGCTGAGACGCTTCACATCCTCCCACATTGGAGCTGGCACGGTATGGATGGCCAGAACATACCTATCTTCGTCTACACCAACTACCCCTCTGCCGAGCTCTTCATCAACGGCGTGAGTCAGGGCGTGCGCACCAAGGATATGAGCGTAACGCTGGAGAATAGCGCTACGCAGGAGGCCGAGGCGAGCCTTATGCGTCAGAAGCGCTACCGCCTAATGTGGATGGATACGAAGTATGAACCTGGCACAGTGAAGGTTGTGGCATACAACGAGGCGGGCGAGGCCGTTGCCGAGCGCGAGATGCACACCGCGGGCAAGCCACATCACATTGAGCTAAGCGTCGACCGCAGCATCATCACTGCTGATGGTCGCGATATGGCCTTTGTCACCGTGAGCGTTGTCGATGCTAATGGCAACCTCTGCCCCGATGCCGACCACCTCATCGAGTACAGCGTCGAGGGTGAGGGCTTCTATCGCGCAGGTGCGAGCGGCGACCCCGTATCACTCGAGCTCTTCCACGAGCCAAAGATGAAGCTCTTTAAGGGTATGATGACCGCTATCGTTCAGAGCAACGGCACAGCGGGCAAGATAACCCTTAAGGCCAAGGCCAAGGGCGTGCGTAGCGCAAAGATTGAGATTGTAGCTAAGTAGCTCTCAACCGCATAGACAAAAATTAGGGTGTGTCCACAGTGTCGTGAACACACCCTAATTTTATCGTTTTAGAATCGACGCGAGTGGCTACTTCTTCGCAGCACGACGCTTCTTACTCGCCTTGCGCTTAGCCTCGTCGTCGTAGATAGTACCCACCTCGCTATCCCTGCCGCCACCGAGTGCCGAATAGAGGGCGATGCGACTCTCAGCCATATCATTAAGGTCTGCGATGGCTGAAATCATACCCGCAAGGAGGTTCTGCTGCGCTGTGAGCACCTCGAGGTATGTCGTCGAGCCATAGGTCATAAGCTGCTGCGTAGCATCGGCCGCAGTGCGTAGTGCCTCCACCTGCTGAGTTCGCAACTGGCACTTCGAGCGCGCCGACTCAATCTGCGAGAGCGCGGCATTCACCTCATTACCAGCATCCAATAGGCTTTGCTGAAAGGCGATGAGAGCCTCCTCGTACTGCGCCTCAGCGATGCGCACCTGAGCGCGTAGCTTGCCAGCATTGAAGATAGGTGCGGTGAGCGATGCCGCTGCCGATAGTATCACAGCACCAGGGTTAACTACCACACTACCAGCATTATTCGTCCAGCCCAAGACACCGCTGAGCGTGAGCGATGGGTAGAGCTGCGATCGCGCTGCGGCAGCATTGTAGTGGCTCTGCATCAGGCGATATTCCGCCATACGCACATCGGGGCGATTCGCCAGCAGACTAACGGGCACACCAGCGCTGAGGCTCTCGCACTCCTCAAATGCGAACTCATCACGCTCGATAGCGTGAGGCACATCGCCCAGAAGGGCGCATAGGCTGCTCTCCACAGTGCGGATACCGTGCTCAATATCTGCCATCGTTGCACGAGCATCGTATGCCGCAGCCTCGAGCTGTGCCACGCCCGTAATGTTGCCCATACCAGCCTCCATCATAGCGCGCATAGTTACGGTACTTGCCTCGAGCGACTCTGCCACAAGGCGCGTAGCCTCGAGCTGCTCATCGAGCATAACGAGTTTGTAGTAATATGTTGCAATCGTTGCAATTAGCTGCACGCGCACCGCCTGCTTATACTCCTGCGACTCAGCATATACAGCCTTAGCCCTGCGCTTGGCGTTGGTGATGCCACCGAAGATATCCACCTGCCACGAGGCAGCGAGCGGCACGCCGTATGTCCAGCCGAGGTTATTACCCGCAAAGTTCGAGATGCCCACCTCGGGTGCGAGGTTGAACGAAGGCAGGTAGGCCAGCCTTGCCGACTTAAGAGCCTCCTCAGCCTCCTTAATGCGCCACTCGGCAGCACGCAAGTCGCTATTATGCTCCAAGCCCTGAGCTATGAGGCTCTGCAACTTAGCATCAGCAAAGTACTCCTCCCAGCTCATATCTGCCACCGACGCCTCGGTCGTAGCATAGGCCTTGCCATAGAGGCCGTCTGTCACAACCTCAGGACGCTCGTATGGCTTATATATGCCGCAGGCAGTCATCACCACCATTGCGGCCAGAATCATATATCTCTTCATAGCTTTCATACTCTTAAGGTTTACTCCTCCTTGCCCACGATACTCTCCAACTCCTCCATCTCGCTGCGTGTCTGCTCATCAATCTCCGCCTTAGGCTCGAGAGGGCTCACCCTCTCCTGCAACCACTGGAACGCAACGAAGAGACCTGGCACAAGGAAGAGCAGCGCGATAGTACCGATAAGCATACCACCCACGACACCCGAACCTAACGAGGCGTTACCATTAGCACCCACACCCGTAGAGAACATAAGTGGCAACATACCGAATATCATCATCAGCACCGTCATAAGGATAGGTCTTAGACGAGCACCCGCCGCTGCGAGGGCCGCCTGCTTGAGGCTCATACCGGCGTGTCGACGCTCCGTAGCGTACTCCGTAAGCAGGATAGCGGTCTTGGACAAGAGGCCGATAATCATAATCATACCCGTCTGCAAGTAGATGTTATTCTCCAGACCCATAAGACGCGCAAAGAGCATACATCCCATAAGACCCGCAGGCACCGAGAGCAATACGGCAAATGGTATGAGGTAGCTCTCGTAGAGCGACGCCAAGAGCAGGTAGATGAGCAAGAAGCAGATGCCATATACCGCCACCGAGTTACCCGATGTACTCTCCTCCTCACGCGTGAGGTCGCTAAACTCGTAGCTATAACCACGAGGCAACACCTCGGCAGCCGTCTCCTTGATAGCACGAATAGCATCGCCCGAAGAGTAACCTTCGGCAGCGTCGCCACTAACGGCAATCGAGCTAAACATATTGAAGCGGTTGAGCGTCTCAGGACCATACACCTTCGTAAGCGTAACAAATTGGCTCACAGGGGCCATCTCGCCCGCCACGCGTACATATATATTATCGAGCGACTCGACATCCATTCTATCCTCTGGGCTCGACTGCATCATCACACGATATACCTTCGAGAAGCGGTTTATGTCCGAAACATACTGACCACCGAAGTAGCCACCCAGCGTCGCAAGCACATCCTTGGGCGACACTCCCGCACGCTTACACTTCGCCGCATCGACATCGACCATATACTGCGGATAGTTCACATTGTAGGTGGTGTATGCCATACGCACCTCAGGGCGCTGGTTGAGCTTAGCGATGAAGTTCATCGCCACCTTGTAGAACTCGTCGATGGTGCCGCCGCTGCTATCCTGAAGGTGTAGCGAGAAGCCGCTCGCCGTACCGTAGCCCGAAATCATCGGAGGCACAATGGCGATGACCTGCGCATCCTTGATATCGGCGCACATAGCCATAATCTTCTGGCTTAGGAAGTTAACGCTATCCTCATCCTCGGGACGCTCCTCCCAATTCTTTAGGCGCACGATCATCGTACCGTACGATGCACCCTGACCCGAAATAATACCATAGCCCGAAATCTTACAGTAGGAGTCTATCTGCTCTATGGTCGCCACACGGTCGCTAATCTGCTCCATAATCTCGTCGGTATGCTCGAGTGTCGAGCCTGGTGACATCGTAACATTGACCATAATAGTACCCTGGTCCTCCGAAGGCACGAGACCCGTCTTCGTAGTAGCAAAGAGGTAGATGAGCGCTGCCACCGAGAGTGCCAGCACGCCCCACATCGCCACCTTACGCTTAACGAAGAAATTGACGCCTCGCTGGTAGCGCTTGACCATAGCATCGAAGGCACTATTGTAGGCATCGGCCAGTCGCTTACCGAGGCTCTGTTTTGCCTCGTGCTCGTCGCTATGAGGCTTGAGCATCAGGGCGCAGAGCGCTGGCGAGAGTGTGAGGGCGTTGATGCCCGAAATACCCACGGCAATGGCCATAGTGATACCAAACTGCGTGTAGAAGATGCCCGATGTTCCGCCCATCATCGAGACGGGGATGAACACCGCCATAAAGACAAGCGTCGAGGTTACGATAGCCGTAGATATGCCTTGCATAGCGTCAACCGTAGCGTCGTAGGCCTTGCGATAACCCGCCTCGAACTTCGCCTGCACAGCCTCAACAACGATAACAGCATCGTCGACAACGGTACCGATAGCAAGCACCAATGCAAAGAGTGTCAGCATATTAATCGAGAAACCCATAAGCGCAAGCGCCGCAAAGGTACCAACCAACGACACGATAATCGAGATAAGCGGGATGAGTGACGAGCGCACGCTCTGCAAGAAGATAAACACGACTAAGATTACGAGAATAATAGCCTCAACCAAGGTTTTGACAACCTCGTGAATCGAGGCAAAGAGGAACTCGTTACTATCCATAATACTCGTAAACTCCACATCGCGTGGCGCCTTAGCTCGCTCCTCAGCGATGAGCGCATCGATACTCTTGAGCACCTGCGTAGCATTTGAGCCTGGCGTCTGGTAGAGCATCGCCACCACACCATCGTGACCATTGACCTCCGAGGTGAATGAGTAGCTCTCGTTGCCAAACTCCACCTCTGCAACATCCTTCAATCGCAACACCTCACCCGTAGGCAACGACTTAACAACAAGGTCGTCGAACTCCTCAGGCGTGCTCTTACGACCGCGATAGCGCATCGTATATTGGAATGTACTTCCCGAATTTTCGCCGATATTACCCGTCGATGACTCTATATTCTGCTCAGCCAGCACCGCCGAAATATCCGCTGGCACAAGGCCATACTGCGCCATCACATCGGGCTTGAGCCACACGCGCATCGAGTACTTCGAGCCAAGCGTCTGACACTCACCTACACCGTTGATACGCAGCAACTTGGGCTGAATATTATTTACAAAGTAGTTCGACAAGAATGTCTCGTCGTAGGTACCATTTGGTGAGTGAATACCCAGAGCCTTGATAATCGAGGTCTGCTTCTTGGCCGTCACCACACCCATACGCGTAACCTCGGCGGGTAGCACCGATGTAGCGCGCGCCACACGGTTCTGCACATTGACCGACGCCATATCAGGATCGGTTCCCTGAGCAAAGTAGATCGAGATTGTCACATTACCTGTATTCGACGCCGTAGAGGTCATATATGTCATATTCTCCACGCCGTTAATCTGCTCCTCAAGAGGCGCAATCACCGACTTCTGAATAGTCTCTGCCGAGGCTCCTGGGTACGAAGTAGTCACATTAATCGTCGGCGGCGCAATGGTGGGAAACTGCTCGATAGGCAGCGACATAAGACCCACAATACCCGCCAACATTATCGTTATCGATATCACCGTCGATAGTACCGGACGGTCGATAAAGCGTTTTAGATCCATAGCTTACAATTATCTCGTTATCACTATATTACTCCTCTGACACAGGGTTATTCTCCGCCTCTGTTGCTATTGCATCCTCTGCTGCTATGTCTGCCACCTCTGCCTGAGCACAATCAGCAGACGCCTGCATCTTAAGGCTCACCGGCATATTTTCGCGCAACATAGCCACGCCCTCTGTGATGATTACCTCGCCAGCCTCGAGGCCCGCACGCACGATATAGTTCTTGCCGTCGTACTTCGACACCTCGATAATCTTCGACACCGCCTTGCCATCAACACTCTGGTAGACATAGGTCTTATCCTGCACCTCGTATGTCGCACTGCAAGGTATCACAATCGTGTTCTTCTCCATATAGCGCAACACGACATTTCCCGTGCTGCCGCTCAGGAGTATGCGACCAGGATTTGGGAACACAGCGCGCAACGACACCGATCCCGTCTCACGATCCACGACTCCACTTATGGTCTCGATGGCACCCTTATGCTCGTATGTCGAGCCATCGCTGAGTACCAACTCAGGCTCTGGGAGCGACTTTAGCGCCTCGGACATAGAGCCAAATTGGCGTGTTAGTTTGAGTAGCTCGCGCTCATTAATCGAGAAGTAGACATACATCTCCGAGTTATCCGACACGGTGGTAAGTGGCTGCGCCATAGATGGACCTACGAGAGCACCCACACGGTATGGTATCGTTCCCACAACACCTGCCGACGGAGCCTTTACCTCAGTATAACTAAGGCTGTTAGCCGCATTTACTCTCTGTGCCTCTGCCTGAGCATACGCCGCCTTGGCGCTCTGCAACTGGTTCTTCGACACACTGAGTTCGTACTCCGATATCACGCTGCGCGCATATAGCTCCTGCTTGCTCTTGTATGTCAACTCAGCAGTCTCGACAGCAGCCTTCGCCGCCTCGACATTTGCCTCAGCAGTGGTCAGTGCCGCCTTGTATGGCACCTGATCGATGACGAAGAGTACCTCGCCCTTCTTTACGCTCTCACCCTCAAGTACGCACACCGACGATATGGTACCACTCACCTGAGGCATAATGTTGATATCCTGACGACCGCGTATCGAGGCCGAAAATTTGCTTGTCACCTCAGTGTCGGCCGTAGCGATTGTCATCGCCTCATACTCCGCAACCTGCTCAACCACAGGCTGCTGGCCACATCCTAACGCCATAGCTGACAACACTACGGCAACTGCGCAATAGTTCAATCTCTTCATAAATTGTTGTATTGTAAAATTATTTTTCTCCCATTATTGGCAATAAAATTCTGTCAAAGTTAAATATTTTTTTTGAATATCAATGATTCTTCGGCAGTTATTTCGTTATAATGCGATGTTTTTTGATCGCAGAGCACAAAAAAGATTCTCACAAAAGAAGAGAGCCAACATATAACAACATCTCACAGCCAAGTTATTCTCAACCAATTTGTTGTCAGAGTAGTGCAGTAGTGGCGCTGATATAAAAAAATCCCCGGATGGATAGTACTTGGCGTACATTCCATTCGGGGTTTTAATTGAAGCGTCGCTAATGCGCTGCTATCACAACGATTTCGCTACTCCCACTCAATTCTATAAATATCTTGATTATCAATAAAATACAAAGATATTTTCTTTATAGGGTACAATTCTGGGGTACAATACAATAATTGATGTAACTATTGATAATCAGCTATATACCTTATATATATTATAAGAAAATATTATCTAATTTTTAGTTTTTTAGGTCTTACATTCATTAGTCTTTCGACACAACCTAATCTTTTATAGAAAGTTTCACGACCAATAAAAGTGAAACATTAGGAAATTTTGCTTAACTTTGGTAAAATGTTTCTTAATATCACTTAATATGCCAGTACAAAATAACATGCCGAACTTGACAACAATACAAGATGCGGTAATCGAAATTAAACGATTGATTGAGGATGCTATTAGAAATGGTGGTATCGATAAAAATGGTAATGTATTAGACGGTTGTGACGCTAAAAATAATTTAATACGAACGCAAGGTCCAATATGCTTAATACATGATGCCGTTAAATCTGAATTTGTAAGGTTTGGGGTTAATCCCGCTAATATATGTCCTCCTATTACTCAACATCAAGGAGAGATGAAAGTTTTTGGAGCAGTAAAAGCAAAGGACCAAGACATTTGCATTTGTCCTAATAATGTTGTGCCTACACCTCAAACATTGACTTGTGATGGTATTTTAAGAGGGAAAAGGGACCCTTATGGCCTTAGTTATACGGAACGAGTGTTATCGGTTAATGTAAGAAGTCAATTAAGCAGTGTATCTAAAAATTTTGATACTCTATATGAAAGAACATTTGCGGAACCACTTAACTTACATTTAAGATGCCCGAATATGGTATTGGGAGAGGTGTATATGATACCCGTATATGAATATGATGATGCAGCAGCTCAACAAAACAGAGTAGCATTCAAAAATAATAGGAATGTTAAAAGCCACATCGCAAAATACATATCATCATTCAGTGCTGTTAATGACAGACAGTTGATTGCAGGAACGGAATATAAGTATGAACGAGTATGTTTATTGGTCGTTGATTTTAGACCTGAAACACCTCGCATATACAATACCGATGAAGAGTTAATAGCAGATGGCTTATTGGCTGCCAACTCTGGAGTTAGTATAAATAGCCTAAATTACCCAACATTTGTACAAACATTATTGGATATTTACGCCCAAAGATTTGGAGAGGATAGGTTTATCTGATAAAGGTTAAGCAAATACCTGTCTATGTCATCTCTGTCTATCAGGCTTCTGAGGGCAGAGATGTTTTCTTTTGTCAATGCTGGAATTGAAAATCTCTCAATGAAATTTTTTTGATAACATGGATAACCACCGTCAATAGAAACACTAGTTCTAGAAACATAGAAATGCATTAATCCTGAGTTAAGTATTTTTATAAGTACATCTACATTAGCTACATCCGTAATCTCATTTTGAACGGATGTAAACAAATTCATGCTAGAAGCATTAGTGTCTTTGTAAAAGATACCATACCCATTTGTAAACATACTATCATGGTCACTATCAAAGATGAATCTGGGGTATTGGCTAAATGTTGGAGTATATATTTTGACTCCATGTTTATTGAGTCCCTGTGTGCGACCGTAAGCATAGAATGGTTTGTAGTTAGACTTACCCTTTCCTCGTGTTGCTAAAATATCCTTAACTGACTGGAGATAGTTGTAGCATTCAGGATACTGCTCAATCATGGTATTTTCCTCAACTATTGAAGCAACATTATTTAATGTTGTATATGGAAATATAATCCTACGCTGATTTGCGTTAAGGTCTTTAACGCATTTCATTTTGGAAATCTTAACAAGAGGTCTAGTTATTCTTTTCTCTATCTTGAAATTAGACTTGTACTTATTGTTGCAATAATAGTATGTATCATCTTCTTTATATGGGTCTATAAAGAACACCTCATCTTTAAGTGTAGCGATGCCGACAGCTATATTAAACAATGTCCCTAACTGCTCCCCACTACACTCTAATCTACGAATGACTTCTCTCTCGTTATCGCATAATAACCTCCATTTTTTTGTATCTAAGTCGTCGTAGTTATTGCGTGTAAATCTTGCAGTCCTCAAGAATTGCTCAACACTTTCATCCCCTGAAATTCTTGCGTATTGAATATACCTATTAGCTTCATTCGTAAGGAATGTTATCGCTGTATAAGTTTGGACATCAAAAACCTTAGTAGCATTGAAATCAACAATTTTTGATATAGCTTTTGTCGTTTGAAAATATGCACGCAAACTCTCTCCCGCAAGAGAAGTGAAATAGTTGTTTGGGGTAATATAACCGAGTATTCCATTGGGGGCTAATATCATCTTGCCAATTTCGAAGAAGGCAAAATACAAATTATATGTTCCAAAGCTAGTTGTGCTATATTTCCCATCTAACAACATGCGAGTATTATCCTCCATATCTTGAAATTTTACATATGGAGGATTGCCGATGACTGCATCGTACTTTTTATCCCATTTTCTAGTTAAGCTATTATCTATAACTATATGTATTTCGTTTTCTTTAATGATTTCACCTTTTGATAAACCATAAAGAAGAATTAGTAATTTACATCTTTTTACATTGTTGTCCAACAAATCTACTCCATATATGTTTTCCGATACTATGGATGATATAGTTTTATTGTATTTCTTTTCAAAATACTTAATTGCCCCTAATATAAATGCACCGCATCCACAACTTATGTCGATAACTGTTGCATCAACTTTGGGTGATATATTATCAATGATATAATCTACGATATGGTGCGGCGTAAAGAATGCCCCATTGGTTTGTCTATCCTCTTTGGGGATAAGCAACTCCATACACACGGCTAATTCCTCCAAAGACTTGTATCCTAAGGAATAAACATCATCTAACAAACTTTGGGTAGCGTGGAATGAACTTAAATAGTCTTTGATATACGGATGGATAGTCTTATCTATTCCATTAGCATCAAGATAATGGAATATAAGAGCTTTCTCAATTTCCTCTACGGGATACTTATCTATAATATCATTTAAGACCATAACATTGTATATCTACCTGCAAAGATAGTGATTTTTTCGATTCGTGATTAAAACTCCAAAACATTATACACCTCTTCTAACTCCTCTGCTCGTAGTCCTAAGTATCTACGGGTAATCATTGGTGATGCGTGGTTGAAAATTTCTGAAAGTTTGATAAGTGCCATTTCAGATTGCTCACCAGCAGATTCCACCACTTTACGACCGAATGTTTTGCGGAAGCTATGGCTGCTCAGGTGCTCCACTTTAACGCCATACTTAGCTTTTATGGTCTTGAGGTGGCGGTTTATCATTTGGGTTGAAATTACCTCACCACGATTATTAAGGAAACAATGCTCGGTCATATCCTCAACCTTCAGAGCATTGTAGCAATCCAGAATATGTTTCTGGAAACCTTCATTGATTTTAACCTCTCTCCGTTTGCCAGTCTTTTTCTCAATGAGTGAAAATTTAGACCCACTTAATAGTTGATTCCATATAAGGGTCTTAAGGTCTGAAATTCTTAGACCAAAGAAACAACCACATCCAATCAGTAGTGATAAGCGGTATTTCTTATCTTTATACAATCTACGCACAAGGTTTAACATCGTATTCCACTCGATGTAATCTGCTGTTGTATTTGAATATTTAATGCTCATTTTATCAAATTTTAAG
>JAGBTP010000028.1 GCA_017631255.1 Alistipes sp.
CCGCCTCCTTAGTAGCCTGACGCTGTGAGTCAGAGAAGTATGCTGGCACGGTGATAACAGCCTCAGTAACCTCCTGACCGAGGTAGTCCTCAGCGGTTTTCTTCATCTTCTGCAAGGTGATAGCCGAAATCTCCTGTGGAGTGTACTGACGGCCGTCGATCTCAACGCGAGGGGTGTTGTTGTCGCCCTTAACGATTGAGTATGGAGCGCGTGCGATGTCGGCAGTTACCGCGTCGTAACGCTCACCCATAAAACGCTTGATAGAGAATACCGTACGCTTTGGGTTGGTGAT
Source organism: Alistipes sp. (assembly GCA_017631255.1). Classification (GTDB taxonomy): domain Bacteria; phylum Bacteroidota; class Bacteroidia; order Bacteroidales; family Rikenellaceae; genus Alistipes. Next base: position 293 of record JAGBTP010000028.1, read on the forward strand.
AGCCTGACGCTTAGCAGGATCGCCCACCTTACGCTCGCCACCCTCGGTGAATGCCACTACTGAAGGTGTTGTGCGGTGACCCTCAGCGTTAGGAATAACGACAGGCTCGTTACCCTCCATAACTGATACGCACGAGTTTGTTGTACCTAAGTCAATACCAATAATCTTGCTCATAATGTTTCTGTTTTTTATGTTTTTATTTGTCTTATCTTTCGTTACTAAAACCGCCCGTCGTGTCAAAATCTAACACTGCGGCAGTCGAGAGGTTATAAGACAAATGGAGTGCCAAACAAAAAAATGCGCCAAAAGTGACGCATTTATATATTTAATATGACATATTCGCAGTGCGGCCTGTCCGAAAGAGTGACAAAATGTCAGTTTAGGACATTGGCACGCCACTAATAATTTCTCGTGCCAAATATCGCCGTACCGATTCTCACCATATTAGAACCGTACTCGATAGCTATTGGATAATCATCGGACATACCAATAGATAGGGTGTCAAACGAGGCATCGAAACGAGGCTTTAGTGAGGTAAAAATCTCGCTAATATGCTTAAAATCACGACGGATAATGCTCTCATCGTCAGTGTTTGTTGCGATGGTCATAACACCTCGAACACGGATATGCGACATTGTGGCGAGCTTGCCCGATGCGAGGTAGTCGTTGAGCTCCTGCTCGGACCAGCCAGACTTTGTCTCCTCGTCGGCAATGTGTACCTCAAGGAGGATGTCGATAACGCGATCATATTTTGCCGCCTGCTTCTCAATCTCCTCGACAAGCCTCTCAGAGTCAACCGAGGCGATAAGAGATACAAAGGGTGCGATCATCTTAACCTTATTGGTTTGCAGGTGGCCAATCATAGTCCAGACGATATCCTTTGGCAGCACTGCCGCCTTGGATGCCATCTCCTGCGGACGGCTCTCACCAAAGATGCGCTGTCCAGCGTCGTATGCCTCCTGAAGGCTCTCCACTGGGTGAAACTTCGATACGGCAACAAGCTCCACGCCTGCGGGCAACGAGGCCTTGATTCTATTTAGTCGCTCCTTAATATTCATAGCATAAGAGTTATTTTCGAGTCACAAATTTATAAAATATTAGACAACACCACAACTATTTCAAAATAAATTATTACCTTTGGCATCATAATGATGCTTCTCCTACATCGACCTTTTACTCCCTAAGAGAGGGGCCAAGTGGTGGAAGTTTCATACTTTATGTACCTAAAGGGCGGCAACGCTCCGAGGTAGCAAAACGACAAGCATAAATAAACATAAACAACCTAAAACAAAAGTATGAACAGACTATTCAAACTTATCGCTCTTGTGGGCGCATTTATCGGTGCAATTAATAGTGCCGACGCCTGCACCAACTTTATCGTTACGCGTGGCGCATCAACCGATGGCTCGAATATGGTGACCTACGCCGCTGACTCACACGGTCTCTACGGCGCACTCTACCAGTACATCCCTGGCAAGTACACCGAGTTAATGGATGTTACTGAGTGGGATACAGGCCGTTATATCGGCAAGATTGCACAGCAGATGGAGCGTTACCGCACCCTCGGTAACTCTAACGAGCACTCGCTCTTCATCACTGAGACTACTTTCGGCGGCCGCCCTGAGCTCGAGGATCCAAATGGTGGCATCGACTACGGCTCGCTCATCTACATCACCTTGCAGCGCGCTAAGACCGCTCGTGAGGCTATCGACATCATCGTAGACCTTGCCAACACCTACGGCTACTGCTCATCAGGCGAGTCATTCTCACTCATCGACCAGAACGAGGCGTGGATTATGGAGCTTATCGGCAAGGGCCCTAACGATAAGGGTATCGTATGGGTAGCACGCCGTATTCCTGACGGCTATGTATGTGCTCACGCCAACCAGGCGCGCATCACCACCTTCCCTTGGGACGACCCTGAGAACTGCATCTACGCAGCGGATGTAGCGGATGTAGCTCGTAAGTTCGGCTGGTTCGAGGGCCAGGACAAGGACTTCAGCTTTGCTGATGCTTATGCTCCACTCGATTTCGGCGCTATGCGTGGCTGCGAGGCTCGCGTATGGTCATTCTTCCGTGCCGTAGCTGACGATATGGATCAGTACGAGGACTACGCTATGGGCCACAACCCTAACAACCGTATGCCTCTCTGGGTTAAGCCTAACACCAAGATTTCGCCTAAGATGCTTATGGATGCTATGCGTGACCACTACGAGGGCACTAAGATGGATATGACTACCGACATCGGTGCTGGTGGCGAGGGTTGCCCATACCGCTGGCGTCCTATGTACTTCGAGGTTGACGGCGTTGAGTACTGCAACGAGCGCGCTACTGCTACACAGCAGACAGGCTTCTGGCTCGTAGGTCAGGCACGCCCTGAGAAGGTAGGCATCCTCTGGTTCGGTACCGACGATGCTGCCACATCGCCACTTACGCCTATCTATGTTAACTCACTCGAGGTTCCTGAGTGCTTGCGCGTAGGCAATGGTTCTATGCTTCAGTATTCTGACACCTCTATGTTCTGGATTACTAACCGCGTCGCTCAGTTCGCATACCTCCGCTACAACCTTGTAGGCGCTAAGGTACGCGAGTATGTCGACAGCTGGGAGAACGAGGCTATCAAGGCCGTAGAGACCATGGATATGCACATCGCTAACATCTCTAACAGAGAGAAGAAGGCTCGCCAGATGGCTACTGACTTCTCTGTTGAGTGCGCACAGCAGCTCTTCAACCTCTGGACCAACCTCGATAAGTACCTTATGGTTAAGTACATCGACGGTAATGTCAAGGGCGAGGAGAACGGCAAGTTCGTCGACAACGGCAACGGCAAGGATATCCCTGGCATTATCGAGATGCCTGGTTACAGCGAGAATTGGAAGCGTGCCGTAGCGGCAGACAAGGGCGAGATCCTTCGCGTGGTAAAGTAATTGCTTACGACTAAAGAATCATCACTATGGAAAGATACGATATTATTGTTATAGGCTCAGGCCCTGGAGGTTATGTGGCGGCTATTCGCGCTGCTCAGTGCGGTAAGCGCGTGGCTATCGTCGAGAAGGCTGATGCTGGTGGCGTGTGCCTCAACTGGGGCTGCATCCCCACCAAGGCATTGGTACGCTCAGCACAGGTATTTGCCGACTGCAAGGCTGCCGCTACCTACGGCGTAGCCATCGAGGGCGAGGTTAAGCCCGACTGGGCAAAGATGGTTGAGCGCGAGCGCACCGTGGCCTCTACGATGAACAAGGGTGTTCAGTTCTTGCTCAAGAAGAACAACATCGACCTTATCGCCGGCTTTGGCAAGCTCAAGGCTTCGGATATCGTCGAGGTTGAGGGCGTTGACTACGAGGCTGACCACATCATCCTCGCTACGGGTGCCCGTCCACGCGAGATGGCCTTTATGCCTATCGACGGCAAGCACATCATCTCGTCGAAGGAGGCTCTCGTGTTGCCAGAGCTCCCAGAGTCAATGGTTGTTGTGGGCTCAGGTGCCATCGGCTCGGAGTTCGCCTACATCTACGCAACTATGGGCGTTAAGGTTACCATCGTCGAGTATATGCCACAGATTATGCCTCTCGAGGATGAGGACACCGCCAAGGCTATGGAGCGTGCCTTCCGTAAGCTGCGCGCTACGGTTATGACATCTACTACCGTGAAGCAGGTCAGCGTGCGCGAGGACGGCAAGTGCGTAATCGAGGTCGAGGGCAAGAAGGGCGCTCAGACTCTCGAGGCTGACATCGTACTATCGGCCGTAGGTATCAAGTCGAACATCGAGGGCATCGGCCTCGAGGAGCTTGGCATCGAGGTTGAGCGCGATAAGATTAAGGTCGACGAGCACTACAAAACGAATGTCGACGGCGTGTACGCTATCGGTGACATTATCGCTACCCCAGCCCTTGCCCATGTGGCATCGGCAGAGGCTATCCACTGCGTTGAGCACATCTGCGGCCTCAACCCTGAGGCAGTGGACTACTCTACCATCCCTTCGTGTATCTTCACCTCACCGGAGGTTGCCTCTGTGGGTATGACCGAGGCACAGGTTAAGGCATCGGGCGTGGAATACAAGGTGGGTAAGTTCCCATACACCGCATCTGGTAAGGCTACCGCTGCTGGCGAGCGTGATGGCTTTGTGAAGCTCATCTTCGACGCTGAGGAGCGCCTGCTCGGTGCTCACTTCGTGGGTCACAATGTTACGGAGATGATTGGCGAGCCTACACTTGCTAAGGTACTCGGCGTGAGCGCACACCGCATCGCTCGCACCATCCACGCGCACCCATCTATGCACGAGGCAGTTATGGAGGCTGCCGAAGATGCACTCGGCTGCGCTATCCATATGTAATAACTTAATCGCAGGGAGGATGAGCGGTCACACGGGCCATCATCCTCCTTTTTTTTATATGCCACGCTACTTCATTGAGTTACAATACGACGGTGCCGCCTACTTCGGCTGGCAGCGACAACCCGACACCGCTACGGTGCAGGGCACTATCGAGGCAAAGCTAACAATGCTCCTCGGTGCGCCCACTGAGATTGTGGGTGCGGGTCGCACCGATACGGGTGTCAACGCCTCGTTCTACACCGCCCACTTCGACACCGACAAGGTCGTCGATACGGCACAGCTACGCTACAAGCTAAACAAGGTGCTGCCACCCGATATCGCCATTATGCGTATCTACGAGGTCGACACCACCAAGCACGCACGCTTCGATGCCAGAGAGAGGGAGTACACCTACTTCGTTACAGCACATAAGCAGCCCTTCCGCCGCTACTCGGCTTGGCACTTTGCCGTAGAGCTCAACATCGAGGCGATGAACGACGCTGCTGCGAGGCTCCTCCAGCACGAGGACTTCACCTCGTTTGCTAAGCTCAACTCGAACAACAAGACCAACATCTGCCACATCAGCCACGCAGCGTGGAGCGTGGAGGAGGATGGCACGCTGCGCTTCACGATACGCGCCGACCGCTTCCTGCGCAATATGGTGCGTGCCATAGTGGGCACGCTCGTTGATGTGGGACGAGGCAAGTATAGCCCCTCGGATTTCGAGGATATCATCACCTCGCGCGACCTATCGCGTGCAAGTGCTGGCGCCCCCGCCTGCGGCCTCTTCCTCTCTAATGTGAAGTACGCAGAGTAGCACGGACATAGCGACAAAAAATACGGGTTATCCACTTCAGGATAACCCGTATTTTATTTACGCCAGCTCTATTTACGCCAGCTCTATTTGCGCCAGCTTTTACCTGCGCCCGCCCAAACTTGCAGAGCAAAGGCAAATTTTAGGGACGCTTAGTTTCTGCTTTTGCCGCCCTACTTAATCTCCTCACCGAAGAGCGTAGCCGACGAACAACCCGTAATGCGCACCTTCACATAGTCACCAATCTTATGGTCGCCACGGTCGAATACCACCATCTTATTCTGCGATGTGCGACCCGAAAGCTGGGCATCGCTGCGCTTCGACACGGTCTCTACCAAGATCTCGAACTCCTTGCCCACATCGCGTTTGTTGCTCTCCTCCGAAAGTTTGTTCTGCAAGTCGATAATCTCGGTCAGGCGGCGCGTCTTAACATCCTCAGGGATATCGTCACCAAGGTTGCGCTGCGCAAAGGTACCAGGGCGCTCCGAGTACTTAAACATATAGGCAAAGTCGTAGCCCACCTCACGCATAAGCGAGAGCGTAGCCTCGTGCTCCTCCTCGGTCTCGTGCGCAAAGCCTGCGATGAGGTCGGTGGTGATGGCGCAGTCAGGCATATAGCGACGAATGGCCTCCACACGCTCCAAGTACCACTCGCGTGTGTACTTACGATTCATACGCTTAAGCATCTCCGTCGAACCCGACTGAGCAGGCAAGTGGATAGCCTTGCATATATTTGGCATTGAAGCCATAGTCTCAAGGAGTTTATCGCTAATATCCTTAGGGTGCGATGTTGCAAAGCGCACACGAAGCAGCGGTGAAATCTCAGCCACCTGCTTCAACAACTCAGGGAAGTCGACATCACCCGTACGGTACGAGTTGACATTCTGACCGAGGAGCGTAACCTCACGATAGCCATTCTCGAAGAGCGTGCGGGCCTCAGCCACGATTGTCACAGCATCACGGCTACGCTCGATGCCTCGTGTATATGGCACTACGCAGTACGAGCAGTAGTTGTTGCAACCACGCATAATGGCGATAAAGGCACTCACTCCGTTTCTATCGAGGCGTACAGGGGCAATCTCAGCGTATGTCTCCTCCTTCGAGAGCTCCACATTTACGCCCTTCGAGCCGCCATCAACGGCATTCACCAAGCGAGGCAGGTCACGATACGAGTCAGGGCCCGCAACGATATCTACACCCGTACCACCCTTGGTCAAATCCTCCTTAAGGCGCTCAGCCATACAGCCGATGATGCCGATTATGAGGCCAGGGTTCTGCTTACGCATACGACGCATCTCGCTTAGGCGACCCCAGATACGCTGCTCGGCATTATCACGAATCGAGCAGGTATTGATAAGTACGATGTCGGCCTCCTCGAGGCTCTCGGTATATCGGAAGCCCTCCTGCTGCATAATAGATACGACAATCTCCGAGTCGCCTACATTCATCTGACAGCCGTAGGTCTCGATGTATAGCTTACGACCACTACCCGTTAGTGGTCTTAGGTTATTGATGTTTATATTCATACTCCGTTCAGTTAAAATAAGGGGTTGCCCTGAAGCGAACTTCGGACTAACCCCTATTTATCTAAATTTCGCAGTTCGCCACACTACTCTGTTGGCATACCATCATCCTGTGGGAATGGCTTGAAGCCAAGACCAAAGGTGTCGTACGCATCGGTTACAACCACAAAGGCGTGTGGGTCGAACTCCTTAATCTTCTGCTGCACATTGCGCACCTCCTTGCGGCTCACAACGAGGAAAATCATCTCCTTATCGTTGCCGGTGTACATACCCTTAGCCTTGAGGTAGGTACCACCACGGTCAAGATCCTTGAGGATGTAGTCGCGCATCTGCTCCGAGTGCTTCTCACAGATTATATAGAGGAGCTTATCGCGTGAGGCACCGTCGATAGTGTAACCCAAAACCTTAGCATTGACGAAGATACATACTGCCGAGTAGAGCGAGAGCATAACACCCTCACCAGGGCCCTCGATACCAACACCAAAGCCGATAACGAGCAGACCGCTGAGCACGATGATAGCATCCGAAAGCAACACACCGTTAGCGAACTTCATCTTAGCGAACTTGTGCAGGAGCATACCTGTAATATCGGTACCACCCGTAGCTGCATTGTTACGAATCACGATACCTACGCCCACACCACTGAAGCAACCGCCGATGATAGCAGCGAGCATCAAGTGCGACGAGAGATCGATCTGACCACCGAGGAGGAGGGCAGGGTCGAGCGACTCGATAGCCTCCTTACTTGGGTAGACCAAGTAGTCGAGGATGTTCATAATACCAGGTGTTAGGAACGATGCGAAGATCGTGCGACCACCAAAGGTACCACCAAAGAGTACGAGGGCTGTAAGGATAAGAGGCACATCGAACATATAGCCGAATGTACCAACCTGAATCGATGGGAATAGGTTATGAAGCACGAGGGCCAGACCGTAGATACCACCAGGCACCAAGTTGTATGGGTTGATAAATACCACGAAGGCTACGGCAACGAGGAAACATCCAAGGACGATCTGTCCCATAGACGACCACCACTTCCAGTCGGTCAAGGACTCCTTAGCCGATACTGCGAGGTTGGTAAGATTAAGTTGTAGTTTCATAAATATGCAATTATGTAATTTCAACCAACAAAATTACACATTTTTTTGAATCTGACAACAATCAACCTAAAAAAAACTATTATTGGCGCAACATAAAATTATTGAGTGGCGACAAAAATTTTGTTATTTGGCTTTTTTTTGTAACTTTGTCTAAAATGCGCGAGTAACATTTAGGGCTATCTCGCTGAGTATTACTAACAAACTACGATTATGGCATCTTGGGAAGCTACTACTTGGCTATCGATCATAGCACTTATGATTGCGGCCTATCTGCTTGGTTCGATACCAAGCGCTGTGTGGATTGGTAAGAAATATTATGGCATAGATATTCGCGAGCACGGCTCGAAGAATGCCGGCACAACGAATATGCTCCGCGTGCTGGGCAAGCGTGCCGCCATACCAGTATTTATAATAGACTATTTCAAGGGCTTCGTGGCCGTAATCCTCACCTCACTTATGCGCTACGACGAATGCGTTAGCGAGGCGTGGCTCATCAACCTGCGCATCATAGCCACGGTATTCGTAGTCTTGGGCCACATCTACCCTATCTTCGCTAACTTCAAGGGCGGCAAGGGTGTTGCCACGCTCCTCGGCGCTGGCACGGGTATCTACGCCCCTATCCTTATGCTCTGCTTCGGCGTGTGGTGCTTCGTCTTCGCTATCTGGCACTATGTGTCGCTCGCCTCGATGGTGGCGGGCTGCTGCTACCCCTTCTTCGTGATTATCTTCTCGACGATGACCTACGACTCTACGGCTCCATTCCAGAGCATACCGTTCATCATCTTCTCGTGGGTTGTGGCGGTACTTTTGGTCATCACGCACCGCAAGAACATCGGCCGCCTAAGGGAGGGCACCGAGTCGAAAATCTACCTCTGGGGCGGACCAGATGATAATACGACTGTCAATAAGTAAACCGTAAACCAAGCTAATAACTACCACATAATGAGACGATTCCTTACATTTGCAGTGGCACTCATTGCCACCACAACACTCTATGCACAGCAGTTCGACGCGCACTTCAACGATGCTACGCTGCGCCTTGACTACACCTTTATGGGTAACGCCACAGAGCAGTATATCGCCCTTAGCGACATCTCCGCTACGGAGAATTGGTGGGGCCGTCGCATCAACCTCAACAGCGTGCCCCTCAAGGGTAATGGCGACCTCACGCTTACGGATAAGGAGAGCGGCGAGGTGATATACAAGACCTCATTCTCGTCACTCTTCCAGGAGTGGATTACAACGCCTGAGGCGGCAAACATCACCCGCAGCTTCGAGTTTACGCTCCTCATCCCAGAGCCTCAGCGCTCCGTCATTGCCACCCTCGTACTGCGTGACAATACGGAAAAGGAGAGCGTACACTCTTTCACTCTCGATCCAGCCGATGTGCTTATACGCGACTGCTCGAAGCAGCCAGCACTCCCCTATACCTATATACATAAAGGTGGCGACTCGAAGGAGGCTATCGATGTAGTCATTCTTGCCGAGGGCTACACCGCTGAGGAGATGGAGCTTTTTATGGAGGATGCTAAGATTACCGCCAGCGAGATACTCTCGTACGAGCCATTCAAGAGCCATAGCGATAAGTTTAACTTCATCGCCGTAGCGAGCCCCTCGGCCGATAGCAATGTGAGCGTACCTCAGGAGGAGGCTTGGCGCAACACCGCCGTAGGCTCTAACTTTATGACCTTCTATATGGAGCGCTACCTCACCTCGGGCAATGTTTATGCTATGTACGACCTTGCTACCAACATCCCTTGCGAGCACTTCGTAATCCTTGCAAATACCGACACCTATGGTGGTGGTGGCATCTATAACTCATACACGCTCACCACAGCGCACCATCCATCGTTCCGCCCTGTTGTGGTACACGAGTTTGGCCACTCGTTCGCAGGCCTCGGAGACGAGTACTTCTACCTCTCTGCCGACAACAACGACGAGATGCACTCACTCAAGCACGAGCCTTGGGAGCCTAACATCACTACGCTTGTCGACTTCGAGTCTAAGTGGGCAGATATGGTTGCCGAGGGTGTAGAAATACCTACCCAGGTTACCGCTGAGCGCTCTAAAAACTATGTTGTAGGCGTCTACGAGGGTGGCGGCTACCGTGCTAAAGGCATCTACCGCCCAACGGATGTATGCCGTATGCGCAACAACACCGCAGAGCAGTTCTGCCCTGTCTGCCAGCGCGCTATCGAGCGTGTTATCCTCCATCAGGCGGAGTAAGGGAGACAAACGATAATACGAAAGAGGGTATCCAACAACTCGGTTGGCACCCTCTTTTCTGTTTACGACGCAGCACGCTGGCCTCATTATTGCGTAGCGAGAGGAGTGTAACACTAAAATAATTCGATTATGACTATGACAACTATTGCCACGACACTCATCGCCATCGCAGAGCTACCATACGCCTACGATGCCCTCGAGCCCTACATCTCAGCTGAGACTATGCACTTCCACCACGACAAGCACTATGCGGGCTATGTCGCCAAGTTATCGGAACTTATCGAGGGCACGCACTACGCCACGATGCCGCTTGAGAATATCGTGCTGGGCAGCGATGGTGCTATCTTCAACAATGCCGCACAGGCGTGGAACCACCAATTCTACTTCGCACAGCTATCGCCTAAGGCCAAGCACCACCCTACGGGCGAGCTACGGCGTGCTATTGACGAGCGCTTCGGTAGCGTCGAGGAGTTCGAGCGAAGGATGACAAATACGGCGACCTCGCTCTTCGGCTCTGGCTGGGTATGGCTCGCTGCTGACCGTGATGGCGAGCTCTACATTCTCGCCAAGAGCAACGCCGCAACCCCACTTACCGACGACCTCGTGCCGCTGATGTGTATCGATGTGTGGGAGCACGCCTACTACATCGACTACCGCAATATGCGTAAGGATGCCGTCGAGAACCTCTGGAAGGTCGTCGACTGGAGCGTCATCGAGGAGCGATATCGTCAGGTGGCAAGTAGGTGAAACTTTATAGCGTGCCCGAATTAAGTGCCGATTTTGCCAATAAAAAAAGAGCGGATGGGATATACTTGCGTATTCCCATTCGCCCTTTTATATGCGGGGCACAGCTGCGCCCCTTGTCATAAGGAATTACTTAATCACAACCAAAGGCTGATCAGCCGCAACGGTGTCACCCTCAGCTACGAGGAGACCAAGCACCTCGCCAGCATAGTCAGACGAGATAGAGTTCTCCATCTTCATAGCCTCGAGAATCATAACCTCCTGACCTATGGTAACCTTATCGCCAGCCTTAACCTTAATCTCGATAACGCGACCTGGAAGTGGAGCGTTCACAGTGTTGCCATCAGCAGCGGTAACGCGCTTCTCAGCAGCAGCCTCGCCCTCAGCCTCGTCCATAGAGTCAGCAATCTCAATAAGGATAGCATCAGCAGCCACGGTGTCGCCCTCAGCAACGAGAATCTGGCGCACGAAGCCCGCATAGTCGGTAGTGATAGAGTTCTCCATCTTCATAGCCTCGAGGATCATAACCTCATCGCCAGCAGCTACCTTATCGCCCACCTTAACCTTGAGCTCGATAACACGACCTGGAAGTGGAGCAACGACGGTCTTGCCTGTAACAGGACGCTTAGCAGCAGCACCTGCACCAGCCTTAGCGCTCTCGATCTCGATGATAACACCCTCAGCCTGAACGGTGTCACCCTCCTTAACGATAATCTGCTTAACCTTACCAGCGAAGTCCGAAGTGATAGAGTTCTCCATCTTCATAGCCTCGAGGATAGCAACCTCCTGACCTACTGCCAC
>JAGBTP010000029.1 GCA_017631255.1 Alistipes sp.
AACTTCATCAATAACTTCTTTGATACTGTTCCTGATGTATTTGACCAAAGTATAATCTTGATTAAAGATCTGTACGATGTGGATGACGAGCAATGTTTATCGGAGGACGGCCACAAGGTCTTGAAGCAGATGCTCGATGGACAATTGCAGGGTACTTTCTATGTTAATCGCATACCGCAGGAGGCAGACCCAACTCAACTTTGTACAGAGATACTAAGATACAAATAACATTAAAACGGGCTTATTATGAATTATCAAAGATTCAAACAAGAGATAGATACAAAGAAACCGAAGTATTTGTCGAAGTATTATAATTTGATTGAAGCTATTTCGAGGAAGGGTGATACACAAGGCGGATACATTCAGTTAGGTGCATTTTACCAAACCTACATGTATGCATTTATGATTGGATATCATATAGGAGAGTGTATGCCTATTTCTGGAAATGGCGATGCTAGGGACTTTGCGCCTATTGCAAGCTGGAAACCTATAGAGTTAGTTGATTACATTCAAATGTTGATTCTGTCAGAGCCAGAGGAAAAACTAGGCTTTAAGTGGATAGATTTGGACTCAATGGATGACGATAAAACTAAGGAGTGTATATCATCAATGATGAGAAGAATTGAAGGTTATGCAAATACTGGACTAGCATATCTCCAGAAGAAATATGATGAGGAGAAAGAGGCGTTTAAGTCTCCATTTGTCTTTGTTAATATCTTAAGAGAAGTATCATCGAAAAAAAGTTTGTAGTGTAAGCAAACTAATCGATTCAATTATGGCAAAACGGCAAATATCTAGCCAAATTGTTACGCATGATGTGACCGATGTGTTTGGCGTTGCGGATAATGAAAGAACAGACGGCACTTTGCGTTGGTACTATGTAGCAAAAGACAATTTATCTACAGCAAAGCTTCTTTTAGAAAATAAAAAGTATCATCATTGTGTGTTTTTTTTGCAGCAATGTATTGAATGCATTGTAAAGGTATTTTACTAGAGAATAAGATTTTAAAGACAGCTGAAAGTTTTAGTCATGCGCCTGAGAGTGCAATAGAGGAATTCTACAAACAACTTGATTCTGGCTCAATAGATTTATGCGAATACATAAAACACGAAATGTGTGATAAGGAGGGTTTCGAAACCCGCCTTGCTCATATGGCAAAAGTATATAATCTATTTTTGGAGCAATATTATAAAGTATTGGAAGAAGACGCACCAGAGGACTTTTACATAGAACCAAGCGCGTATTCTGCAATTGGGTTACCCAAAAGTTGCAGTAAAAATTCTGCGTACTGGCATGTTCAGACCATGTTCTATGTGAACATATTTATATATTGTCTTGCGATTTTATTCAGCAATAGCACTAATTCAAAATTGCAACAAAATACCCGCTACCCAATGGAGGAGAATGGATTGTGGATGCCTAATCAAAAGTACAAGGAAACTGCGAGAATCATAGAAGGACTTAAAACGATAATACCGCAATTTGATTTTATTCTTAAGACAATATTAAGAGAATAAGAATATCTTATGGAACAGCCGAAAATTGAGCGAGTGCTTCGTCTGATGAAAATGATGACGGGCAACAACAACTACACCGTAGAGGATATGGCCGAGCGACTCGGCATCTCCTATCGTTCGGTGTATCGTTATATCGAGACCTTCAAAGATTCGGGTTTTGTTGTGCAGCGCAAAGATGGCGGCATCTATAAGCTCGGCAAGGATAGCCGTTACTTCAAGGAGATTTCACAGCTTATCCATTTTACCGATGAGGAGGCGCACATTGTCAACCAGCTCATCGAGTGCCTTGACAATACCAATATGCTCAAGCAAAACCTCCGCAAAAAGCTCACGGCTGTCTATAACTGCACATCACTTGCTGATAGTGTTGTGGAAGGTAAGAATGCGATTAATGTCAATCGAGTAATCGAAGCTATAAATAACCAGAAGCAAGTTATTCTTCGCAGCTACGCATCATCACACACGGGAGTAATTCGCGATCGTCTGGTTGAGCCATTTGGATTTACGACAAACTATGTACAGATCTGGTGTTACGAGCCAGAATCTGGACTTAATAAACTCTTCAATACAGCCCGCGTTGGATCGGTCGAGGTGATAAACGATGATTGGAAGTTTGCCAACCAACATCACGAAGGCTACATCGACATATTTCGCATTACGGGATTTGAGCAGAAACGAGTACAGTTGGAGTTGGGAGTTATGTCCCACAATCTTCTGATTGAAGAGTATCCATTAGCTACCCGCGACCTTAAACAAATAGATAGCTCACATTGGCTACTCGATACGATGGTGTGTAACTATGTTGGTATTGGTCGCTTTGTTATGGGCTTATCTGATGACATTAAGATTCTAACGCCAGAGTTTGATGAGTATATAGAATCCATAGTTACTCGAATGTATGGTGGCTATAATTCTGACAAATAATATTCATTGACAGAAATTGTCAAATCGGGCTTATACCTTTGTCCCAGCAGCATAACAAGTGTTGCTGGGACTTTTTGTTTACTAAAAATTTGGGGGTATGTGGGATTTTTTGTGGAAATTGTTTTTGCTGGATTGGCTTTTTGACATCTTTGGTGATGGCGATAATTAGTATGGGAATGGTTGACTACAAGACATTTCGCTGGTTTCTACAAGTATTGGGGTGCGAGGAAGCATTTGACCGAGCCTTTTACCAATACAACGACTATACTGTATTCGATGAAGCGTTGTGGGAGGCGGGCGATGCCGAGTATATATTCGCCCACGCCTTTGACTGGAACACAACACCAGAGGGACGAGAATATTGGTTGGTAATAGATAGAATTTGGAACATAAAAGTAATAAAGCACAGTTATGGGAACAATTAAGGTTTTAGGGCAGGGAGATGTAAAGTTTACTCCCGATGTAACAAGAGTAACGGTGGAGATCGATGCACTCCACTCAACCTATCAAGAGGCGTTTGAGGCTGGTGCAAAAAACACAAACCACATCAAAGATATCCTTGCCGAGCACGGTTTTGATAGAGATCTTGCCAAGACTTCGCGTTTTGATGTTAGTATGCACCGAGTGCATAAAAAGGTTGAGCGTGGTGAATGGCAGTGGGTTGTTAAGGGTTACAAGATTAAACAGACCTTCATTATCGAATTGGAGATGTGTTGTCCGCAGCTTACATCGCTCCTTGACCAGATTGGCAGAGAGATGTCTGGTGTGGAGATTGAGCTCGGTTTTGCGGTTAGCGACACGGACTCCGCCAGATTAAAGGTTATCGAGGCCGCAGTTAAGGATGCGCAAAGAAAGGCGGAGGTTATGGCTACTGCCCTGGGTAAAAAACTCGGAGATGTGTCAAGTGTTCGTTATGGCAATCTGGATGAGGACTATTACAATGGACGAGTGTACGACCAATGTCTTGCAAGCCCAGGTAGTATGTGCGAGGCTGCCCCGATGGATTTAACTCCAGCCGATTTAAGTGGTTGCGCAAATGTAGATGTTGTGTGGAACTTATTGTAGTCGGCTATGTTGGGACATATTCTGGGAGTAATTTTTACCGTAGGCATAGTGGTCGTTATTTATATCGAATGCATAAAACCTTGTGTGCGCAAATGGCGTGATCAGAAATAAGAAATAATCAATAAAAGATTTACTATGGGACTCTTTGTTTTTTTGCTAGGCGAGGATAAACACGATTCGGACCACGGAGAGGATTGGGATCGTAGTGTTTTTGACACAGATCGATTCCGCAAACGCGGAAGCGGCAATTGGGTGGACTGGGAGGATGTATCAACGGGCAATTGCGACACCGATGGATTCGAGCATCCAAATTATGATAATGAAGGCGAATGGTAGTTAAGGTAGGGAATGACATCGTTCCCTACCTTAATGATATTCTGTTGGCGGCTTCGCGCTTCTTGTCATTGATTACATCGGTGTAGATGGCAGTGGTTGCGACATGGGCATGGCCGAGCATTTTTGAGAGCGTATAGATGTCAGTTCCCAGGGCAAGTTGGAGAGTTGCGTATGTATGGCGAAAGCAGTGGAAAGTAATGTGCTTGTTGATGCCTGCCGCCTCGACCCATTTACCGATTACTCTATTGACCTTTGGGCGTTCGGTCATATGATCAAAGACAAAACCTTTCTTTCGGACTCGGCCGAGTATCTCCACCGCCTCATCACTAATTGGAATGGTGAGTTCCTTCTTGGTCTTCTTCAAGTGCAGGCGCAAGCAGAAACCACCTTCGGGGGCGATGTAGAGATTCTTATGCGTCAACGCAGTCACATCGCTATATCGTAGTCCCGTCAAGCAGGAGAATAAAGCGGCCTTTTTTAGCACCTCGTCCTGGCATGGAGTATTTGCTAGGGTCTTGACCTCTTCGAGCGTTAGATACTCCCTAAAGCCCTGGAGCGGGCGAACAATGCGAACAAGTCTGAATGGGTAGTCCTTGATAAGGCTCTGCTTCCAGGCGGTAGACACCACAGAGCGTAGCACCGACATATATGAGTTGACAGCATTGTTGCTTAATCGCTTATTCTTGTGGGGATTCTGGATTGAGATGTAGTCTTTGGATAATAGGTACTTCTGAAACCTATTACAAAGGTCAACGGTGACCTCCTGGAAGCGACATCGCCCTTTTGTAAAATGTTTGAAGTGCGCCAGGCAAGTTCTATACATAGGAGGACGGCCAACACAAAAGTCATCGAAGAATAGGAGAAAGTCTCCGCTTCTCTTTTTGGCATCGAAGAAGTCGAACTCGTTGTCGATAATCGATATTATTCGTTGCGACTTGATACCTTCGACTCTGAGCATCGCCTGCTTGTTAAACTCCTTTTCTATATCATTCCTGGGTTTATCCCATAGGTATATTCCGAGTGTTTCAAATGCGTGGTCTTTCTTTGTGACTGGGTCTGTGATTGCTGGTCGGTAGCTCAAATAGATGGAGACCCTTCGATCTTTGAGCTTGCGTTTGTTAATACTGACTGTTGGAATCTTCATACTTGCGAAAGTTTTGAGTTCGAGCTGTAAAGATACCAATATTCAGTAACACCAGATGAGGATAACCAAACCGTCATTTATAAGAACAAAGAAATTTATCTGACAGCTTACGGGACAAAAATACATAATTATCGTGTCATTTAGCACGCCATTTGTCCCGTATTGTCAAATAAAATCATTATATTTGTCCCGAAAAGAGAGAAATGCGTATGACAATACAAGTTGAAATACTCCAATTTTTACACTACAACCCCTCGTCAAGTAGGGTTGAAATTGCTGCTGGGCTGACTAATGCGCCCAATGAGCGAACACTAAAAAGAATTATTGCTGATGGTGTTCAGCGAGGAGACATTGTTGTGGAGGGCAACGGTAGAGCGACACGCTACTCGCTTTCTGCACAGGCTCAACTTATGATGCCACTCGACATCGACACCTACTTCCTCAAAGATATTGACGAGCGTAAGGTCCAGGAGTCGTTCAACTTTGACCTCATTCGCTCGACACTTCCGCAGGTGGCTATTTTCACAGAGGAGGATATGCAACGCTTGAATGTTGCCCACGAGCAGTTCCTCGCTAATATGCAGACCCTCTCCGAGGTGGAATATCGCAAGGAGATGGAGCGTTTGGGTGTGGACTTGTCGTGGAAGTCTTCACAGATTGAGGGCAACACCTATTCTCTCCTCGAAACCGAGCGACTACTGAAAGAGAAGCAGACCGCCCAAGGCAAGACAAAAGATGAGGCGGTGATGCTACTCAACCATAAGGATGCGCTCGATTTCGTACTCGACAATCCCGACTATTTGAAGGAGTTGTCCACGAGGCGAATTGAGGATATTCACGCTATCCTAACAAAAGAGCTGGGTGTTGGCGGAGGTATTCGTACCAGAAGAGTAGGTATTACGGGTACGAACTATCGCCCTCTGGATAACGAGTTCCAGATTCGTGAGGCATTGGAGGATAGTTGCGCACTGATAAATGGCAAGGAGAATATCTTTGAGAAAGCTCTTCTTGCGTTAGTGCTGTTGTCGTATATACAGGCGTTCTCTGACGGCAATAAGCGCACCGCCAGAATCACAAGCAACGCAATACTTATGGCCTGGGGATACTGCCCACTCTCATTCCGTACGGTAGATTCAGTAGATTACAAAAAGGCGATGCTGATGTTCTACGAGCAGAACAATATCGCGGCATTCAAGCAGATATTTATCGAGCAGTACGAGTTCGCAACGAAGAATTATTTTTAGGTTGCATCGTAAAAATAGCTGTAATATCGTGCAAGTTTGAGCCTTGAAATTTTAGTGTAGAAAACCGCATCAGTGAGTGCAGAGTGAGCCTGAAAAAGTGCCCTCTGTGCGCGTCTGGTGCAGAAACCGACCATCCCGCCGGAATCACGAGCGCAATGCGCAACAAGAAAGCCACTCGAAAGAGTGGCTTTTGTTTTTCTGAGCATTATCGGGCTTGCACGAAACAATGCTCAGAAATAACAAAAGATGCCGTACAAATTACGGCTTTCTTGTTGCACATTGCCGAGGATTCCAAGGGAAAGGCGTTAAGCGAAGCAGACGCAAGTCTGCGAAGTAGCCAATCCCGCTCTGGTAGACATATATTGCCGAGCCGACGCAGTGAAAGATGGATGAATTCGCTCTCCCTAGGAACCTTGTAGAGTGGGAGTAATAAACTCAAAGTTGCTAAAAAATTGCGTAATTATACTATTTCACATAACTTTGTAGACCAAACTTTAATCAACACTGGATATATGAAAAGAGTAACTGCTATTGCACTAATGCTGTTTGTAGTAATTAGCGCAGCTATGGCATCGCCATATAGCGGATCTGTTGTAACAAAAGCTTATCCTAAAATTTCAAGGCCAGTAGTGGGAGAGAAGCCTATAACCACAGGCACAATGTCTTCCACAGCCAGCTCACAGATAAATCGTGTAGAGTGGATTGGCAACTTCGACTCAAACGGTTGTTTCAAGGCTGGTGAGTCTTACACCATAAGAGTACACCTAGAAATAAAGTCTGGAATGTCCAAGGTATTCAAGAATTCGCAGAACTCAGACTGGAAAATCAACGGCGTAAAGGCTACCTTTGTTGCTGTGCCGGGCTCTAATGGCAAGAAATGTTATCTTGAGGCTAAGACGCAGCGACTTGGTATGGATCAGAAGGTTATTACCTCAGCAGCGTTATCTATTCCAAAGCCTGTGGCAGGGGCAAAGCCATCAAATACGGCAACCATATCGAGTGCTGACGATTTAGAGATTGTGCGTGTTCAGTGGAGTGGTCCACTTGACGCAGAGGGTAACTTCAAGACCAATAGCGAATACACGGCCACTATCGTCTTTCGCGTAAAACAGGGTAGCATAGGCTCATTCTCATTAAGCCACAATGATAACAACTTTACTGTAAATGGCGAGCAGGTGGCGCTTGCTGATGCTAAGGAGGGCTACGGCGCGGTCGTTTATAGAGCCTCTGTTGGTAATTCAAAGACATATCTTGACCTGACAAAGATATATTCTAAGGAGCAGGCCGACAGCTTCTACTGGGAATACCACACCAAGACTTGCGACGTAAAGAAGGTTCACGCTCAGCAAGTTGCAGAGTGGGCTCCAACGCCCATGCCAACAGAGTGGTACTTAGATCAGAATCTCAAGTCGCGTCTGGAAAAAAATGAGGCATTCTACATTACAAAACTATTGGTCAACATCGAAGATAGCAGTAGTGTTAAGTATATGCTCTACACCTTCCCAAATATCCAAGAGATATGGTACGGTCCAGAGGTAGATTTTGCCAAAGTGTTACAGACATTTGTCCTCCTTGAGACAAACCCTCCTTATTCTGTTAGTAGCAAGGGTGCAACAACCCAGAATGTTACAATATTCCTACCTGCAGAGAAGTACCCTAAGGGACTACTGTCTATTCAGGAGGAGCTAAAAGATGAGTACAATTGGAAGCGCAGTATTCCTACTCAGGCTCTCTGGTTCAATGTGCGTCTCTACCACGGCAACTTCGATGAGGCAGTAAACAAAGGGGCAAGTGCTACCACTACTTTCTGCCCAGGGCACGACTACTCGGCGCAAGTTACAGCAGCACACACCGTTATGCGTCATCCAACCTGTCAGGTCAATTTGAAGTTCTACTACAGCTGTAAGTATTGCGGCAAGGTTGAGCATAACCCAAAGCACGTCTTTGAGGAGAATCCTCAACGTACGCACGTAACTAAACCTTTGAGCCACGCCTACATTATGCAGGATCTATCAAGCAGACACTACGTTGGCCGCAACTCTAAGGGCGAGAAGGTCTATCGCAAGTCGTGCTACTACTGTGGCATAGATGGTCGCGAGGAGATTTTAAGCTACACCCAGGCGGAGTTGGAAAAAAACTTCGGTCGTGATACGGAGCGTACTCTCGAACAGTTTAAGGCATCTATGCTTAAAGCGTGGGATGGACCATATAAGCAGGAGGCATTGGAGGGCACATTCTGGGGTAGTACATATCCAGGATACTTTGCCGTTCCAGAAGATGACCACGGCGCCAAGGTCAGCGACAAGGGCGAGAGCGACACCAAGTGGGCTATGGTCTACGGGCTTATTGACAAGCAGGTGCTCGGCGATGACTACTCAAAAAATATTACTACCCTACAGATGGCCTCACTGGCTGTACGCCTGGCTGAGAATGTGTCCGAGGTACCAATCTCGCCTAAGCAAGCAGAGGGAGATATCTACATCCGCAAGGCTCTGGCAGCTGGTATCATTGCTGAGAATTACAATCCAACAGCACTTGTAACACGTCAGCAGATGGCTACATACATCTACCGTGCAATGGAGTATATCAAGAAAAATTCGAGTATAAGATATACTATCTGGAGCCCACAGCTCGATCAATTTACAGACAAGGGTCAGATTGCCCCATATGCATTTGAGCCTATGGCATTCCTCAATGTGCTCGGACTGATTAAGGGTACAACCAAGACTACTATATCGCCAAATAACAACTGCACCATCGAGGAGGCTGTCATACTTACCAAGAAGAGCTATCACGCTGACCGTCTAGGTTTGTATCAGTGTCTACGACCAGACGAGCGAGGCTATGCCGGCTCTCCAGGCGGTTGGTGGAATAAACTTGTGCGTGTATTCCCATACGGAGATAGTGAGGTGGCTATTCGCGACTACTCAAACT
The DNA here is from genome assembly GCA_017631255.1 of Alistipes sp. Taxonomy (GTDB): domain Bacteria; phylum Bacteroidota; class Bacteroidia; order Bacteroidales; family Rikenellaceae; genus Alistipes. The sequence goes on from JAGBTP010000029.1 coordinate 9,166, forward strand.
TCGATCGCATTTGGGTTGATGAGGATTGGATTGCAATAGATATGTATGAGCCTAAGCAGGGCAAGGTACGTCTCTCGTTCATCGATGAATACACTGGCACACACGTCTTTGTTGATGGTCAGGACTTCCTGCCAATCAAGGACTTGTAGCCATAATACCATCTACAGCAGGCAAATGCCCCACTTGACACGCTGTCAAGTGGGGCGTTTTGTTCCGCAAACCGTCTGTTCGCAAACAACTAATAATCTGCACCTTACAAATTAGGCGAAAATATTTTTCATGTTTTTACTAATTTTTTCGACTTCCCTATATCTATAATATAAGAAGGCGACATTGGGCACAGATCCACAAACAACTCAAATTTTCATTACTCAATAGAGAAATGACATAAGTTGTCAAAATCGTCCGATACCTTTGCGAAAAAAGTGATACGAATTTTGACCTTTTGCAACTAAATAAATTGATAACTTAAAAAACGTGATTAAAAAATAATAATTAACTTTGTACAGAAACGCATCGGATGACAGATGTAACTACACAACAAGTGCAATAAACCAACTTTACCTCCTCAAGATAACACTATGCTAACCGTAAGTATTCAGCAGATTCCAATGGCGAGCTTTGCCCTGGCAGCAAACAATGTTGCAATCATTCGCAGCATTACCGTAAAAAATAATACCGCCAATAACTACGAAGATTTGAAGGTCAAGATTACCTTTAACCCTGAATTTGCAGATACTGTAATAGAGCATATTGTAACTCTTCCGGCACACGATAGTTGGAAGAATCCCGATATTCAGCCCTCGATAAACACATCGTACCTCTGCAATCTTGCCGAGAAGATTAAGGCAACAACCACTGTCCAGGTTTTATCAAATCAGGTAGAGGTACTTGCCGAGGCAAAGCAGGATTTAGAGGTGCTTGACTAATGTTAGTACTTGGGTAACTCATTTATGTCGCAGTACCTAGCGGCCTTTGTTACGCCTCGACACATTGCCCTTGACCGCAATCTTATTAAGTGGGAGTAGTATAGCCCCTATGAGTGTCGTGTGAGTATAAATCTCTAAATACGCATAACTCTTTGAGTGCCTGGGAATAATAAAACAAGATGAAGCCCCGTCGGAATCACGATAAAAATATGTAACTCGCTATTTGTTAGCGTGTTACATATTTTATAAAATTATTTTGGCGACCTTTTTATCCGGTGCTAAACTTCTTTGCGATATACTTTACTACCCCCTCGAATAAACATTCTTACGACCTTTCTGGAAAATTTGATGTTTTTGTGCCGACATTGCTTTGCACGGCCTCAAAATATCAAATTTTCACCATTATCACTATGACTGGCTATGGCCAGCTACAAAAACTCCTCTAGGGTGTTGGTGATGATGTTGCCGTAGTGGTCGCAGTTGTAGAGCATAACATGCGAGCCGAGGGTGTTCACAAAGAGCTTGTGGTAGAGGTTATAGAAGTTCGTGGTGGGTGAGTTGGCTATCTCGTTGCGGAGTGTATAGGTGAATTGATTGCTCATCCACACGCCCAACACGCCGTTGAAGATGTCGGCCTTGGACGTCTCGTTGGCGTCGGCAGCGGTGAAGGCAAGGATGCCTGTGATGCCCTCGCAGGCCTGAAGAACGCTGCCAGAATAGCAACTCTCGACAAACCATAGCTGTTTGCGGAAGTTGTCACGCCTATCCATCTCCTCGAATGTCTGTCGCAAGAGCTTGGTCGAGAGTCCCTGAAACTGCTCGTCCCAGCAGAGTTGGTTCTGGTATCCGTGGCCACTCCAGAAGACAAAGAGATTGTCGTTCTCGGTCGAGCTGATAACCTCTGGCAGTAGGTCGCTCTTGTCACCCAGCAGAATGGATTTGATGTCCTCTGCCTTGAGGTCCGATAGATGGTAATCGATGTCGACATCGTAGTATAGGTTATCGCCACCGATAGCCACCTGAATGGTACCCTGATATGGGTTGTTGCTGTTGTAGGCGATGTCGTCCTCCATAATCAGCACGATATGATCGTCGGTGTAGCCGCAAGATTTTAGCTGCTGGTACATAGCAAGCACATCGGCCTGAAAACGATAGTTTTCCCAACCGCTCGAGCCCGCAACAAGCAGTGCCCACTTATCCTCCAAATCTGGGTAGTTAATCTTGTTAGCAGTATAGTCGAACTCCTGCATATGCTCCTTGAGTCTGTTCCAGTTTGCTAAGGCTGAGTCTGTTCTATAACCTCCGTGGCTGGTGTTGTAGTCAAGTATTATGTACTGACCGTTATAGACCTTGTAGTGGCAATAAGTTGTGCAGAGGATGTTGGTGTATACCTTTGAGTCAAAGTCGAGCAGTCCGCACGCGCCGCTGATATCGGGGTGTTTGCCCGCAGTCAATTCGTCAATCACATCGCGCATATTTTCGGGCATCCAGCCGCCATTATGGTAGTCCTTGCCGTCGACGATAACCTTGATGGCCTCGTTGAGCGATATGCCCTCATTGAGGTGTTGATACCACATCGCATAGCCAAGGATTGTTGCGGCATCGTAGACCTGTGACTCGCCTAAGGTTGGCAGTGAGTTGAAATATACACCATACGATACATCGAATCCCGACTCAGGGTCTGCGCAGTATGTTACACCCTCAAGGCCCTCGCTGATGTTGCCCACCTCGGAGATGATATTCATACCATAGGCCACATCGGTGAAGAGTGGACGAGGTGTTCTCAGGTTTTGTGCGGCACGCTTGTTGAACGCCTCGAGCATCGTGCGGATGTCGTCCGTGCTCGATGGGGTGCATATCACATAATCAACATCGGCGGCAGCGGCCTGTTCGCTGATGCTCTGTAATGAGGTTAGGTCATAGCTGAAAATGCCGCCATTAACAAGATCCATCTCCTTGGCCTGGAAGCTGAACCAATCGACAAATGTCTCGCCGTAGGAGTCGTCACTAACGAGCAGTGCAACGCTCTTACCCTTATAATTTACAACCTTAGAGAGTAGGATTTCGCAGAGCGTGATGTCGCTCTCTGTCATTGCCCAGAGCGTGCTATCGGAGTAGGCTCGGATGAGGTTGCTATTGGTGGCTAATGTGAAAAATACCTTCTTGTATTTGGTGAATATAGGTGCCATAATTTGGGCGTTAACGCTCTTAACGCCACCTATTACTGCCTCGATATCGTCACGACGGCTGAGCTGCTTCGCCAGCGCCGCAAGATCGGCACTATTCTCGTCGTACCACTCGTATCGGAGGCGTACGCCCTCCTCTTGATTTACGAAGGCGCTCTCAAAGTTCTTTGAGACCCACTCCAAGGTGCGTTCCCAATGCAGATCCATACCGCTGTTCATAGGTAGTATGATGGCAATGGTGTGTTCGTGCCATATGCGCTTACCGCCATTGGCGATGTGGAGGTTATCTTTGTGACAACCCACTATCAAGATGATGCAGAAAAGCAAACTAAGTAGACTAATTATCCTCTTCATACTCCATCTCTTTTTGTATCGCTATCTCGTACTGACTATCCACAATATCTTGATACATAGACTTATAGTCGGGTGCTAATAGCCACTCGACATATTCGCTATCGAGGCCATAGACACACTTTCGGGGCATCGTATCGCTGTCGAGCCACTGCTTGATATAGTCGACAATAAGTTTGTCAATATGCTTCACCGTTGAGCCCACAACCTGAGAGCTGAGGTGAGAGGCGTCGATGTCGTAGCCTGCGGTATAAGGGCCATTAGGGTACTCGCGCAGGTAGCGGTAGATGCCGTTGCTTGTGCCGCCAGCAATAGGGTAGATGAAGCCATACTCCTTGCTCCACTCCGTCATCATTTTGTATGCCTCGTCAGCCATAATATATCCCGTCCAATCCTCTGCCATCGAGTAGGAGGTAATGGCGTTGTGGCTATCTTGACTATGGTAGCCATCCATAAAGCCTTCTATCGCGCCAATAGTGGATAGGTCGCTGGAGTTTCCCCACACGATCAGTGGAGGTTCCGATGCGCACTTGGCGGCTGTTACGCCCGCAAGATATGATGCACCGTAGGTTGATATTGTGAAGTTGCAGATGGGGATATTAAGTAAATTATGGCTCTCAAAAAGTAATATCTCCTTGCCCTCGGGTAATAGGTCGTTTAAGCTAAAATATTCTACCAACATAGCCTCGTAGTCATCTGCAGTGACCACAAATAGTGATGGCTTTCCGTGATTGTCGGTTGTCGCCCATTTGCTGAAAATAGCTTCTCCCTCCTCTATGCTATTGGGGCGGTAGATGTGCATATCCACACCCATATTCTCCGTGTCGCGTCGGATGGTCTGAAATCCGCGTAGCACGCAGTCGCCATAGCCCATATCGCCGATTTCGTGCGGCAGCAGAAGGACATAGATTTGGCGCGTAGCAACAATCTCTTCCCGCTCACTAACAGAGCAGGAAGAGATTGTCAGAATTAGGCATAGTAGCCAATATTTAATACCTCTTGTTTCCAAATGGGAATGGATTCAAATTAGAGTAAGGAAGTGAGATGTCGAAATCCCAAAGCTCCTGCTCGCAAATAGTGTACTCGTGCTTCCAAGCAGCTAACTTCCACTTCAATACCTTAAGCTCAACACCATACTCGCCACCGAGATACATACTTGCCGATGTTGCGAGGTTGATGGTGTCGTTCACAAGTTCGCGTGAAGCAGATACATCCGCAGCGATATGAGGACCGAATGTAATCTTAGGACCTGCGCACTCGTATATCTTAAGATCTGCAAACACCTCCAAACCTACGACTGCCTCAGCGCTAACCTTCTCAATCTCTACGCCGTAGTCAGTCCAACCTGAAGTTGTATTTGCGTTATAGACGCTGTGCCACTTGTCGTTGTTGTAAAGAACACCAAGCTCATAGTCAGTGTGTGATGCGTATGTTGCGCTGAGCTTAGCACCTGCTGAGATGCTTGCCTCGGCAACAAACTGAAGACCTGCGTCGCAGCTGATAGACACAGGCAAAACACCTACCCAAAAGACTGCGGTAAAGCAGTTGAACTTAGCCAACTCCTCCTCCTCGTCCAAGCCCTTGAACTTAGCACGAGCCTCGATGCTTGCAGTGGTCTCAAAGTCCAAATCGCCATATACAATACACTCAAATCTGTCGAGCGAGAACCAACGGGTAGAGAGGTCAACGCGCAAGTGTGAGATAACGCTCATTTTAGACTCTTCGATACCAATGGTGAGGGCCTCCTCGGGCTCTGGTGAGGTGATTGAGAACTCGCCAAAGTTCCACTTCTGGTTGATAATGCCGAAAGTAGCGTTGCTACGCTCGATATCCTCTGGAGTGTAGTAAATCTTACCACCACGAGTAGGTACGGTTGCACCCGCTGGAAGTGTGTCGTTGCAGGTGCCCTCCTCGTCCAGGATGATAATAGCAGGGTGAACAACGCCATCTGCATCGGTATAGCGGTTGTAGTTATCAACGAGCTTACCGCTACGAGTCATCGCCTGTGGCTGGCTGTGATCGATAAAAATCTTGGTGTCGAGTACGAGCTCAGCATCGCCCAATACATCGCCAAGATCACCTGGCTTGGTGGTGAGAATCACGCGGTCGCCATCATCCTCTGTGCTAATGACATTACGGATAAATGGTGCGGTGTTGATTGCCTTCCAGATGGTGATAGGCACAGGTGTCTCCTCGCTGGCGTTAATCTGGTAGTTCAGTGCGCGCATATAATCCTTTGAGATGCTAATAGTTGTAGTATCTGCCGAGATAATCTGCACATCGTCATCATTGTCGAATGTATCGTAGCTAAATACATAGTACTTAGTTGCCTCAGGCTCGTTAGGGTCTATCACAGGGGTATCCTCCTTCTGGCACGATACGAATATGCTTGATGCGAGCAATGCAATCAGAGCATAGATAAAATTGGGGCGTTTCATAATTTGTAAGTAATAAGTATTAATTGTTGTGTATCTTGCTTACATAAGCATAGTAAACAATGTACAAATATAATCTTTATTTACCAATAATCAAATTTTTAAGCTAAATAATTGGCCTACGCCTTATTGGTGGCTACAGACCGATACCGCCGATATTGGCATATATATGCAAAAAAGAGAAGCTCTTTCGAACTTCTCTTGAGTACTCGGAACCGGGGTCGAACCGGTACGGGCATTACTGCCCACAGGATTTTAAGTCCGGCGTGTCTACCTATTCCACCATCCGAGCCCTAAGCCTTTGTAAGGCGTCGCAAATTTACTACTTTTATTTCATTCTGCAAATTTTACGCTGAAAAAGTGGTACAACCACCCGCTTACTGCGCAATGAGAAGCACTACGGCAGTTGTTGACACACCCTCCTCACGCCCCTCAAATCCGAGGTGTTCGGTGGTTGTGGCCTTGACAGATACGCGATCAATGGCTATACCAACCACCTCGGAAAGGCGTACTCGCATCGCGTCAATGTGTGGGCGTAGCTTGGGTCGCTGCATAGCGATGGTGCAGTCTATATTGCTAACATCGTAGCCTTTATAGCGAACCAACTCAATGACCTCTTTAAGTAGAAGTGTAGAGTCGATACCCTTGTACTTGGCATCGCTATCGGGGAAGAGCTTGCCAATATCGCCAAGTGCCAATGCACCCAACATCGCATCGCATATGGCGTGTATTGCCACATCGCCGTCAGAGTGCGCAACACAACCCTTGGTATGTGGTACCTCGATGCCGCAAAGCACTAGGCGCAGCCCATCGGCCAGGGCGTGAACATCGTATCCGCAACCTATTCTAATATCCATAATCGTAAGTTTTTCTATATTATTAAACCTCTGTTACTCCACGCGCTCCAGCGCACCAAGGGCGATATACCATACATAGCCCTCAATCTGGTCGTACCTGCCCATCTTGCCAAGCAGCGACATATATTCAGCCATCTGCTTGCTATACTGCGAGCTGCGATTCTCGCCGAATTTGTAGTCGACGATGACGGCGCGCTTGTCCTTAATCATAACTCTATCGGGGCGGCGAGTATCTTCGCCAGCGATAATCTCAGCCTCGCACTTAATCTCGTCCCACGAACCATTGAACCACTCACTTACGGTGGGGTTTGCAAGCATCTGGCCAATCTGACCCTTTAGCTTTGTCGCCTCCTCAGCATCAATCATGCAGTCGAGGGTCATATGCTCGATGGCACGGAGTAGGTCGCTTTCGGTGTGCGCCCTTTCGAAAATGCGATGTAGTCGAATACCGTTGCTAAGCGACTTATTGTCAGTGTGGACGCCCTCGTCGATATGGCGCTGTGCGGGGTAGCGCACCTTGATTTTCGCCTCCCTCGAGATGTAGTCCTTTATTACTCGTTCCTCGACCTGACCATTGTCTGCCGATGCCTTGGCCTCCGTTGGTTCGCCGTAGCTGTATGTGACAACCATCTTCTTGCCCTCCTGCTCTGTGGTTATCGGCTCTGTGCATATGTGTGGCACCGCATTGAGAAGCAGTGGGGCGGTGTTGCTGATCTTCTCGCTCTGCTCCTTGGCGTTGATGCTGCTTGGTACGAACATATAGAGTTCGCGCGCAGCACGCGTAACGGCAACATAGAGGAGGTTGACGCCGTCAACATGGTTCATAACCAGCTCACGGTAGTACTCTTCGGCAAAGGCAGAGTTCTCCATCGAGCTGCCAAATATTACGGGGAAGTCACCAATCTCGGTAGCATCGCCGCTATTCTCTGCCGCCGATGCCCATACAATAGGGTGTAGCGATGCGCGAGGCGACATATCCCAGCGTGCGTAGGGGATGATGACCACATCGCGCTCAAGACCTTTGGCCTTGTGGATGGTGGTAATCTCGATGGTATTGTCGCTCATCTCCACTGATATGGTGGCGTTCTTGCCTCGCTCGTTCCACCACTCGAGGAAGTGGTTGATGTCGGCAATGCGTGAGGTGGTGAACGATATCACCTGCTCGTGCATAGCCTGCAAATATGCGATGCTATCGGTGCGCTCTGAGAGGTTGTAACGCGATATAATCGCCTCAAACGCCTCCATAGGCGATAGGTAGCATATGTGGTTGAGAAATGCCTGCTCCTCGTCGGTTAGCTCGTGGTCGAGGCTATTGCCCAAGTAGTGATTGTAGATGCCTCGCTCGATGTCGCTCTTCGTTGACGATACCGCAAGTCGCAACACTGCGATGATGAAGTCGGCAATCTCGCAACCATCGAGGGTGAGGGAGTCGGAGGTGAGGATGTTAAAGCTATCCTCTTCTTGCGATGTAAAGTGCTCCTTCTTGTATGCAAAGAGCGCATCGGCAACCTTGCGTGCATCGGTGGCATTGCGCACAAGGATGAGCATATCGCGATAGTTGTAATTGCGCTTTCTTGCGTTTTCTATGGCCGCAATGAAGGGGGAATCGATGAGTTTACTATCGTAGAACGACACCTCGACATAACCCTTATCGTCGCTCTTAATCGCCGCCTCCTGACTATGATTCGTGTAGGCACGACGCATAATATCGTGGAGTGCAGTGTGGGTTTTAGAACTAATTTTACCCCTCTCAAGTGCGGTGCTCAAGTGACCATTGAGGTAGTCGCTATCTGTGTCTACCACGCGCTCAATGAGCTTATTGTTGAACTCGACGATGTTGGGCAGACTGCGGAAGTTTTGCTTGAGGCGTATCACCTCGGTGTTCTCCTCGCCAAGGTCCGCGATGGCGTCGCTATTCAGGAGTCGCCAATCGCCACCTCGCCAACGATAAATCGACTGTTTGATGTCGCCCACAATGAACACAGATGCCTTCTCGTTCGATGCCAGCGCCTCACGCAGCAGTGGCAACATATTGCGCCACTCGCGCACCGAGGTGTCCTGGAATTCGTCAATCATATAGTGGTCGTAGCGGTTGCCCACTTTCTCGTAGATGAATGGGGCATTGCTATCGTTGATAAACTCTGAGAGGATGTCCTTGGTCTCGCTCAGAATCATAATATTCTCCTCGTCGCAGATGGTGTCGATGTTGCCCTGAAGGTCGGCAAGGAGCGCGAAACTGCGGTAGTTGTCTCGAATGAGGTCGGTGGTGTTGATATGCTCGATGTTATCGGTATAGAGTTGGCATATCTCTGAAAGTATCGGTTGAAGCTCCTCCGCTGTTGTCACAACATTGCCACTCGCACCCTTCTTGTACCACTCGTTTACGCTCTCAGCTGCCTTTAGCATCTTTGCAGTGGGCATCTTAAGCTCGCCACCGGCGTAGGCATAGAACGAGAAAACAAAGCTGCGTGTACCACCATTGAAATCGCTGGCGGTAAGGCCATTGCGCTCTATTATAGCGATGGCATTGCTGGCTAACTCCTTGATTCTCTGCTTACACTTGTTGCTAACCTCAATCATCTGATTAACAACTGCGTGCAGCCTATCTTTGGTGATTGTACTCTTCATTCGCTTGGCGGCGTTCTCCTTGAAGAGCTCTTTGCCGAGTGTACATAGATCCTTGCGCATATCCCAGCGAGCACCGTCACCGAGGCGCTCCTCGGCAAACTGCACGAGCCAATCTCGGATATCCTGATTCTTGGCAATGCTCTCAACGAGGATATCGGCACTGCGCTCCAGAAGTAGCGAGGTGTCGAGCTCAATGTTGTAATTGAGGTCGAGGCCTAACTCCTTGATGAAGGCGCGCAGGATGCGCTGGAAGAAGCGGTCGATGGTAAGCACGCTGAAGCGCGAGAAGTCGTGCAAAATCTTGGTGCGGGCAGTTAGAGCACGCTCACGAGCACGCTCCTCGCTGATGCCGAGCGTCGAACATATGCTCTCGACATATGGGCTCTTAGCTCCTGATGCAAGGAGGTGTATCTCGCGCAGTATTCGAGACTTCATCTCCTCGGTGGCCTTGTTTGTGAAGGTCACAGCGAGGATGTTGCGATAACGCTCAGGACGCTCGATAATATCGCATATATATTTGAGGGCCAGCTGGTAGGTCTTACCCGAACCAGCACTTGCACTTAGTATTTTGGCACGCTTCATCGTCGGCAAATCTTTTTATAGTCACAATATTTACACGGATCATCGTTCTCATTCTCTGCCTTTGCAACCTGAGTAAATGGAATTGATGTGTCGAAGAGCTCGGTTAGTGTCTTGTTGAGCTCTGCCTCAAACTCTGTCATCACCTCGCTGTAAAATGCAATCTCGCAATCCCTGCTCGTATCGCGCAGTAGTGGTGAGTAATCCTCCGAAAGCATCTTCGAGGCGAAGTACAATGACGGCTTGACATCTACGCTATGCTTGCGGCGCAGTAGCATCGAGTAGAGCAGTGTCTGGAAGATGTTTGATATTCGCTCCTTGGGCTTACCGTTGAAGAGGGTGGCGATGCCGTTGTACTCCAAGTGTTCCTTGTTGCCACTCTTGTAGTCGATAACTTGCAGCGAGCCATCTGCGAGGCGGTCGATTCTGTCGGCACGACCAGATATGTTGACGCATATACCGTTGTCGAGAGGGTAGCTGTCCTCCACCTTATCCTCGAGGCCTTCAATCGTATAACCTTCGTGTGCAAGGTCGTAGCGCAGGATGCCCGATATGATGTATTTCACGATGACATCGCGCACAAGAATGGTGTCGCCCGAAAAGTCTGCCTCGGTTGTTGCATTGTCACCATTAAGTAGCTTGCTAATGGTTGTGCTTACCTCTCGCTCTATGAGCTCTTTATTAAGAAGTGTCTTAATCTTTGCGTGAGGTTTATCTTGACCCTTAATATCGGTGTAGAGTCGCTCCATAGTCTCGTGCAAGATGTTACCGAAGGTCAGGGCATCGATGGTATCCTCAATCTCATCGGGAGTCTTGATCTTAGCTATGGATGCGAGGTAGAACTTCATTGGGCACTCGATGTATCTAAAGAGTGCCGTTGGCGAGAGGCTATATCCACTATTAGGCGTTATATATCTCTTAAGCGCAGCCTCGACCTCCTGGCTCTTCTCGATAACAATCTGCGGAGTCTCGCTCACACCAAGGTCGACGCCTATTGCGCGTCGTGAGATGGTGTATGGCGACTCGTACTCGAGCTGATAGATGTAGCGACTACGCTCACCCGTACTCTTCTCGTCTGCCTTTGAGCAGTAGAGCATCTCGATGCGCTCGGCACGCTGTACGAGGCGGTAGAAGTAGTATGCGTACATCGCCTCGTGCTGCTCAGGTGTCGGCAAACCGTATGCTAAGCGCAAGCCGTATGGTATGAACGATGGCTGCTCGGTGCGGTCACCTGGGAATGTGGCATCGGTCATCGAGAGGATGATAACATTCTTGAAGTCGATGTTACGCGTCTCGAGGATACCCATAATCTGTATTCCCTCGATAGGCTCACCCTCGAAAGGTATACTCTGCGTCTGCAAATGGCGGCGCAGCAGCGATACGAACACATTGATTGATGGGGCAAGAGGCTTGCTTGACTCCTCCTCAATGATGCTGCAACTCTTAATAGATAGCTCCGTCTTGTGTACCTCGTCGATGGTGATGCGTAGGTATTCGCGCTGAACAGTGTTGGTGGTGTCGAGTGTAGAGTATAGTTTCGTCAGCGCCTCGATGATATAACGAGAGAGTGAGCTCCAGTCGTCGCACTTGGCACCAAAAATGGCACTTAAAACCTCATTCTCAGCAAATAGCTTGGCGTCTACCGATATTATCTTGTTACTCACGATGTGTGCTGCAAGTTCAGTTGGCGCATCACCGCAACAATCAATAATATAGGGGTGTGACAACAAGCCTGTAACATCGGCGTGGTAGTAGAGTGTACTCTCCTCCTTGGTGCGACTATGCGTTTGCAGTGCGATTAATCGCTCGAGGAGTGAGTATGCAAGTGTCGTCTTGAGGGGATAACCCATAGTGACATTGACACTACCCACCGACTCCGGGAGTGAGTGGAGTAGTGGGATGAGCAGGTTTTCATCTGTGAGCACTATTGCCGTACGCTTGTCGAGCTCCTCCTTTGGGAGTGAGTTGATAATCTCGGCAATATGCTTGACTTGCACGATATTTGACACGCACGCTGTGGTGCGGAACTCCTTATTCATATTTAAGAAGTTGTCGTGCGAGATGTCGTGCGTAGCTGGGTGGCGGGCAATGTTATGCCTAAGGAAGTGACCCGCCTCGTGACTATCATCCTTTACATAGTAGTTGTCGTAGTCCCAATAGAACTCCGCTCCGTTGTCTCTGCTGGCGATATACTTGAAAAGTATCTCCTCGCTCTTAGTAAGTGCGTTGAAGCCAGCAAGTACATAGCGACGGTTGTCCAAGCCGATGTCCTCACCTCGCTCGATGCGCTCTGCCGTGGTGCGGTAAATGAGTCCAGGGTAGGCGATGCCCAATTCGATGAGTCGCTCACGATACTCCTTGTAAATCTTGGGTAGCGAGCGCCATACCTTGAGGAAAAATTGCTTCTGCTTGCTGAGCGATGCCTCGGGGCCTATGCTGTTCCAGAAACTGAGGAGAATCTTCTCCTGCTCAGGCGTCAGGTACGACACATCGGACTCAATCTCCTTGATGTCGGTGATGTTGCGAAGTAGCTGGTCGGCATCCACGAGATACTTATCTATCATATCGAAATCGTTGATGAGCATATCGCCCCAGAAGTAAAACCTGTCGAATGTCTCCGATGGGTGGTACTTGTGGTATATGCTAAATAGCTCGCTTATGAGGCGAATTTTCTCGCCTCGCTTAAGACCTGCACCTCGCTCCATAAGCTCGTCGATGGTAGACCACGCTGGCTGCCATATAGGTGTGTCAACGAAGCTCGCTATCGCCTCGTTGAAGAATGTTCGCGCACGCAGTGATGGAAACATCACCACAAGATGCGAGAGGTCATTGGAATAGTGTTTTAGGAGTGTTTGGGCAACCTCCTGTAAAAACGATTTCATTCGAATATGTTAATGATAGTTTATAGACGCTGAATTTCGCCGCCAAAAAGAGTCACCTCGCTGCGCAGAATGACGGGCTGCGTGTGGTAGTATATCTTGCCGCCCGTAGCCGTCTTGACCTCCAAACGCTCCACAGCATCCACCTTAACGATAGCATTGTGTGATGCCTCTGAACGGGTGGCTATGGTCTCAAGGTTGCTGGCGTCATACTCAGCGGTAGATATTTCGGCGCTCTGGTAGTGTGTGGTACCCGATAGCTTTATGCGGCTCTTGCCTGATGCAAATACCATCAAGTCAAGCACTTCTACCTCTGCTGCAAAGTTGGCATCGTTCGACACGATGATATCAAGGAGCTGCGATGTGAGCACACCGTCGACGGTAACATTTGCCTTTGATATGTTGATGTCAGTAAGTTCTGAGAAGAATACCTGTACCTCGGTGATGCTCAAACGCTTAGGATCGTTGCGCTCCGAAATCTTGAGTGTATTCGTCCTGTTGTCTACCTCGGCTGTAAACTTCGATGTATAGACGCCCTTGGTGTCGTAGATGATATAGGGGGCCTCATCGCTGCCTATTTTGGTGAGTGTCAGGATAATAGGCGCGTCGACATCTATGGCACTGAAACTCGATAGGAACTCCTTAATAGGTCTGCTCTCCACAATTTCAGTTGTGGCGGGTTCCTGTGCAACGAGCTGGAGTGTGCTGCATATAGCGAATATTCCGAGTAAAAGCCTTCTCATACGACAATATTTATGAGGTTTCGAAGGATAAAAATAAAGAAAAAATCCGAGATTACCAAATATAATCCGGATTTGTTCTGTTTTTTATATTGCAGCCTAGGTGTAAAACAATTGATATAAAGCCTTAAAACTCCTTGATTTGCACATATGTAGCACCACTATCTCGTGCGGCTGTTAGGCCTATCTGTGAATCCTCGAATATGATGGTCTCCGCTGGCGTCACACCCTCGATATTCATCGCCTTAAGGAAACAGTCTGGGTGGGGCTTTGGACACTCGATGTCGTCGCCGCTAAGGATGCCGTCAATGCCCTCTTCGAGCTTTAAGTAACGCATCACATTCGTGATATTACTAATGTGACCCGTCGACACAATCCACACCTTTGCACCCATACTGCGCATCATCTTGCACCACTCCCAGAGAGCGGTATTTAGTCGCACATTTTGAAAATGCTGAGGGTAGAGCTCCACCTTCCTCGCACGCACTCTTGCAATTTCGTGCTCGTCCTTGATGCCCACGCTGCGCAGGAACTCGATGCAGCGCATACCGAAGTAGCGCTTGAGGTACTCCTCACGACTGAGTGTGATACCAACCTCACCGAGTGTCTCGATGTAAGCCGAGGCATTAGCATCACGCGTATCGACGAGAGTGCCATCAAAGTCGAGTAGAATTAACTTTATTTTAGCCATCGTAATATGGTTATTATTAGAGTGTTGGTTTGGCTTATCTTTAGTCGAAAGATTGCATACTTGAGAGTGCAATGCGTATGATACGCTGGTACTCCTCTGGGTTTAGCTCGAGGAAGAAGTAGTGTACGGGATCGACGCGCGTGTCGTTGTAAATAACCTCGTAATGGAGGTGTGGTACGAATGAGAGGCCGCTGTTGCCCGAAAGGGCGATAATGTCACCACGCTTCACCTTTTGTCCTTTCTTTACACGAATATCAAGTAGGTGGCTATATGATGTCTCATAACCATTTCCGTGACTGATAGTTATCGCCTTGCCGTGTGATGTGTTTTTCTCCGATAGCGACTTTACGGTACCATCCGCAGTAGCGAAGATTGCAGTGCCCTCTGGTACGAGGTAGTCGACGCCGTGGTGCTCCCTCATCGCGCGATGAAAGGGGTTGATAAGTGGCTTTTTGCCAGCTGCTAGCAGCGTGAGTTGCTTATTGTTAACTGGTTGAATAGCAGGTACGCAATCAATCGAAAGAGCTTGGCTGCTAATGGCATACTTTAGGTCGTTGTGCGCCTCAATAGCTCTGTGCTCAATCTTCGATATCTTTTGCATACGCTCCTCGAGTATCTCCGATAACTCGGCGTTGCTCTTATCCATAAGCTCCTCATATAGTGCCACGCGCTCTTTGTCCGAGTCGGCACTAAGGTCATAAGGGTTCGACTCGAAGAGCTTGCGAAATACATTCTCATCGCGTCGAACGACATTCTCCAAGACGAGGCTTAGCGAATCGTAGCGTTCGGCCATCATCTCATACTCGGTGCGTAGGTCGTCGGTAGAGTGGCGAAGCTTATACTCTGCCGGCATATCAATCGTAAGTGACAACACGAGCCACCACGCAGTAATCATTGCAACCCACACAAGTGACTTGATAATACGCGGCATAATGAGCTGCTTGCGACCTGACTCTTTACTTGAGTTGTATTCATTATTTACCATCAAATCAGTTGTTTTGTGTTGAATTATCAAGCTGGTTCATCAGATCCATATATGACTCTGGCGACATATCCTTATTGAAGTAATGGATAGGATTAACGGTTTTGTCACGGAAGCGCACCTCGTAGTGTAGATGTGAGCCTGACGAAACGCCGGTGTTGCCGACCTCGCCAATCACCTGACCGCGTGTCACGCTGTCACCAGGCGATACATATCGCTTCGAGAGGTGGCCATAGCGGGTCTTGTAACCGAAGCCGTGGTTTAGCTCGATGAGCTGACCATATCCAGGCTGCCATGATGAGCGGGTGACAACGGCATTACCCGTAGCGTAAACAGGAGTACCCTTAGGTGCAGAAAGGTCTATACCCTCGTGCATCTTCCAATAGCCATATCGAGGGTGAACACGCATACCGTAGAGACTGCTTACATTCTTAAGTTTTGTGCGGTCGATAGGCCAAATTGCGGGTATCACGGTTGAGAACTCCTCCTTGTTTTCTGCCAAGTCCTGCGTGTCGTCGAGCGATAGTGAGGCATAGTATATCGAGCGAGTCAGCTGGTCAAGACTCTTCCAACCCTCGGTGATAATCTCACTATACTCGCCGCCCTGGAATGAGGCATATTTCGAGTCGTTGTACTCGGAGTAGACCTGCGGAATGTTGAGCGTGTCGATACCGAGCAGTGGGCGGTAGACAAATTGGTCACGATGCTTGATATCGGCAAGGAGGTGCTCCGCTGAGCGTATCTTACCCTGAAGGATGCTATATTCGGCCTTGAGGCGCTGATTTTGGCGGCGTATACTTGCCATCTTTGGCGTGTCGAACCAGCTGGAAATTAGGATATTGCTTATTACGGCAATGAGCAACGCAACAAGTAGCCTCAGAGCAAGGCGATAGTTCTTTGGCAACTTTTGTAGCCAATCTCTGATGGTGCTATTTTTTGCGTTATACATTAATTAAAATAAAAATATTAAAAATATCCCTAATAACGATGCAAAATTAATTTAAATTATGTAAATTTGCAAGCTAAAAAATTGAGACAAATAAATCATAGATATGGAATCGAATAAAATTAGAGAAGCGTTTCTGGAATTTTTCAGAACAAAGCAGCACGAGATTGTACCCTCGGCTCCTATGGTCGTTAAGAATGACCCAACTTTGATGTTTACCAATGCAGGTATGAACCAGTTTAAGGATATCTTCCTTGGCAATACCCCTCGTAAGTGGCCTCGCGTTGCCGACACGCAGAAGTGTTTGCGTGTGTCGGGTAAGCACAACGATCTCGAGGAGGTAGGTCACGATACCTACCACCACACCATGTTCGAGATGCTCGGTAACTGGTCGTATGGCGACTACTTCAAGAAGGAGGCTATCGAGTGGGCGTGGGAGCTCCTTACAGAGGTGTATAAGCTCGACACCAGCCGTATGTATGCTACCGTATTTGAGGGTAGTGAGGAGGATGGCGTGGCTTTCGATCAGGAGGCTTACGACTATTGGCGTCAGTTCCTTCCAGAGGACCACATCATTCGTGGTAACAAGAAGGATAACTTCTGGGAGATGGGTGAGACAGGCCCTTGCGGTCCTTGTAGCGAGATTCACTTCGACCTTCGTGATGAGAGCGAGGTGAAGGAGATTCCTGGTCGTGAGATGGTGAACAAGAGCCATCCTCAGGTAATCGAGATTTGGAACCTTGTGTTTATGCAGTACAACCGCAAGGCTAATGGCTCGCTCGAGTCGTTGCCAGCGAAGAATGTCGACACAGGTATGGGCTTTGAGCGCTTGTGTATGATTCTTCAGGGTAAGAAGTCGAACTACGATACCGATGTGTTCCAGCCAACAATCGCTCGCATCGCGGCGCTCTCAGGTAAGGAGTATGGCAAAGATGAGAAATGCGATATCGCTATGCGTGTTATCGCTGACCACCTTCGTGCGATCTCATTCTCTATCGCTGACGGTCAGCTCCCAGCTAATGCAAAGGCAGGTTATGTAATCCGCCGCATCTTGCGTCGTGCAGTGCGCTACGGCTACACTTACCTCGGCTTTACCGAGCCATTTATCTGCAAGCTCGTTGATGGCCTCGTTAAGCAGATGGGTCACCAGTTCCCAGAGCTCGTATCGCAGCAGTCACTCATTGAGCGTGTTATCGAGGAGGAGGAGGCATCATTCCTCCGCACCCTTGCAACGGGTATCAACCTCTTGGAAGGCGTTATCCGCAAGTCGAAGGATGGTAAGATTTCGGGTAAGGATGCCTTTGTTCTTTACGATACATACGGCTTCCCTATCGACCTTACCGAACTTATCGCTAAGGAGCAGGGCGTAGCTGTGGATATCGAGGAGTTTGAGAAGGAGCTTCAGCAGCAGAAGGAGCGCTCGCGTAACGCAGCATCGCAGGATATCGACGACTGGCAGGAGATTATGCCTATCGAGGAGAGTAAGTTCATTGGATATGATAACCTTACTGCCGAGGTACGCATCGCTCGCTACCGTCGTGTAAAGACCAAGAACCAGACTACATATCAGCTCGTTTTCGACCACACTCCATTCTACGGTAACTCGGGTGGTCAGATTGGCGATATCGGTTATATCGAGAGCGCTAACGAGAAGATTGAGGTTATTGCAACTGAGAAGGAGAATGGTCTTATTATCCACATCGTTAAGCAGTTGCCAGAGAACCCAGAAGCTGTGTTCTGCGCAGTTGTTAACCCTGAGGCACGCCAGAAGGCTGCTAACAACCATACTGCTACCCACCTTGTAGACTACGCACTTCGTAAGGTGCTCGGTACACATGTTGAGCAGAAGGGTTCGATGGTAGGCCCTATGGGTCTTCGCTTCGACTTCTCACACTTCCAGAAGGTGACTGCTGAGGAGTTGCGCGAGGTGGAGCGTGAGGTTAACCGCCTTATCCGTGCCAACTACCCACTCATCGAGAATCGTGAGGCTACTATGGAGGAGGCTCAGGCTGCGGGTGCGATTATGCTCTTCGGTGAGAAGTATGGCGACAAGGTTCGTATGGTCAACTTCGGCCCATCGACTGAGCTTTGCGGTGGTACCCACGCATCGGCAACAGGTAACCTCGGTCTCTTTAAGATTACCAGCGAGAGTGCAATTTCGGCAGGTGTGCGTCGTATCGAGGCTACTACGGGTGAGGGCGCTGAGGCTCTTGTCTACACAGCTCAGGATATGGTGTCGAGCCTCGAGCAGCTCGTGCGTAACCCTAAGGTTGTGCAGGCTATCGAGAAGATGATGGAGTCGAACGACGCTCTTACTCGTGAGATTGAGGAGATGCGTAAGGAGAAGGTGGCATCGTTGGCCGACAGCTTGGCTAAGAACACTCCATTGCGTGGTGGCGTAACCCTTATCTCACACACCTCGAACTACACTCCTGAGGTGTTGAAGGATTTGGCATTTGCTTTGCGTCAGAAGGTTGAGCGCCTTGTTATGGTTATTGGTAACATCCACGATGGCAAGCCTACGCTTAATATTATGCTTACCGACAATGTCGTGGCTATGGGCGTAGATGCTGGTGCTGTGGTTCGTGAGGCTGCGAAGCTTATCAATGGCGGTGGCGGTGGTCAGAAGCATTATGCTACTGCTGGTGGTAAGAATCCTGATGGCTTGCAGGCGGCTATCGAGAAGGCTACCGAGATGATTATGGCTGTTATTAAGGAGTAATTTAACCGATTAAACTATTATGAGTAATAAAGTATTATTGATGATTTTGGATGGCTGGGGTAACGGCGACCACACCAAGTCGGATGTTATCTATATGACCAATCCAGAGTATATCAACGCTATGACTGCGGCGTACCCCCACGCTGAGCTTAAGACTGATGGTGAGAATGTAGGCCTTCCAGAGGGACAGATGGGTAACTCGGAGGTGGGTCACCTCAATATCGGTGCAGGCCGTGTGGTTTATCAGGACTTGGTTAAGATTAACCGTGCTTGCCGTGATAACTCGATTTTCGAGAATCAGGAGATTGTTGCAGCTTTTGAGTATGCAAAGGCTAACGGAGTGAATGTACACTTTATGGGTCTTGTGTCAGATGGTGGTGTTCACTCATCACTCGACCACCTCTTCAAGCTCTGCGACATTGCTAAGCACTACGAGATTGCTAATACCTATGTTCACTGCTTTATGGATGGTCGTGATACCGATCCACGCAGCGGTAAAGGCTTCATTGCAGCCCTGGAGGAGCATATGGCAAAGTCTACTGGCCAGATTGCATCTATCATCGGCCGCTACTACGCTATGGATCGCGATAAGCGTTGGGAGCGTGTGAAGTTGGCCTACGACCAGCTCGTTAATGGCGAGGGTGAGAAGGCAGCAGATATGGTTGCTGCGATGCAGAAGTCATACGACGCAGATGTTACCGACGAGTTCGTTAAGCCTATCGTTAAGGTAGATGCTGAGGGTAATGCTATCGGTACTATCAAGCCAAACGATGTGGTTATCTTCTTTAACTATCGTAACGATCGAGCTAAGGAGCTCACCATCGTGCTCACTCAGCAGGATATGCCTGAGGAGGGTATGCACACCTTGCCATTGTACTACTGCTGTATGACCCCATACGATGCTAAGTTCGAGGGCTTGCACATCTTGTTCGACAAGGAGAATGTCCCTAATACCATCGGTGAGTATATTGCAAACCAGGGTTTGAAGCAGTTGCGCATCGCTGAGACTGAGAAGTATGCCCATGTGACATTCTTCCTCAACGGTGGTCGTGAGGATAAGTTCGCTCAGGAGGATCGTATTCTCGTGGCATCACCAAAGGTTGCTACCTATGACCTCCAGCCAGAGATGTCGGCATACGAGGTGAAGGATAAGTTGGTGGAGGCTCTTGGTGAGCAGAAGTACGACTTCATCTGTCTCAACTTCGCTAATGGCGATATGGTGGGTCACACCGGTGTTTACGAGGCCATCGAGAAGGCAGTTAAGACCATCGATGAGTGTGTTAAGGATGTAGTGGAGGCAGCTAAGGCAAACGGCTATGAGGTTGTTCAGATTGCCGACCACGGTAATGCGGATAATGCTCTCAATCCTGATGGCACGCCTAACCCAGCTCACTCGCTCAATCCTGTACCTATCGTAGTTGTATCGGATAGGGTAGCCAAGGTTAAGGATGGTATCCTTGCTGATGTAGCGCCTACTGTGCTCGACCTTATGGGCCTTCCAAAGCCTGCGGAGATGACTGGTGAGTCGCTCGTTGAGTACAAATAATTGGGGTTAAGGGTTGGTCGTATCGACCCAATTTGCCCGAAAGCAAACCACCGACGGAGATGGCTTCGTCGGTGGTTTTTTGTGCTTATACCTATATGTATAATAATAGTGGCTAAAGAACCTTTAGCCACTATTATCAATTTTGAGGAAATCCTACTGGTGCTCAGAACGGAGAAGGTCCTGCACAACCTTAACGGGTGAGAATGTCGAGATAGGTACCTCAACAAATATGGTATTCCAATTTGCCATAGCGCCGTTCCAGAGACCAGGTAGCTCCTGAGCACGGAGGTCACGACCACCCGCCGACTTCTGTGAGATGAAGCCTGTCTTAGGATCGGTGTACTTCGTGAGGTCGTACTTGGTGCCGTCGTAGCGCATAACACCGCAAACGAGGTCTACAGGGTTGAAGTGAGTGGCCTCCTTCATCAGGTGCATATCCTCCTTCGCAATCTGGCTCGACTCGGCAATCTGCAACTGTTCGCGTCCCTCGTCGTCGCGTACCCAGAATGGACCACCGCCAGGCTCGCCCTCGTTCTTCACCATACCGCAAACACGGATAGGACGGTCGAGTGTAGCTATGATAAGCTCGCGCGACGCATTCTCAGGTAGCTTGCAGCAGAGCTCCTCACGGAGGAATGTTATAGCCTCGGCCTCGCACGCCTCACCTCGCTCGAAGGCACGGAGGAACTCGAAGGCACGCTCCTGAAGGCGAAGAAGCTCGCCAGCAAGAGCCTTCTTGTATGTGGTGGTATCGGGCTTGCGCTCGTCGGTAGTTACATTGTCGATATTCTTCACGAAGATGATGTCTGCCTCGAGTTTGTCAAGATTAGTGATGAGGGCACCGTGACCCGCAGGACGGAACAGTAATTTGCCGTCGTCGGTGCGGAATGGGGTGTTGTCGAGGTTAACAGCAATGGTGTCGGTAGCAGGGCTCTGCTCCGAGAATGATACCTCGTACTTGATGCCATACTTCTGCTCATAGTGGCTCTGACGCTCCTCCAACAAGCTGAGGAAGCCGCTGCGGTGCTCAGGCGATACGGTGAAGTGGATGGCTGCCTTCTCGCCGTTCGATGCGTAGAGCGCAGCCTCAACGAGGTGTTCCTCGACAGGCTTACGCGCACCCTCCTTGTAGGCGTGGAAGGTAACAAGACCCTTAGGTTTTGCGCCGTAGCCAAGGCCGTCGATGATGATATTGCGAACTACATCCTTGTCGTCAATCTGTGGCTTGAGGTACTTTGCTAACTCTGCGAAGAATGCGAACTTCTCGAGGTTGGTGATAAGGCGGTCAATGCCTGGCGTGCGCTTGTCGTCGTTGACATACTCGAAGAGCTCCTTGAACATACGCGTTGCGGCGCCTGATGCTGGCACGAACTTAATGGTGCGTAGCTCCGTACGGCGGCTGTCGTAGCGAGCCTCGGCAGCAGTAACCTCCTCCTCCGAAAGCTGAACTACGCCATCGCCACCCGATGCTGCTCTCACAACAGGGAGAGCGGGGAATCCGGTGCGGAAATTTTCAATCTGACTCTCAACTTGAGCTACAGTCAAACCGTGAGCCTCAATCTGTGTAATCTCATCGTGTGTAAACATAATCGCTATATTTTATCATTAGTTATTGACTCCTTATCATTGTGCCTTGGAGAATATTGTGGCAAATATTTCCCAAATGTAGTAAAATTTTTTTAACTTTGCACTATGAAACGAATATATAATGACATAAATCTCTCAAAGCGTAATAGTTTTGGCGTTTCGGAGTGCGCTCGTCAAATAGTAGAGTTCGAGACGGCTGAGGATATCGCAACTCTTTTCCGCGAGTCTCGACCTGAGAAGTGGTATGTCTTGGGTGCAGGTAATAATACGCTATTTACGAAGTACTACGACGGTGTTATCATCACGCCCGTAAGTTCGTCGCTCACAATCATTGAGGAGAGTGATGACTATGTCGATGTGCGTGTGGAGGCAGCTCATGATTGGGATGAGCTTGTGGCCTGGAGTGTGGAGCGCGGATTGTGGGGTATGGAGAACCTATCGGCGATACCAAGCTCTGTTGGTGCTGCGCCTGTGCAGAATATCGGTGCTTATGGTGCTGAGGCCAAGGATGTGATTACTGCGGTGGAGTATTTCGATACGGAGGATATGTGTGTGCGTAGGCTGAGTAATGCTGAGTGTCACTTTGCGTATCGAGAGAGCGTGTTTAAGCAGGAGTTGCGTGGCAGGGCTATCATCCTTGCAGTGGAGTTCCGCCTAAAGCGTGCTGCGCAGCCTAACCTCGGCTATGGCGATGTCATCAAGGAGGTGGAGGCGCGTGGTGAGGCTACGCCGGCAAATATTCGTGAAGCGATTTGTGCTATTCGTGGCAGAAAGCTCCCCGACCCTAAAGTGTTGGGTAATGCTGGTAGCTTCTTCAAGAACCCTATCGTCGAGCGTGCTGTGGCAGAGCGTTTGCTCGAGGAGTATCCAGCGATGCCATATTACGAGGTTTCGGGCGATGCTGGCAGCGTGAAACTCGCTGCTGGCTGGCTTATCGACCAGACGGGTCTTAAGGGCTGGCGCGATGGTAGTGTTGGTGTGCACAACCGCCAGGCGTTGGTGCTTGTGAACTATGGTGGTGCTACGGGTGGCGATGTCATAAATCTTGCTCGCTATGTGTGCGAGAGGGTGGAGGCTAAGTTTGGTGTTAAGCTAAGCCCTGAGGTTAATATTTTGTAGAGTGAAAGGTTGTTATATGCTACTGCTCGACGCATTTGAAAAGTATATCGAGGAGAATGAACTCTTCTCGCACGACGATAAGTTGCTGCTCACCGTTTCGGGTGGTGTCGACTCTATGGTTATGATGTCGCTTGTCGCTGCGGCGGGATATCGCTTTGGTGTGGCGCATTGTAACTTCCAGCTGCGTGGAGCCGAGAGTGACGATGATGAGAAACTAGTTGAGCGTGAGGCGTTGCGTTATGGTGCTGAGTTTTTCAATAAGCGATTTGATACTACGGGCGAGATGGCTCGTACGGGTGAGTCGATGGAGATGGCGGCGCGCAGGTTGCGCTATGCTTGGTTTAGGGAGCTGTGCGACGAGCACGGATATACGGCCATAGCTATTGCCCACCACTCGAATGACTCAATCGAGACATTCTTTATAAATATGTTACGCGGTACGGGCTTGCGTGGTCTTACGGGCATTACAACGCAGGTGGGTCGTGTGGTGCGCCCTATGATGTTCGCAACTCGCAAGGATATTCACGACTATGCCATAGCTCATAGGATTCCGTTTCGTGAGGACTCGTCGAATAAGTCGACGAAGTACCTTCGAAATAAGGTGCGCCTCGGCTTGGTGCCTATGCTCAAGGAGATTAATCCGCAGTTTACGACTATTATGCGCCGTAACATTGCACGCCTCAGTCAGGCGCAGGACTTTATCACCTCGGCGATAAATATTGTTAAGGACGAGGTGCTTGAGCATAATGGCGATATGCACCGTCTTAAGATTGCAAATATACGCCCGACACTACCCCGTAACTATGTTATTTACGAGATACTTAGCTCGGAATATGGCTTCAAGGGTGATGTTGTGGATTCGCTATGTCACGCCATAGATGCTCAGGCTACAGGTCGCAGGTTCTATGCTCGTGAGTGGGTGGCGGTAGTAGATAGGGGTGATGTGGTTATTGCGCCTATCACCGAGGAGGATAGCTGCGAGACAATTGTTGAGCGTGGTACGGTGCGCTCATATGCTGGTGGCTCGGTACTATATTACGAATACTGCAACATCGACTTTATTGATAGCCTTGATCAGGGTGAGAATGTGGCGTTGCTCGATGCAGACAAGCTCCATTTTCCACTTAAAGTGCGCCGTTGGCAGGAGGGTGACTGGTTTGTACCATTCGGTATGTCTGGACGCAAGAAGTTGAGCGACTATCTGATTGATAAGAAGGTGTCTATTGCCGAAAAAAAGAGACAGTTTGTGCTCGTTTCGGGCGATGATATCGTGTGGGTTATTGGTCGTCGCCTCGATGACCGCTATGCCATTACGCGCAAGACGGAGAATGTGTTGCGTGTGGTGCGCGATACACTATAATAACTCTTATGCCTATGGCAAAGTCTTTGAAATTCAGCGATGCTATTGCTGACTACAATAAAATTATAAACGACATCGAGGCTCGTCGCTTTGCACCGATATACCTATTGGCTGGCGACGAGGGCTACTTCATTGATGCCATTGCCGAGAAACTTGCAAATTCAATATTAGGTGAGGCGGAGCGTACCTTTAATCAGATTGTGGTATATGGTCAGGATAGCGATACTGGTAAAATAGTGATGCTATGCCGTCAAATGCCGATGATGGGCTCGTATCAGGTGGTCATAGTGCGTGAGGCGCAGCAGCTAACCAAGATTGATAACTTGGTGCACTACACGGCAAATCCTCAGGCGACGACCATCCTAATCATCTGCTATAAGAATAAGGAGCAGGGTAAGGGTGTGGATAAGCGCACGGCGTTTTACAAGAGTTGTCAGAAGAGTGGTGTTGTGTTTGAGTCGGTGCGTCCACGCGAGTATGAGATAGACTCGTGGCTTGCATCGTATGTGCGCTCCATTGGCCTAAATATGGAGCCTAAGGCGATGGCTATGCTCAAGGAGTATGTCGGTATGGATATTAGTCGTATGGTGGGCGAGCTTGATAAACTTACGGTATCAATGCCTCAGGGCGAGACTCTGGTGCGCGATAGCCATATCGAGCAGTATATCGGTATTTCGAAGGAATTTAATAGCTTCGAGCTCAACGATGCCGTAATGAGGCGCGATGTGGGACGAGCAATGCGCATTGCTGACCACTTTGGACACAATCCCAAGAACTATCCTATAACGCAGACAATCAGTATTTTGTTTGGCCTCTTTCAGCAGCTATTTTTGCTGAATTACCATATATGGCTATCGCGCAATCGTGGCATCCCAATGCCTGCGGATACGGAGCTTATGCGTGCTGTTCGTGCAAATAATCCATACGCTCTGCGTGAGCTTAAGAGTTGCATTGCGATGTGGAAGGGCCCGCAGTTGTTTAGAGTTTTGGGACTACTCAGGGAGTACGATGCCAAGAGCAAGGGCCTAAATAGCGGCGGCTTAGATAATGGCGAGTTGCTAAAGGAGTTGCTCCTGAAAATCTTTATGTAATACGGTATAACTACATAGTTATGAGGTTATTAGTGTGGAATGATGGCAGGGTGATTGAGGCGTCGGAGTTTCGTCTCCCAAGTGCCTATGTCCTTGAGCGAATCCACACTTTGGGACATCGAGCCTATAATCTTCCACGCCATATAATGCTGATGCGCGAATCCTCGGCGCAGATGTTTGGCTTTATGTCGCTCTGCCGTGTAGAGGATGCTGACCGTATAATCACAAAGCTCCTCGAGGCATCGCGCGTATCTCCACGCCTGAGCTGCTCGGTGGTGATGCGCCTCGATTATCAGGGCCATCTCTCGTTCGAGGTTGAAACGCCATCGTTTTATTCGGGTTGCTCGCTGCGTGCCAAGCGTCCTATCGGCGCTGTGTTACCAGCGGTAGCGCCTGATACGCAGTTCCAAACCTCGGTGACTGTGGCTTATGATGCAATGTGCGATAGCCGTGTTGCAGGCTATGGCGATATTGCGATATGGACAGATTCGAGGGATGAGGTCATAAGTATCCCTTGGCGACCAATCTTTACTGTGTTTCATAACCGAGTTTATACCCCTTGTGAGTACTCGACAGTAGAGTATGTCGTGGCTACTGAAGCTATTGCTAAGGCGGGCTTCGAACTTATCATACACCCTATTCCACTTTCGGCGCTTAGGCGTATGGAGGAGGTGTTTGTGGCTGATGTTATGGGTATAACATCGCTCTTGGCTGTTGAAAATCAAAGGCTCCTCTTTATGGTTGCCACGCAGGTAGCCGCAAAGATGGAGCCTAAGTTATAGTATGTCTGGCGACACAATCGCCGTCGCCGAAAAGTGGTAAATCGAACTAAATATTATCGATAGCGTAGAGGTAAGCACCGAGCGATACGGCATTGCTTGCGCCTATGTCTGAGATGGTTACGCCAACGCGCTTAACAGGATCGTAGACCACCTCGCGGTTGCTGCCGTACACCTTAATCTTGGTAGAACCACCCTTAGCAAATGCTGCAAACTCAGCCTCGTCGTCGAGGTTGTAGACATTCATCTGCACGCGGTTGAGAGTGTCGCCCGATATAGTCGAAATCTTTGCGCGCATCTCCTCAAGCAGTGCTGGCATAAAGTACTTTGCAGCGCCAGCAAGACCGCCACCAATCACAATAATACCGTCCATAAGTGTTACGGCCGTAGCCATAGCATCACCCGCAACGCGTCCCTGTGTTGCGAAGCTCTCCTTAGCTGCCTCCATATTGCCCTCCATCGTGCCTTCTGCGATGTTGAAGATATCGCGTGGCTCGAGTGTACGGTCGTCGCCCGAAAGCTCGCGGTAAACGCGCTTCACAGCACGAATGGCGATACCATCCTCGACGATGTATTGTGGGTAGTCACGATGCTTGAGACAGAAAGTCTCGACGCACGAGTTATCACCGAGGTTTAGCTTGCCATCCATCACGAAGCCAAAGCCAAAGCCTGTGCCGAAGGTGAAGCCCAGAAGGTTGCGATATCGCTTCTCCGAGCCAGCAGCCTCGAGCTTGCGGTTAACGCGTGGTAGTGCGCCACCCATAGCCTCGCCATAAGCGAAAAGGTCGGCGTCGTTGTTGATAAATACGGGAACGCCAAAGTGTTCCTCGAGCATAGGACCGAGTGCAACGCCGTCGCGGAACGATGGAAAGTTTGGCAAGAAACCTCCGATAATACCATTGCGGTAGTCGGCAGGGCCTGGGAATGCAAAGCTGATAGCCACGGGCTTATGTTCCAGCGAGGCGATAACCTGCTCAAAGCCCTTGATAAGTGTGCTCAGGCACAGGTCGAGGTCGTGGGCATTTGAGGGCATAGTGATGCTCTCGAGGCAGGCTTTTCCGCCTTGCATTGCGCCGAATACAAAGTTGGTACCTCCAGCGTCAAGCGTGACGACGATAGGTTCTGTGTTATGTAGTTGTGTCATAGTACACAAAAGTAGTATTAATTTTTTTAATAAGCAATATCTTAATTGAAACTTTGACTGTGAGGTAATTTTGCAATGGTGGTCAAGGTCTAATATCGTAAAAAAATCTATACCTATTTATAAAAAAAGAGGGGTTTTGAGATTGTTATTATAAAAAATAAATCTATATTTGTGGAGTTTTTGGCAAAATGTGTAGCGTAGATTGGCTCACATCGCCGGAAATATAACTCTTAGGAGTTAAACGAAATGGTGCAAAGAAGAGAAAATATATAACTTAAAATTAATTACTATAACTATGGAGAACAACAAACTTCACGAGCTAACACAAAAGCTCTACAACGATGGTCTTGAGAAGGGTCGTTCTGAGGCTGAGCGTCTCGTGGCAGAGGCTAAGGAGCAGGCTGCTAAGATTATCGCTGATGCTAAGGCCGAGGCCGAGGCTATGACTAAGGCTGCCGAGGTGCGCGCAGAGGATATCGCAAAGAATGCAATGACCGAGATCACTTTGGCTGGTCGTCAGGCGGTAGCTAAGATTAAGAGTGAGCTTGCTGAGGCTGTGATTATGAAGTCGGCAGGTGCTGCTGTGAAGGCTGCTACGATGGATGCTGAGTTTATCAAGAATATGCTTCTGGCTGTAGCTCAGAACTGGAACGCTGCAACCGTAGATGTATCGCTCGTGGCATTGCTTCCTGAGGAGCGTCGTGCAGAGCTCGATGCTGCTATCTCTAAGAGCGCTGCTGAGTGCGCTAAGGCTGGCATCGAGGTGGGCTACTCTAAGGAGGTTAAGAATGGCTTTAAGCTCGGTGAGAAGGGTGGTGGCTACTACATCGCGTTCACCGATGAGAGTTTCGACGCATTACTCAAGGAGTACTTGCGCGAGAAGGTGTCTAATATGCTCTTTAAGTAGTTATGTTCTCTACGGAGTATTACTGTTTGGTGGCGAGTCTGCGTGAGTGGACGCTCGACTCTGATACCAAAGGTTTCGATGTCCGAGAGATTCTCGACGAGATTCTCGAGGAACTTACTGCCGACGACCGTCGTGCGGTGGCATTGCTATATGCCTACTACGACTGCGAGAATATCATCTCGCGTCGCGCAGGTCGCCAGAGACATAACCCACTGGGTAACCTCTCTGTTGAGCAGTTGGATGATGTGCTTACTAATCGCAATTACGCCCTCCTCTCGGAGCGTGTCGCTAAGGTCGTTAAACTCTATGTGGAGGCCGATGACGAGGAGCGTGATGAGGATGTTGTACTCTCGGAGAGATTCGAGCGTGCCCTGTTTGAGGCATACTACGCAGATCTTGCTGCGTCGAAGAGCAGCTTCCTAAGAGGTTGGGGCGAGTTCGATCGCACGCTGCGTAACATCGCTGCTGCGGTGGCTGCACGCGAGGCAGGTCGCTCGATTAAGGATGTAGTAATCGGTGGTGGCGAGGTTGTGGAGCAGCTCTCGCGCTCGTCGGCCGTAGACTTCGGCCTTCGTGGCGAGTTGCAGTATATCGACGCCGTTATCGCTGCGGTGAGCGACGAGCCTAACATCGTTGAGAAGGAGCGCAGGATTGACGCTATCCGCTGGTCTGAGGCTGAGGATATCGCCGCTTACGACTACTTCAACATCAACTATCTCCTCTCGTATCTGGTTAAGGTCAATATCGTTGCGCGCTGGACACTCCTCTCTCCTGAGGTGGGTCGTGAGATGCTCAACAAACTTATTGCTGGCCTCGATGCTGCGAATCTTGTGAATAAACAATAAAACTACATAAACGAATGAAAACATTAGGACGAGTAAATGGTATTATCTCGAACATCGTTATCGCCAAGGTTGACGGTCCCGTTGGTCAGAATGAGATATGCCATGTATATTGCGGTGATATCCGTATGATGGCTGAGGTCATCAAGGTCATAGGCGACGAAGCCTATGTACAGGTCTACGATAGTACGCGCGGTCTTAAGATTGGTGATAAGGTGGAGTTTGAGGGTCATATGCTCGAGGCTACACTCGCCCCAGGTCTTTTGTCGCGTAACTACGACGGTCTCCAGAATGACTTGGAGAAGATGGACGGCTTGTTCATCAACCGTGGCTCTATTACTGACCCTATCGACTTTGACTCGAAGTGGGACTTCAAGCCACTTGCAAAGGCTGGCGACAAGGTAACAGCGGGTGACTGGCTCGGTGAGGTTAAGGAGCAGTGGGTGATGCACAAGATTATGGTGCCTTTCGTGATGCAGGGTAACTACACAGTTAAGAGCGTTGTTGCTGCTGGTACATACAAGGTGACTGACACCATCGCAGTGGTTGTTGATGCTGATAACAACGAGTACAACATTACAATGGTTCAGAAGTGGCCGGTGAAGCAGGCTATCCGCTGCTTTACCGAGAAGCCTCGTCCATCACGCGTGATGGAGACAGGTGTTCGTGCTATCGATACCTTCAACCCACTTGCTGAGGGTGGTACTGGCTTTATTCCTGGTCCTTTCGGTGCGGGTAAGACCGTGCTCCAGCACGCCATCTCTAAGCAGGCGGAGGCTGATGTCATCATCATCGTAGCGTGCGGTGAGCGTGCTAATGAGGTTGTGGAGATCTTCGCTGAGTTCCCAGAGTTGGTAGACCCTCGTACGGGCCACAAGCTTATGGAGCGTACTATTATTATATGTAACACCTCGAATATGCCTGTTGCAGCGCGTGAGGCATCTGTTTACACAGGTATGACCATCGGTGAGTACTACCGTTCGATGGGTTTGAAGGTATTGGTAATGGCAGACTCAACATCGCGTTGGGCGCAGGCGTTGCGTGAGATGTCAAACCGTTTGGAGGAGCTTCCTGGTCAGGATGCGTTCCCTATGGACCTTTCGGCTGTTATCTCAAACTTCTACGCTCGCGCAGGTCTCGTAAAGCTTAACAATGGCGAGACAGGTTCTGTAACATTCCTCGGTACCGTATCACCTGCGGGTGGTAACCTCAAGGAGCCTGTTACCGAGTCTACAAAGAAGGCTGCGCGTTGCTTCTACGCTCTCTCGCAGAGCCGTGCCGACTCTAAGCGTTACCCAGCGATCGATCCACTCGACTCTTACTCTAAGTACTTGGAGTACCCTGAGGTTCGCTCATACCTCGACGAGCATATCGAGAAGAATTGGGTAGATGCAGTTAATGAGGGTAAGGTTGTTATGCAGCGTGGTAAGGAGGCTAACGACCAGATCAACATCCTTGGTGATGATGGTGTACCTGTTGAGTACCACGAGCGTTTCTGGAAGAGCGAGTTGCTCGACTCTGTAATCTTGCAGCAGGATGCGTTCGATGATATCGATGCTAACTGTCCTATCGAGCGCCAGAAGACTATGTACAATATGGTGCTTGGTATCTGCCGTTCATCGTTCACACTCGAGTCATTTGAGGAGTGTTCTAAGTTCTTCAAGGAGCTTATCTACCTCTTCCGTCAGATGAACTACTCGGAGTGGAAGTCTGAGCAGTATGAGAAGTTCCGCGTTCAGATTGAGACTCTTGTAAACAGCAAACTTGAAAAATAAGGAGAACAAGTTATGACAACACGAGCATTTCAGAAAGTATATACAAAGATTGATAACATCACCAAGGCTACCATCACGCTCCGTGCTACGGGTGTTGGTAACGACGAGCTTGCTACCGTAGGCGGTCGCCTTGCTCAGGTGGTGAAGATTATGGGTGACAAGGTTACCCTTCAGGTGTTTGCTGGTACTGAGGGTCTTTCGACTGACTCTGAGGTAGTATTCCACGGTGAGCCACCTGTATTGCGAGTGTCGGATGCCCTCGCAGGTCGCTTCTTCAACGCATACGGCGAGCCACTCGAGGGTGGTGAGCAGCTCGAGGGTGAGGCGCGCGAGATTGGTGGTCCTACCGTTAACCCATTCCGTCGTTTGCAGCCATCGGAGCTTATTGCTACCGGTATCGCAGGTATCGACCTTAACAACACCATCGTATCTGGTCAGAAGATTCCATTCTTCGCTGACCCTGACCAGCCTTACAACGCCGTTATGGCGAATGTGGCACTTCGTGCTAAGGCTGATAAGATTATCCTTGGTGGTATGGGTCTTACCAACGATGACTTCCTCTACTTTAAGCAGGTGTTCGAGAACGCAGGTGCTCTCGACCGTATCGTATCGTTTGTTAACACCACCGATAACCCTCCAGTAGAGCGTCTTCTTGTACCTGATATGGCGCTTACAGCTGCGGAGTACTTCGCTGTGGATAAGGGTGAGAAGGTGTTGGTGCTCTTGACAGATATGACCCTTTACGCCGATGCCCTC
>JAGBTP010000030.1 GCA_017631255.1 Alistipes sp.
GCAAAGTCAGCACACATCTGCTTTGCCTTATCGAATGCTGAATCTGATTTCACCTCTGCTGAATATACACCTGAGTTTAGACGAATAACTGCCTTGTAGCGACCTACGATCTTCTCGCAAGCATCTGAGATCTCACCAAGAGATGCACGAACCTTAGCAGCCTCAACAGCGAGTGCAAGGAGGTTACCCTCACCTGTGCTTACGCACTCGGTGATAGCAGCCAATGCCTTCTCAACTGCTGCGTTGTCACGGTTAGCACGGAGCTCCTGCAAACGCTTAACCTGGCTCTCACGAACTGCGGTGTTATCCACAGCAAGGATGTCGATTGGAGCCTCCTTCTCGAGACGGTAGCGGTTAACACCGATGATAGTCTCAACGCCTGAGTCGATGCGAGCCTGCTTACGCGCAGCAGCCTCCTCGATACGAAGCTTTGGAATACCTGTCTCGATAGCCTTAGCCATACCACCAAGCTGCTCGATCTCCTGGATGTGAGCCCATGCCTTGTGAGCGATCTCGTGTGTGAGAGCCTCAACATAGTATGAACCTGCCCAAGGATCTGCTGAGCGGCATACATTGGTCTCCTCCTGAATGTAGATCTGAGTGTTACGCGCAATACGAGCCGAGAAGTCGGTAGGAAGCGCAATAGCCTCATCAAGAGCGTTGGTGTGCAATGACTGAGTGTGACCCAAAGCAGCACCCATAGCCTCGATAGCTGTACGCGCTACATTGTTGAATGGATCCTGCTCGGTGAGTGACCAACCTGAAGTCTGTGAGTGGGTACGGAGTGCGAGTGACTTCGAGTTCTTAGGCTCGAACTGCTTAACGATCTTAGCCCACAAGAGACGCGCAGCACGCATCTTGGCAATCTCCATAAAGTGGTTCATACCGATAGCCCAGAAGAATGACAAGCGTGGTGCGAAGGCGTCGATAGACATACCTGCGTTGATACCTGCACGGAGGTACTCAAGACCGTCAGCGAGGGTATAAGCAAGCTCGATATCAGCGGTAGCACCTGCCTCCTGCATATGGTAACCCGAAATAGAGATCGAGTTGAACTTAGGCATATTCTTAGAGGTGTACTCGAAGATATCAGCGATGATCTTCATTGAGAACTCTGGTGGGTAGATGTAGGTGTTACGCACCATAAACTCCTTGAGGATATCGTTCTGGATAGTACCAGCGAGCTGATCGAGAGTACAACCCTGCTCGAGACCTGCAACGATGTAGAACGCCAATACTGGAAGTACCGCACCGTTCATAGTCATAGATACAGACATCTGGTCGAGTGGAATACCGTTGAAGAGGACCTTCATATCCTCCACTGAGCAGATAGACACACCTGCCTTACCAACATCACCTACTACGCGTGGGTGGTCAGCATCGTAACCACGGTGTGTAGCGAGGTCGAAGGCAACAGAGAGACCCTTCTGACCTGCTGCAAGGTTACGGCGGTAGAATGCGTTAGACTCCTCAGCAGTAGAGAAACCTGCGTACTGACGGATAGTCCAAGGACGCATTACATACATTGTTGAGTATGGACCGCGAAGGAATGGTGCGATACCTGCTGCGTAGTTGAGGTGCTCCATGCCCTCGAGATCAGCAGCGGTATAGTTCTCCTTAACGGCGATACGCTCGGCAGTCAACCAATCCTCCTTGGGAGCAGCCTGCTTGGTGCAGCACTCAGCGGCTGCAGCCTTATATTCTAAATCTGAAAATTTTGCTCTCATAGCTTATAATCGATTAAATGCCCAACTTGTTTAAGTAATCCTTCAAAGTCTCCAATACATTGCTCTTCACATTGATGAAGTTGCTAATGCCCTGAGCCTCGAGCTCTGCTGCGCAAGCAGGTGCGCCAGCCACAACCAAGATAGCCTTGTCGCCGAGGAGCTCCTTAACGCGTGGAGCTACGGTTGCGTAGTCGTCGTCCGAAGCACAAACTACTACGATCTCAGCCTTAGAAGCCAAAGCTGCCTCTACACCCTCCTCAACAGAGTGGAAGAATGTGTTATCCTCAACGCGGATACCTGCGCAAGCGAAGAAGTTACAAGAGAACTGTGCGCGTGCGCGTGCCATACCAAGGGTACCGCAAGTGAGCATAAACGCCTTAGGAGTCTTGCCCGAACGGTCAACCTTCATACGCATAGCCTCGAATGCCATAGCACCACGGTAAGGTACGAGGACATTGCCCTCAGCAGCCTTGCGTGTCACCTTGCAGTCGCAAATATCCTTATCGGCAACCTCAGTGAAGTTAGGATACTGGTTAGCACCGAGCAAGATGAGGCGACGAGTAGCGATGCTCTTATCCTTAGCATCAGCCGAAGCCTTAACACGCTCAACTACGAAGCCCTCCTTAAATGCAGCGATGTAGCCACCCTTCTCCTCGACCTGGCGGAAGAGAGCCCAAGCCTCGTTAGCGATGCTCTTAGTGAGCGACTCGATGTAGTATGAACCACCAGCTGGGTCGATAACCTGATCGAAGTGTGACTCGTGCTTAAGAAGGAGCTGTGCGTTACGAGCGATACGCTTAGAGAACTCGGTTGGAGCCTCGAATGCGTAGTCGAAAGGCAATACCTCGAGTGAGTGAACACCAGCGATAGCTGCTGACATAGCCTCGGTAGTACCACGAAGCATATTTACATATGGATCGTAAACAGTCTGGTTCCAAGTAGAAGTTACGGCGTGAGCAACCATCTTGCAAGAGCAGTTACGCTCAGGGTTGTAAGCCTTAACGATGTTAGCCCAGAGCATACGCGCAGCGCGGAACTTAGCCATCTCGAGGAAGTAGTTAGCCGTAACAGCGAATGTGAAGCGGATCTTACGAGCTACCTCGTCAATGGTAAGACCCTTCTCCATAAGCTTCACGAGGTACTCGTGAGCAACTGCGAGGGTGAAACCGAGCTCCTCGACGATAGTAGAACCAGCGTTCGAGAATGTAGCACCTGAAACATTAACCACCTTCACGCGCTTGTACTCAGCAGTAGCCTTGATAAGCTCAGCGATGGTGTCGATGCAGCTCTTCTGACCAGCCTGGCAAGGGCACTCACCCTTGAGTGAGAGGCTCTTGATGATTGGGTCGATGCAGAAGTTGAGGCGAAGCTCATCCTTAGGCTCGTTAGCATACTTTGCCAAAACCTTGTTAGCGAGAGCTGCCATAGCCTCAGCCTCCAAGCCGCAGAAAGTAAGCTCAACAGCTGTAGGAACGATATCCTTCAAGAGGGCATCAACATCGACCTCTGCGGTGCACTTGTCGCAGAAGCAGAAACCGAGTGAGTCAACGCCTGAGTTGAGGAGCGTAAGCGCCTCCTTGTTAGCCTCAGCAGCGCACTCTACTGCGATTGTCTGGTGAACACGCCAGGTGTTATCCTTCGATACACCACGCACATAAGGGAACTCACCGGCCTCAGCACCGAGGTACTCTACCTCAGCGAGGTTCTCAGCACGATAGTAGGGACGAACATTGAATCCCTCGCCGGTCTTCCATACCAATTTGCGCTCATAATCTGCGCCCTTAAGGTCAGTTGTGATAACGGCCTCCCACTGCTCAGTTGATACTGGTGGGAACTCCGCGAACAACTTTTCTTTGGTATTAGCCATAGTTGTTTTAGATTTAATTGTTTTTAAGTGTGTGATATTTAATATCTTGTCTTTTCGTTGCATCACTTATTTACACACCGCCACCACGCGCACGCGTATGACATAGGCACATAAATCACAACAAAGTTACAAAATCCCATCCCGAAAACCAAATTTTTTCCAATTATTTTCGCCCCACCACCCGATTATTACCCGCTAAGCACGATGCCACTCGAACGAAAAGATGAACTTTTTTTGTTTTTGATGTCAGGAATTTGCAACTTTGGTGTCATTAAGGCAGAACAACAAAGCTATGACGGAACGCGAATTTGAGATATTTGCCCACGAGCATCGCCTCACGATGGTGCACACGGCACGCCGCTACCTCTCCGATTGGGAGGCGGCTGAAGATGCCACGCAAGAGGCACTCCTCAAGCTCTACGCTATGCGCCACTCGCTCGATGGCTATCGGTCTGTGGATGCGCTTGCTAGGGTTGTGGTCAGGCATATCGCGCTCAACGCCCTGCGCTCGCAGCAGCGCCACCCCACCCTCAGCCTCAGCGACAACCTCCACGACGAGGAGAATGGTGGCGACAACGAGCAGATTTCGAGGCTCCTGCGTATTATTGACACCCTCCCCTCGAAGCAGCAGATGATACTGCGAATGAAACATATCGAGGGTCTGGAGTGCGAGGAGATAGCAAGCATTGCCGATATGAGCCTCGACGCAGTATATCAAAACCTTAGCCGCGCACGACGCGCCATATTACAACGATTCAAAAAGAGCGACAACGATGAAACATAGAACCGATATAGAGACCTTAGTGGAGCGATTCCTCGAGGGACGCACCACCAGCAGCGAGGAGCGTGAACTCTACGCGTGGTTTGCCAGCGCAGATGTTCCCGAGGAGTGGCACGACCTGAAGGCAATGTTCGCGTGGTATAGCGAGGGTATGCCCGAAACTCTCATTGAGGACACCACCTCACAACCCGCACTTAATCAGGACGCCACTACCGCACACGCCCCAACGCAGCACACCACGCCACAACCCACGCCACAACCCACGCCTACGCAGAGCACCGCTACCGCACACGCCCCAACGCCTCGCCACGCCACGCCACGCCGTCGTACGATATGGCTTTCGGGTGCAGCGATAGGCACCGGTATTGCCGCCGCCATTGCAGCACTCCTATGGCTCACACCAGCGCGCCCAGCCTTCGACATATACGAGGGTAGCTACATCATAGAGGCGGGCGTGAGGTGCGACAACAGCGACTATATCCGTGCCGACATCGAGGCCCTCCTCAAGCGTGCCGACGACATCGAGCAGCGGGCCAATATGCTACTCGCTATGGCTGACTAAACAAAGAAAAGAGTACTCTAATACAACCAATTACGAACAAACAAAACCGAAAAGTGATATGAAACGACTACTTATTTTTGCAGTGCTTCTTGTCGGGGCTATTGCCGAGTGCAGCGCCCAGCAGAAGATTGACGAGCTCCTCAACAGGGAGATTAGCGGCGGCACTACGGTGATGCGTATGGCCGTGAAGCGCGACGAGGCGACGGGGCAGATTATCAAGCGCGTCAAGGAGTTCACCTCCACGGGCAACAAGTCTCTCGCCAAGGAGTTTATCGAAGCCTTTGAAGCCGAGCGCAAGAATACCGACGGCTGGGAGGAGAACCGAAACGCAAGTGTTGTGCAGATTACCGCCGTATGGCGCAATCCTAAGCGCATCTACTCGCTTGCGACCACAGATGCGACAATCGTTGTCTATGCGCAGACCATCTACAACGAGGCAACCAAAAATGATGAAAACCAATAACCTAACACACGACAAGCTATGAAACGCATACTATTTTTCGCCGCTGCGCTTCTTGCCCTCGTAGGCAACACCACAACCCTTTCAGCGCAGGACATCGAGCAGGAGAGCATCACACTCACCCAGCGCAACATCCAGGAGATACACTCCTCGCTACCGACACTGATAACCGTCACCGCCGAGGATAGCGACCACATTACGATAACCATTCCCATAGAGGCAATACCCTATGTCGAGTTCGACATCGACCACCTGAGCAAGGTGCTGAGCATCAAGCATAGCGAGAGCTACTCTTCGCGCAAGCAACTTGAGAGCATCTACAACAATAAGACACCGATAGATATCCGCGTGCCCTCGTCGTCGATAACCGACATTATGAACACCTCGGATATGAGCATCACCTTCGAGAATAGCTCCGTAGGCAAGTGGTTTCAGGTCATCAACACTGGCACGATGTTCATCCACGGCGAGGCACTAAACGCCAAGGATAAGATCGAGCTCTACAACACAGGTACGCTGACAAGCAAAATAAAGAATTACAACACCTCTATTCTCTGCCTCACCAACACAGGCTTCCTCCTCACATCGGGCAGCACCACGGCGAAGCACATCGACCAGAATAGCACTGGCATCGAGAATACCAACCTCGAGGTGGCGTGCGAGAAGATTACCATCGCCTCTACGGGCAGCGGCGTCATCCGCTACCACGGTACGGCGGACGATGTGGAGGTAACCTCTACGGGCAAGGCTCATATCCGCACCTCGGAGCTAAATGCAGAGTAGGCAGACTCGCCTCGGAGCTAAATGCCGAATAGCTGGCGCCACGCCTCGGTTAAACTCGAGCAATGACATACAACAACGACAACAACTATCATAAGCACTTAGAGGGTGTCCAACAAGTCTGTTGGCACCCTCTTACTATTAAGAAGTTGTATAACAAGAGCTAATTTTAGGCTTGCGAAGCTCGAAAAAGCGGAGTTTACTTAGCGTAAATGAGCATTTTGAGAGCAAGCGTAACGACAAAGTA
>JAGBTP010000031.1 GCA_017631255.1 Alistipes sp.
ATGACGAGGTAGCATTCGACACCTTCGATACCTTCTTCGCCCTCCCCGACCTTCTCCCCGCCACAGCGCAGGGAGCGGTACAGCAAGGGGTAGCACAGCAAGGCGTGCAGGGTGCACAGGCACAGCAGGGTCTCCAGACGGCGCAGGCGCAACAGGCACAGCAGACACAGCAGGGTTTCCAGGCGGCGCAGCAAGTGGCACCCAATACCGCGCAGCCAGCCGCTAATACCGCTCAACAAGTGGCATCCAATACCACGCAGCCAGCCGCTAATACCGCGCAGCAAGTGGCACCCAACGCCACACAGCGACCAGAGGGTACGGGTCGTACTACGCGTGCAATGGGACCACTGAGGAGTGCGGTGCAGAGTGTGAGTCTTAGCTCGATGCTTGCGGGCGACATCCTCACCGCTGGTGAGCGCCTCGAGCAGGAGCGTAAGGAGGAGGAGCGTACGGCATCGAACATCGACCCGCTATGCGAGGAGAAGATATCAATGGCACGCGATAAGATTATCGACAGCCTGATGAGCACCCGCCCACGCCTCGGTCGTGTATTCGAGAATATGACCATCGAGGGCAATGTCGTGAAGGCTACGGTGGCATCGCAGGCGCTATGCGACGAGGTGATGTACGAGAAGAGCGAGTTGCAGAAGCTCTTTGCTACGCAGAGCGGCGCCACGGGACTCATCGAGATAGAGATTACGGTCAACGAGCGTGTCAAGGTAGCACGCCCCATCACCATTGAGGATAGGCTTCGCCACCTCATCGCCAAGAATGACCGCCTCACGGAGATGATTACCGCCCTCGGTCTTGATGCCGAGTAGGGCACATCTGCGGGTGCAAATTAGGGCACATCTGCGGGGTACAAATTAGGGTACATCTGCGGGTACAAATTAGGGCACATCTGCGGGTGCAAATTAGGGCATTATATAGTGGCGCAGGGTAGCGAGTCCCGAAAATAGGGTATCGTTGCGCCGACAACATAGAGCGGTGCTCCTCACGACATAGCGAGGTTGCGCCGACAAACAAGGAATAAGATTAACTAAAAACAATAGACTATGATTAAAGATTTTGTACAGGAGCTCGAGTGGCGTGGTATGATTCACACCATTATGCCTGGCGCTAAGGAGCAGTTGCAGAAGGAGATGACTTCGGCATACTTGGGTATCGACCCAACAGCCGACTCACTACATATTGGTCACCTCGTGGGTGTTATGATTCTCAAGCACTTCCAGATGTGTGGTCACCGCCCTATCGCCCTTATCGGTGGCGCTACGGGTATGATTGGCGACCCTTCGGGCAAGTCGCAGGAGCGTAACCTCCTCGACGAGACCACCTTGCGCCACAACCAGGAGGCTATCAAGAACCAGCTCGCTAAGCTCATCGACTTCGACTCTATGGCCGACAACCACGCTATCCTCGTGAACAACTACGACTGGATGAAGGAGTTTTCGTTCCTCGAGTTCGCACGCGATATCGGTAAGTGCATCACCGTGAACTATATGATGGCCAAGGACTCGGTTAAGAAGCGTTTTAGCGGCGAGGGCGAGGGTATGTCATTCACGGAGTTTACCTACCAGCTTCTCCAGGGCTACGACTTCCTCCACCTCTACCAGGAGTACAACTGCAAGCTCCAGCTCGGTGGTGCCGATCAGTGGGGTAACATCACCACAGGTACGGAGCTCATCCGCCGCAAGCTGGGCGCTGAGGCTGAGGCATTTGCCATCACCTGCCCACTCATCACTAAGGCCGACGGCACCAAGTTCGGCAAGACCGAGAGCGGCAATGTATGGCTCGACGCGCGCTACACCTCGCCATATAAGTTCTACCAGTTCTGGCTCAATGTAAGTGACGACGACGCTAAGCGCTACATCAAGATCTTCACACTCCTCGACCGTGAGACCATCGAGGCTCTCATCGCTGAGCACGACGCAGCGCCACACCTTCGTGCATTGCAGAAGCGCCTTGCTGAGGAGGTGACAACGATGATTCACTCTAAGGAGGAGCTCGAGAAGGCTCAGGCCGCTACCAACATTCTCTTCGGCAACGCCACATCTGAGGCCTTGCGCTCACTCGACGAGGCTACGCTGCTCCAGGTATTCGAGGGCGTGCCACAGTTCACCATCACGCGTGCCGATATGGAGAAGCCATTTGTCGACATCGTAGCCGAGGCGGCAAAGGTGTTCCCATCGAAGGGCGAGTGCCGCAAGATGGTTCAGGGCGGTGGCGTGCAGCTCAACAAGGAGAAGGTTGCGGACGCTATGCGTGCCGTTACGGATGCCGACCTCATCGCTGGCAAGTACCTCCTCGTGCAGCGTGGTAAGAAGAACTACTACCTCATCACCGTAGAGTAACACGCTGTGGAGAAGCTATATACCATACGCCTCGACGGCATCTACCTGCGTGCCTACCACGGCTGCTACGACCTTGAGCAGCAGGTGGGCAACCGCTTTCGTGTCGACCTTGTGATACGCACGCCGCTGGGCACGCTGCCCCAGAGCGACGATGTCACGCAGGCGGTCAACTACCTCACGGTCTTTGGCATCGTCGAGGAGTCGATGAAGCGCACACGCCGCACCATCGAGGCGGCAGCGACGGATATCATCAACGCCGTACGCGAGGCCTTTCCGCAGATTGTGGAGGTGGAGTGCACGGTGGCCAAGATAGCGCCGCCGCTGGGTGGTAAGATAGATAGAGTAAGTGTCACACTAATAGGATAGACTCACTATGTCAACAGAGACAACAAAGCGTGGTGGCTTCGGCGGCAAGCTCGCCGCCATCCTCGCCGCCGCAGGCTCAGCCATCGGTCTGGGCAACATTTGGCGTTTCCCCTACATCACATCCGAGAATGGTGGTGGTGCCTTCATCATCATCTACCTCGGCTGTATCCTTCTGCTCGGTCTGCCGCTCCTCATTGCGGAGTTCGCCGTAGGCCATAACTCGAAGTGCAACCCTATCGACGCCTTTGCAAAGATTCGTAAGGGCTGGGGCTGGCTCGGTGCTATGGGCCTCATCTCGGTGTTCCTGATTATGGGCTACTACTTCGTAATCTCGGGCTGGACCATTAACTACACCATCGCCTCGGCGACGGACAGCATCGGTGGCGACTATGGCGGCTTCTTCACCACATTCACCACCGACATCTGGAAGCCCCTTATCTTCACCGTCGCATTTATCCTCCTGAACCACTTTATCATCATCGGAGGCGTTCAGGGCGGCATCGAGAAGGCGTCGAAAATTATGATGCCGCTGCTCTTTGCCATCCTCGTGGTGCTGGCCGTCTATTCGTTGTGGCTACCCGAGGGTCGTGAGGCGCTGGGCAATGTCTTTACGCCAGACTTCTCGAAGGTTACGGGCAAGACCTTCCTCGACGCTATGGGCCAGGCCTTCTTCACCCTATCGGTTGGTATGGGCGCTATGCTTATCTACGGCTCGTACTTCAAAGAGGGCACCAAGATTGCGGGTACGGCTATCAGCGTGGTGACGCTCGACACCCTTGTGGCTATCATCGCTGCGGTCATTATCTTCTCGGCAGGTGTCGAGAACGAGAGCGGTATGCAGCTTGCATTTGTGGCAATGCCTAAGGTCTTTGCGGCGATGCCGCTGGGCAATGTGTGGTCAATGCTCTTCTTCCTGCTCCTGGGTCTTGCGGCACTATCGTCGACAATCTCTATGCACGAGGCCGTAACCTCGTACTTCGTCGAGAAGCGCGGTATGACGCGCACTATGGGCGCCACTATCGTCACCCTCGGCGCTATCCTCCTGGCCTCGGCAGCATCGCTGTCGCTCGGTGCGTGGAACGAGTACAGGGTTGCGGGGATGAACCTCTTTGCGCTGCTCGATAACTTTACGGCTATCGTTATGTTGCCTCTGCTCGGTATCCTCACCTCGGTATTCGTGGGCTGGATATGGAAGAGGAGCGATGCCAAGGCCGAGCTTACGGCTCAGGGTGGCGTCGACAAGGCGACATACCCCGTTATCTACTTCTTGCTGCGCTATGTGTGCCCTGTGCTGGTGTCTACGGTATTCGTATTTGGCATCATCGACTTTATAAAGAGCTTATAACAAAACATATACAATAAAACTAACGGATTACTACTATGGCTGAATTTATCTATCAGGAGCCGTTTCCTATCCAGTCGGATAAGACGGAGTATCGCCTTTTGACCAAGGACTATGTAAAGGTTGTTGAGTGCGACGGTCGCAAGATTCTCAAGGTTGACCCAAAGGGTCTTGAGCTATTGGCTAAGGAGGCCTATGCCGATGTATCGTTCTACCTTCGTGCGTCACACCTCCAGAAGCTCTCCAACATCCTCAACGATCCAGAAGCTACCGACAACGACAAGTTCGTTGCCTACACAATGCTTATGAACCAGTGCGTAGCTGCCGAGGGTGAGCTTCCTACTTGCCAGGATACAGGTACGGCTATCTGCATCGGTCACAAGGGCGAGGATGTATATACCGGCGCCAACGACGCTGAGTGCATCTCGCGCGGTGTCTACGAGACATACAAGGAGCGCAACCTCCGCTACTCACAGGTTGTGCCATTCACTATGACCGAGGAGAAGAACTCGGCTACCAACCTCCCAGCGCAGATCGACATCTACGGTGGTCACCCAGGTATGGAGTACGAGTTTTTGTTCATCACCAAGGGTGGTGGCTCGGCAAATAAGACCTTCCTCTACCAGCAGACCAAGGCCCTCCTCAACGAGGAGTCGCTCACAGCCTTCATCAAGAAGCATATCCTCGACCTCGGCACCTCAGCGTGCCCACCATACCACCTGGCTATCTGCATCGGCGGTACCTCGGCAGAGATGTGTCTTTCGACCGTAAAGAAGGCGTCGGCAGGTTACCTCGACGAGCTCCCAACATCGGGCAACGAGGGTGGCCGCTGCTTCCGCGACCTCGAGTGGGAGGCTAAGGTTGAGAAGATTTGCCAGGAGATTGGCCTCGGTGCTCAGTTCGGCGGCAAGTACTATGTTCACGATGTACGCGTCATCCGCGCACCACGCCACGCAGCTTCGTGTCCAGTAGCTATCGGTGTTAGCTGCTCGGCAGACCGTAACATCAAGGCTAAGATTACGCCAGAGGGTATCTTCCTCGAGCAGCTCGAGAAGAACCCAGCACGCTTCCTCCCAGCACAGGCACCAGCAATGTCACCAGCCGTCGACATCGACCTCGATGAGGGTATGGATAAGGTACGCGAGATTTTGTCGAAGTACCCTATCAAGACACGCCTCAACCTCAAGGGTACGCTCGTTGTAGCGCGCGATATCGCTCACGCCCGCATCAAGCAGATGCTCGACGAGGGCAAGCCTATGCCTGAGTACTTCAAGAACCACCCTGTTTACTACGCAGGCCCTGCTAAGACCCCATCGGGTATGGCATCAGGCTCGTTCGGTCCTACTACCGCAGGCCGTATGGACTCGTATGTCGACCTCTTCCAGAAGGCAGGTGGCTCGATGGTTATGGTTGCTAAGGGTAACCGCTCGCAGCAGGTTACCGACGCTTGCAAGGCAAACGGTGGCTTCTACCTCGGCTCTATCGGTGGTCCTGCGGCTATCCTTGCTAAGAACTCTATCAAGAGCGTTGAGGTTGTAGACTTCGAGGAGCTTGGTATGGAGGCGGTGCGTAAGATCTATGTGGAGAACTTCCCAGCCTTTATCATCGTCGATGACAAGGGCAACGACTTCTTCGCTGACTTCGCACATTAATATACTCTACCTATAATTTCGGGGGTGTCCTCAACGCTGTGGATACCCCCTAATTATGGGTCACTAAGGGTAGCGACGCCCCACACCCCTGCGATGCGAAGGATGTACGCCTACACGCATTTGGCCACGAAACGACGCCTTTTTACCACGAAACGACAATAAATACGCCCCCTGCGGCGTTTGGTTAGATATCTGATTTGAGAGAAGATAGCTATTTTTTGAAGATGAAACTATTACAAAGACTAACACTCGTCCTCGCACTCCTACTTTGCGGCCTACCCGCCTGGGCACAGGTGTC
Organism: Alistipes sp.; assembly: GCA_017631255.1. GTDB lineage: Bacteria > Bacteroidota > Bacteroidia > Bacteroidales > Rikenellaceae > Alistipes. The sequence goes on from JAGBTP010000031.1 coordinate 6,010, forward strand.
GTTTACGGCCGATGCGCCAACGCTTACGGCTGTTGGTGAGCCCTTCCGCATAGAGTTCACCGTCGACGCCAAGCCCGACAAGGATAGCTTCGTAGCACCCTCGTTCGAGGGCTTCGAGGTTGTGGCAGGCCCCTCGGTATCTACGGGCCACTCGGTGCAATTCATCAACGGAGAGCAGTCGACGAGCTACAACTGCACCTACTCCTATGTCCTAATCCCCACCACAGCGGGCACCTTCACCATCGCCTCGGCAACGATTGAGGTCGATGGCCGCACATATCGCACCAAGCCCCTCCCTATCGAGATTATCAAGGAGCGCAAGGGCGAGAGCGGTAGCGGTACAACATCAGGAAATAGGACGCAGCAAAACCCCGAAAGCCGCATCGGCAAGGACGACATTCTCCTCCGCCTTAAGGTCTCGGACACAGAGCTTTACAAGGGTGAGTCGCTCCGTGCCTCACTAATACTATACACGCGCGTCAACATCGACAACATCGACAACCTCTCGCTCCCGCCCTTCGACGGCTTCTGGTCTCAGGAGCTCGAGTTCGACAACAGCCCCTCACGCGAGGAGTACAACGGTCGTGTCTACGAGACATACAAGATAAACGAGTTCCTGCTCTCGCCCCAACAGAGCGGCACCATCGTCATCCCCGAGGCGCAGCTTACGGCTCGTGCCCCCGTGGTGTTGCAGGATAAGCGCAGCATCGACCCCTTCTTCGGTGGCCGCCAGGTCTACCACATCACACGCGAGCTCAAGAGCCCTGCGGTGAGCATCAAGGTCAAGGAGTTCCCCTCGGGTGCCCCCGCCTCGTTCAATGGCGCTGTGGGTAGCTTCCGTATGGCGAGCCGAATGCCAAGTGCCGAGATTATGAGCAACACCGCCGACCAGATCGAGATTACCATTTCGGGCAGCGGCAACCTCAAATTCATCACCGCACCCAAGGTCGTACTTCCCGAGTCGTTCGAGCTCTACGACACCAAGGTCGAGGATAACATCAAGGCTACGGCTACCGACACTTCGGGCAGCATCACCTACACCTTCCCCTTCGTTGCGCGCTCCTCTGGCGAGTTCACCCTCGAGCCTATCCACTTTAGCTACTTCGACCCCGCTACGGGTAAGTACGAGAGCCTTGCAACCGAGAGAATGACCATCACCGTGCTCGACGATAACAACGCATCTTCGAAAAGCAGTGCCGCGCAGATTGGAGGCCTTACGAACTACGGCACCGCTATGCGTCAGCTCGACCGCGATATCCGCTTTATCCATACGGGCCGCCTCACCTCGGCATCCACTATGGAGCTAATCTTCAGCCCACTGTATTGGCTTATCGTTACGCTCTGCGCAACGCTCTTTATCGTCACCTACATCCTTGTCCGCAAGCGCATCCACGACAACCGCAACATCGTAGCGCGCCGTATGAAGCGTGCCGATAAGGTCGCAGTGCAGCGCCTGCGTATGGCCGAGCGATATATGAACGAGGATAAGCGCCACGACTTCTACGAGGAGATGCTTCGCGCACTGTGGGGCTACATCAGCGATAAGTTCAACATCCCCGTCTCGAACCTAACGAAGGAGCGCATACGCGAGGAGCTCTACCGCCGTGGTGTTACGGCCGCCATTGCCGAGCACTTCTGCGAGATTATCTCCCGCTCCGAGGAGGCTCAGTACGCCCCATCGGCCGATGGCGATATGCGTGATGTCTACTCCGATGCCATCGATGTGATCTCAAAAATCGAGGAGGCAATAAAGCGATAATGGGGCTCAACACCGCCAAAAATAAAGTCATAGAAAGATGAAAATTAGAATACTACATATCGTGGCGCTGGTTCTACTTCTGGCCACCGCTACCTTAAGCCACGCTGCCGATGCCAAGACCACAGCCCGTGCTGCGTGGGACGAGGGCATCGCCGCCTACGAGCGTAAGGATTATGCCAAGGCCGTGGAGGCCTTCGAGAGCATCGCCTCACTCGGTGAGGTGTCGGACGACCTCTACTACAACCTTGCCAACGCCTACTTCAAGCAGGGACAGCAGCCCGATGCTGTGCGCCACTTCGCCGGTGGCGAACTTGGCAGGGCGGTACTCAACTACCACCGTGCTCTGCGCCTCAACCCCGCTATGGAGGATGCGCGCTATAACCTCGAGATTGCCGTCGACCATACCAACGACACCGACGGCCTGCCTCAGAGCTTCATCGTGACGCTCTGGCACGCTCTGCGCAACGCAATGACCGCGAACGGCTGGACGGTGCTCTCGCTCGTGATGCTCGCCACGCTGCTCACGCTGACTATGGTCTACCTGCTTTCGGAGCGCATCGCGCTGCGCAAGGCCTGCTTCTTCACCTCGCTCCTGCTGGGCGTGTGCCTTATCCTTAGCACCACCCTCGCCGCCTCGAGCCACTATGCCATCAAAAACGACACGCGTGCCGTAGTTCTATGCCACGACACCACCCCCGTACACGCCTCGCCCGATAGCGCCTCGAAAATTATCCGCCAGCCCTCGCAGGGTGTGACGGTGCGTATTGCGCGTAGCCACGGCGAGTGGTCCGAGATTATCTTCGCCGACGGCGAGAAGGGCTGGATACGCAGCGCCATCATCGAACGCATATAACCGCGCGCGCTATGTCGAAACTCTTGGATAATGTATGTAGCGAGCTGCAACGCCTGCCAGGTATCGGCCGCCGCACGGCACTGCGCCTTGCGATGCACATCCTCAAGATGGAGCCAGCCGTCGTAGATTCGCTCTCGTCGAGCATCGCCCGCTTCCGCCACGATGTGAAGTACTGCCATAGCTGTAATAACCTGTCGGATAGCGACATATGTCCTATCTGCGCCGACACACGCCGTGATCACTCCACCATTTGCGTCGTCGAGCAGGTGCAGGATCTGCTCTCTATCGAGAATACGGGCCAATACCGAGGCATCTACCATATCCTCGGTGGCGTCATCTCGCCAATGCAGGGCATCGGACCCTCGGACCTCAAGATTGACCTCCTGTGCGACAAGCTGCTTACGGGCACGGTCAAGGAGGTTATTATCGCCATTTCGACCTCTGTCGAGGGCGAGACCACGCTCTTCTACCTACTCAGCCGCCTAAGAGCCTTCCCCGATGTTAAGGTTACGACCATCGCCCGAGGCATAGGATTTGGAGATGAGCTTGAGTATGTCGACGAGCTGACCATCACCCACGCCCTAATGAACCGTCGCGAGGTCAAGAGCGATAACGAGTAACTGTCGACAAAGGAGTATCCGAACAGATAGATATGGCTGTACGGCGGGCATTTCACCTGCGATTTTTGGTTTTTCACCGATTTATCGCTACTGATACTAAAAAAATGTGTATATTTGCAATGTAACACGCGAAACACGAGATACTATGAGAAGACTATTTCAACTGATAACACTATCGCTAAGCGCCACACTCCTGGTCGGTTGCTCAGCGTTGATGAACTCCTCGTCGTACGGCACCAACGACCTCTACCGCAGCAATAACCGCACGGAGGTAGCCAACGACCTGCGCGCACAGGCCGAGGCTGAGAAGGCCGAAGCCGAGGCTCGTCAGGCAATGTGGGAGGCACGCCTCGCCGAGGCCAATGCCGCAAGTGCTGAGCAGGCATACTACGCCTCTACAAGCACACCATCCTACACATCGGTGGTGGCCGACACCTACGAGAGCGCCTACGCCCACCGCTTGCAGGGCTTCAACTCGCCTACATACAAGCTCCCATCGAGCTACTATAACCTTGCCACCAGCGACGCTATGTACTATGCAACGGCCTATGACCCAGCGCAGTACAACATTATGGTGTCGGGCGATCAGGTATGGGTCGAGCCTAAGTACATCACCTCGATGTTCGGATCGTGGGGCGCAACGAATGTATCGTTTGGCCTCTACGCCTCACCTTGGACCTTCGGCTGGAGCATCTATGTCGACCCATTCTACTACTCGTGGTGGGGCTACCCTCGCTACTCGTGGTACGACTGGAATTGGACCATCTGCTACGATCCATTCTTCTACCCATACTACCCAGGCTATTACCCCTATTACCCAGGTTATTACCCCTATCCAGGCTACTATCCTCACCACCCAGCCCCACACCATCCTCCACACCCACCACGCCCACATCACCCTCATCACCCACACCACCCAGGTATGGGTCCTGGCGGCGGTCCTGGCGGACACGGTGGCCATCCGAATATGAATGGCGACCGTCGTCACTCGGCAGCGCGCTACACCTCGCCCACCTCGAACCGTAACTACGGCGGTGGCGTGCGCAATACCACCACCGAGGGTCGTCCCGACAACTCACGCGTGACATCTACGGGCATAAATAGCAGCAAGAATTCGCGCTACACATCGGGCGGCAGCAACAGCAGCAACCGAGGCAACAACACCTCGCACAGCACCACAACACGCACCCAGAATAGCTCGAACAGCAAGAGCTCGAACAGCAACTTCCGCCAGTCATCTGGCTCGTCGACACGCAGCAACAACTCTACGACTATCGGCTCGATGCGTGGTGGCTCATCGGGTGGCTCACGCACTGGCGGTGGCGGTGGTGGTGGTGGCGGCCGCATCGGTGGCACCACATCATCACGACGATAACTTCTTACGCAGGGTGGCGGTGCTTCGGCATCGCAGCCCTGTTTTGCTATAAACCAACATAAGTTTCACACCTTAAATTAGTTAGATATGAGAAAACTTTACACCATACTCGCATCACTGCTGCTGGGCGCATCGTCGCTCACCGCACAATCGTACGATGTTGGTGGCACCGTGCTCAACAACGACATCATCGGCTGGTTCGACATCTATAACTTGTCGTTCACCTCGCACAACTACGGCACGGCGCGCTCAATGGCTATGGGTAACGCCTTTACGGCCCTCGGAGCCGATATGATTTCGGCATCGCTCAACCCCGCAGGTATCGGTATGTATGTCGACAGCGACTTCAGCATCACGCCAATGATGCAGTTCACCAAGAGCCACACCAAGGGCGGCGACGACTACTACGCCCCTGGCACGCCTAAGAGCCACCAGCGCTATCGCGAGGACCTCAACCGCTTCGGTATGTCGAGCGCCGGTGCAGTCTTCACCGTCCTCAAGAGCACAGGCGTCGTCACCAATATCAATGTAGGCTTTGCCTATAACCGCATCGCCGACTTCAACCAGAATATGCGCGTAGCCTCTATCGGCGAGAGCAGCGCCAACACTATCGCCAACCTCTTCTGCAATATCGGCAATGTCGACGGCCTTGTGACCAACGACGACGGCACTATGCCTTTCGGTGGCGACCCATTCTATTGGGGCTCGACGCTGGCATATAAGAATGGCGTTATCAACAAGGACGAGCAGGGCTGGTTTATCGACCGCATCGGCAGCGAGGCAGAGATCGACCAGTACAACGCCGTGCAGACGCGTGGTTCTATTGGCGAGTATGCCCTCACCATCGGCTTCAACCTTATGGATAAGATATATATAGGTGCGTCGCTTGGTCTCCAGAGCCTCGACTACCGTCGTGAGGTCTTCTATGGCGAGGACTATATCTACACCGAGGAGACATTGCCTACGGGTGAGGAGATACCCTACCAGCTCACCTATATGAACTACCAGCAGAATAGCCACATCTCGGGTATGGGCGTCAACCTCAAGTTCGGTATCACTGCACGCCCCGTAAATTGGCTTCGCATTGGCGTAGCCTACCACTCACCTACCTGGTACGACGCTAACTTCCAGTACGGCGGCTCGATGTGGTCCGAGACATATAGCGCTGGCAACAACCCCGATGGCTACGACCTCAACCGCAACGGCTACTTCCACGACGATGTTAGCTCTCCCGTCCTCACCGACGAGGGTCCTTACGGCTGGAACTTCCGCTCACCATCACGCCTGCTTACGGGTGTTGCCGTAACTATTGGCAGGCGCGTAATCCTGTCTGCCGACTACGAGCGTAGCTGGTACCAGACCAACCGCCTCGAGTCGTCACCTATCCAGGGCCTTGCAAGCGGCTATACGCCCACCTTCAAGGATGTGTTCAAGGGTAGCAATACGGTGCGTGTAGGCGCTGAGGCCTACATCCTGCCCTTCCTTCCTATCCGCGTGGGATATATCTGGAACGGCTCAACACTGCGCGATGGCTATGAGGATATCGTAGCATCACACCCTATGGTTACGGAGCAGTGGTTCGCCACCGCAGGCTTTGGCATCAAGTTTTCGGAGAGCCTCTACCTCGACTTTGCATACCAGTATGGCGTATCGAAGCAGAGCAAGTACCAGAGCTTCTACGGCTACTATACCGACCGCGAAGGTAACACTGTCGACGATCTCACTACCGAAAGCCGCCTCTACTCCACCCACACGAACCGCCACCACGCCGTCCTCACCCTCGGCTTCAGGTTCTAAATTCAAGCGGTGTTTATACGATTAGGGCTGTCAGTAGGTCACACCGTTGAGCAGCACGACCATTGCGTTGAAGCGTTCGCGAAGGTGGGTCACACATACTTATAATATATGTAGATGCTTTCATTTACAACATCAGGGGAGCCACGGCTCCCCTGATGCGTTATTGTGTAATATGCGTTATTGTGTAGTATATCGTTAGCGGCGTTCGAGTGTGGCGATTTCACCGAGGCGTGAGGGTGGTATCTCGCCCGAAAGGGCTACCACCGAGGTGATGCCCTCGGTGTGACTCTTGACCAAGATGATAAGCTCGGTATATACCTCGCCCCGCTTGATACCATAGACCTCGTTGAGCGCCTTGCCGTCGTCGTGCGTAGCGATATACTCCGCACCCACATCGTTGATAATGGCCCGTGTGCGCGAGATGAGCGTAGGGGTATAGGCAGCGTTCTTGCTCTCGATTAACTCGATGTTATCGAGCATCTTAAATGTCGTGCGCTGCTCCTTGGGGGCGAACGACGATGCCACGCCGATAAGGAAGTTGCCGACGCTCTCGTGCTTGACGCCGCTATTTTTTGCGGCCGCCTTACCGAGTGTGACGATGGCTGGGATGGTGGCGTGAGCGCAAAGGGGCAGCAGCGCCGCAAGCAGCAGGATATATCTTCGCATAGGGTAATGGTTATGGTTTCTAAGCACAAATATATACAAAATGTCGTAATAGTCGCACGGTTCTGCCGCTGCGGGTGCGATTATTTCAAATAAAAGGGCTATCTTTGTAAGATAGTAGGATAACAATTAAAAACATAGCATATGTCAGTAATACGACTTACCAAGGAGTTTACATTCGAGGCGGCGCACTCACTCGAGGGCTACGACGGCCTTTGTCGCGAGATTCACGGCCACTCGTACCGCCTTTTTGTCACCGTGAAGGGTGAGCCAGAGAGCAACGAGGCATCGCCCAAGCTCGGTATGGTGATGGACTTCGGCATCCTGAAGCGTATCGTCAACGAGCAGATTGTCGAGCGCCTCGACCACTCGTTTATGATGCGTCGCACGACGGAGGCCGAGGAGGTGGCCGATGTGCTCAGCTACCGTTTCTCGAAGGTGGTGATGACCGATTACCAGCCTACCTGCGAGAATATGCTTGCCGACTTTGCAGAGCGACTGCTTGGTGCGCTACCCGAGGATATCGAGCTATACTCGTTGCGCCTGCACGAGACAGCGACATCGTATGCCGAGTGGTTTGCCTCGGATAACTTCTAATGCGTCGAGATATGCCTAAGAGCCTATACCTTATAGACGCCTACGCGCTCGTATTCAAGTACTACTACGCCTTTATGGGGCGCCCTATGCGCAGCCGTGACGGTATGAACACCTCGGTGGTCTTTGGCTTCACGAAGTTCCTGCGCGAGATACTCAGGCGCGAGAAGCCCGACCTTGTGGGTGTGGCGTTCGACCCCCCTGGTGGCTGCTTCCGCAGGGAGATGTTCGCTGAGTACAAGGCCAATCGTCCCCCCACGCCCGAGGATATCAAGCTATCGGTGCCATATGTCAAGCGCCTGCTTGAGGCTATGCGCATACCCATTCTCGAGGTTGCGGGCTACGAGGCTGACGATGTGATTGGCACGCTGGCAAAGCGTGGTGCGGCGGAGGGTTATAGCGTCTTTATGGTCACGCCCGACAAGGACTACGGTCAGCTGGTGGGCCAGGGTTGCGTCATATACCGACAGAAGGGCGACGCCGTGGAGATTGTCGACAAGGCGGCCATCGAGGAGAAGTATGGCATCACCGAGCCGATATTGGTGCGCGACATCCTTGCACTCTGGGGCGATAGTGCCGACAACATACCAGGTGTGCCGGGCATTGGCGAGAAGGGAGCTACGAAGCTCGTGCGCCAGTGGGGCGAAGTGGAGAATATCCTCGCAAATGCCGAGGCCATAGGTGGTAAGACGGGTAAAAATATCGCAGAGTGGGGCGATAAGCTGCTCCTTGCCAAGCAGTTAACCACGATATGCACCGATGTGCCTATTGACTTCGATGCTGAGGCTTTGGCCGTGTCGGAGCCAAACTATGCCGAGTTGAAGGCTCTGTATTCGGAGCTTAACTTCTCGTCGTTCCTGCGTGATATCGAGAATATGGCACCTGTGGAGGAGGCACCTACCGCACCCGTTCAGGAGCCGCAGACGCAGCTTCAAGAGGTGGCGCGTGCCAAGGCTGAGGCCAAGCGCAGGGCGAGCCTCGAGGGTCAGGGTGACCTCTTTGCGGCATTTGGTGCCCCCGCAGAGGGTGGGACTACGGCGGCGGACGCGGCGGTGGCAGGCACAACAGATACCCTCATCGTTTCTGAGGTGGCAGAGATGGAGGGTCTTGATATTCAGACCATTGCCACTACGCCGCATAACTACCGCACTGTGATGAGTGCCGAGGAGCTTAGCGCCGTATGTCGTGAAATTGAGAGCTATGATGAGCTATGTTTCGACACTGAGACCACGGGTCTTGACCCAATAACAAGCCGCATCGTCGGCATCTCGCTCGCCGTAACGGAGGGCGAGGCGTGGTATGTGCCCTTCAATGTCGAGGGCAGCGAGGCCTATGCCGACATCCTGCGCCCAATCTTCGAGTGCGAGCGAATAACGAAAATAGGTCAAAATATCAAGTTCGACCTTATGGTGCTCCGAGGCATCGGCATCGAGGTGCGTGGCGTCAAGATCGACACGATGCTGCTGCACTACCTCATCGACGCCGAGTCGCGTCACAATATGGACTTCCTTGCAGAGCGATATTTGAACTACCGCCCGATAGCTATCGAGACGCTTATCGGCAAGGGTGCCAAGCAGTTAACGATGGATATGGTGGGCATCGAGCGCGTGGCGGAGTACGCCGCCGAGGATGCCGACATCACGCTGCGCCTCAAGCGCGTGCTATATCCCAAGGTCGAGGCACTCGGTATGATGGAGCTATACCACCGCATCGAGGAGCCTATGATTGAGGTGTTGGCCGATATGGAGCTTACGGGCGTGACCATCGACAGCGCAGCGCTCAAGGAGTATGCCGTTGAGCTTCGTGAGCTGCTCGCACGCCTCGAGGCTGAGGTCAGGGAGCTGGCTGACGAGCCTGCGCTCAACATCAACTCATCGCGTCAGCTGGGCGAGGTGCTCTTTGTCAAGCTGCGCATCACCGACAAGCCTAAGATGACCAAAACCAAGCAGTTCTCGACCGAGGAGGAGTACTTGCAGGGCTTCGCGCGTAGCTTCCCGATTGTGGAGAAGATACTCGAATATAGAGGCGTCAAGAAGCTGCTCTCGACATATGTCGAGGCGCTGCCAGAGCTGGTAAATAGGGTATCGGGACGCATACATACATCGTACAATCAGGCAGTTACGGCAACAGGACGCCTCTCGTCAACTAACCCAAACCTGCAAAACATACCTATACGCGACAATCTGGGCAAGCCTATCCGTCGTGCCTTTGTCGCCTCCGATGCCAACCACACCCTCGTGGCGGCAGACTACTCGCAGATTGAGCTGCGCATTATGGCCCACCTTGCCGGTGATGAGTCGCTTATCGAGGCCTTCCGCCTTGGCGAGGATATCCACGCAGCAACAGCAGCACGCCTCTATGGCAAGCAGCCAAGTGAGGTGACATCGGACGAGCGTCGTCACGCCAAGACCGCCAACTTCGGCATCATCTACGGCATCTCGGCATTTGGCCTCGCGCAGCGCCTCGACATCGCTAACCGTGATGCTAAGGCCCTCATCGATAACTACTTTGCCTCGTATCCAGGTGTCAAGGCATATATGGATGGTGCTATCCAGAGTGCCACTGCCAGCGGCTATGTCGAGACGATGTTTGGCCGCCGCCGCGTGCTGCGCGACATCAACTCGTCGAACCGCACCGTGCGAGGTGTAGCTGAGCGCAACGCCATAAATGCCCCTATTCAGGGCTCTGCCGCCGACATTATGAAGCTCGCAATGGTAGAGATTGCCCGCCGCTTTAAGGCCGAAGGCATCGGCTCCAAGATGATTATGCAGGTACACGACGAGGTTGTAATCGACACCCTCAACACCGAGCTTGAGCTCGTTAGCCGTATCGTCAAGGAGGCAATGGAGAGCGTAGCCGTACTTCGCGTTCCACTTGTAGCTGAAGTGAATAGCGGTACTACTTGGCTTGACGCACATTAGCATTGCGTAACTTCGTGCGATTGCTTCTGATCTCTTGTCTGAAGGGGTTAGATTTGGCCTATCGCAAAAGAAACCACTCGGGGATAGTACAATGAAGTACAGCCCCGAGTGGTTTACTTTTTGGGATGGGCCGCAGATTGCAACCTACCACGAGAATTTAATTTCTTGTCAGAGTACAACTAATTCACCTCCGATAAAGAAGTAAGCCCAGATGGATAGTACTTTGTGTACATTCCATTTGGGCTTACGATTGAGAGGCCGCAGATTGCGGCTTATCACAAGAAATTCACAAGAAATTCACAAGAAATTCACAAGAAATTACTTGAGAACACCGAGCTTCTTACCCACCTTCACGAACGCCTCAACGCAACGGTCGAGCTGCTCAACGGTGTGACCTGCTGACACCTGAACACGGATACGAGCCTGGCCCTTTGGTACTACTGGGTAGTAGAAGCCGGTAACGAATACACCCTCCTGCTGGAGCTCAGCAGCGAAGTCCTGTGAGAGCTTAGCATCGTAGAGCATAACGGCGCAGATAGCTGACTGTGTAGGCTTGATGTCGAAGCCGGCAGCAACCATCTTAGTGCGGAAGTGCTCAACATTTGCTACGAGCTGATCGTGAAGAGCATCGCTCTCCTCGAGCATCTTGAACATCTCGATAGATGCACCCACTACTGCTGGTGGGAGTGAGTTAGAGAAGAGGTATGGGCGTGAGCGCTGGCGGAGCATATCGATGATCTCCTTGCGGCCTGTTGTGAAGCCACCCACAGCACCACCAAATGCCTTACCGAGGGTACCGGTGAGGATATCTACCTTGCCACGGAGGTCGTAAAGCTCGGTGATACCACGACCTGTCTTACCGAGAACACCTGCTGAGTGGCACTCGTCAACCATAACAAGAGCGTCGTACTTCTCCGCAAGCTCGCAAATCTTATCGAGTGGAGCGGCGTTACCGTCCATAGAGAATACACCGTCGGTCACGATGATACGGAAGCGCTGCGCCTGTGCCTGCTTGAGGCACTCCTCGAGCTCTGCCATATCGGCATTAGCGTAGCGATAGCGCTGAGCCTTGCAGAGGCGCACGCCGTCGATGATAGATGCGTGGTTGAGGGCGTCAGAGATGATAGCATCCTCAGCGGTGAAGAGAGGCTCGAAGACACCACCGTTAGCGTCGAAGCAAGCAGCGTAGAGGATAGTGTCCTCAGTGCCGAAGTAGTCGGCGATAGCCTTCTCGAGCTCCTTGTGCATATCCTGGCAACCGCAGATGAAGCGTACTGATGACATACCGAAGCCACGCTCATCCATAGCCTTCTTAGCAGCGTCGATAAGGCGCTGGTTGTCAGAGAGGCCGAGGTAGTTATTAGCACAGAAGTTGAGTACTGGGCGGTTAGCTACATCGATTTCGGCGCGCTGTGGCGACTCGATGATACGCTCTGTCTTGTACAAGCCGGCAGCCTTGATCTCTGCCAACTCATTCTGCAAATACTGCTGAAATTTTCCGTACATTGTAGTAATAGTTTTAAGAGTTTATATTTGATTGACTTATTGTTACACTATTTCGGAGGGTTGTATGCACATAATCTTTTACAAAGATATGATTTTTTCGTCGAACTTCAAACACTTGGCACCGCTTTTTTTGCTCTCGAGGCGTGTCAAATTTTCAAAAACGGAGGGCGGCGAGCGTCAGGATAAAGAAAAAATGTAGAAAAATAGCGTAAAATGGTTGCAAGTATTTAGAAAATAGTTATATTTGCGGCGAGAATTAGGCCATAAAACTAATAAATGAAGATATCTTTGTAGTTTTCGTGGCCGCATATTATGGTATAATTGGTGTGTACCAGAGAGTTAGACAATACAAAAAAGATTAAATTAGTTCTATTCGAGAGATGAGACCATTTGGTGATTTCACCCCCGAAGAGATGTGCTACCAGAGTGCCGCAATAGCAATACTACCAGTACCTTACGACGGTACCAGCACTTGGATTAAAGGGGCAGACCGTGGCCCCAAGGCTCTGCTCGAGGCATCCTACAACCTCGAGTTTTACGACATCGAGACCCGCACCGAGGTCTACAAGCGTGGCATCGCTACGCTCGAGCCCGTAACCGAAGCCGCATCGCCCGAAGCTATGGCCGATGCTGTGGAGCGCCGTATGGAGCAGATCCTCCTCGACGGCAAGTTCCCTGTGCTTATCGGTGGCGAGCACTCGGTCTCTATTGGCGCCTTTCGCGCTATGGCGCGCCGCTACCCCCATCTATCTATCCTTCAATTAGATGCGCACTCTGATATGCGCGATGAGTACGAGGGCTCAGCCTGCAACCACGCCTGTGTTATGGCGCGTGCCAAGGAGCTTACGCCCCACATCACGCAGGTCGGCATCCGCTCATCGGCACGCGAGGAGCAGCATAACATCTGCCCCGACCGCACCTTCTATGCCCACGATATCGTAGGTCAGGAGGGGTGGCAGGAGCGCGTGTCGCAGCAGCTCACCGAGGCGGTATATATCACCATCGACCTCGATGTCCTCGACCCCGCCTATATGCCCTCCACGGGCACACCCGAACCTGGTGGGCTGAGCTACCGCGAGGTTATCACGCTCCTACGACGCGTTATCAAGGAGCATCGTGTCGTTGGCTTGGATGTTGTGGAGCTCTGCCCCAACCCGACTGCCAAGGCCTCCGACTTCCTCGCAGCCAAGCTTATCTATCAGTTTCTCAGCGAGTTGTACGCGGACAAGGAATAAGACATATTCCTAAGGCAAGGCATAAATTTAAGGAAAGAAAACCAACCCCACCCGCGAAAGGGGAGGGAAGATTAAAGTAAAGCAACCCCTAACCGGGTTGCACACCAGACCGGAAAGCAAAACGGTAGAGAGTCCGCAGAGTCCTCGTTATTGTACTCTGCACCTATAATAACCTAACAACCTAAAATGTCAAAAGTTTTAATTATTGGAGCCGGTGGTGTCGGAACTGTTGTGGCACACAAAGTGGCAGCAGACAGCGTATTTACCGACATTATGCTTGCAAGCCGCACAAAGTCGAAGTGCGACGAGATTGCTAAAGCCGTTGGTGGCAACCGTATTCAAACAGCCCAGGTCGATGCCGATAGCGTCGAGGAGCTCGTTGCGTTGATGCGCTCGTTCCAGCCAGACATTGTGATTAATGTAGCTCTTCCTTACCAGGATTTGACAATTATGGATGCCTGTCTCGAGTGTGGCGTCAACTACCTCGACACGGCAAACTACGAGCCTAAGGACGAGGCTCACTTCGAGTACAGCTGGCAGTGGGCCTACCACGACCGCTTCAAGGAGAAGGGTCTTATGGCCATCCTCGGTTGCGGCTTCGACCCAGGCGTGTCGGCAATCTTTACGGCCTATGCCGCTAAGCACCACTTCGACGAGATTCACTACCTCGACATCGTTGACTGCAACGCTGGTAACCACGGTATGGCCTTCGCTACGAACTTCAACCCCGAGATCAACATCCGCGAGGTGACGCAGAAGGGTCGCTACTGGGAGAATGGCGCGTGGGTGGAGACCGCACCACACGAGATTCACAAGCCGCTGAACTACCCCGAGATTGGCGAGCGCGAGTCGTACCTCATCTTCCACGAGGAGCTCGAGTCGCTCGTTAAGCACTACCCTACCATCAAGCGTGCTCGCTTCTGGATGACCTTTGGTCAGGAGTACCTCACCCACCTTCGCGTCATTCAGAACATCGGTATGGCGCGCATCGACCCTATTATGTACAACGGTATGGAGATCGTGCCTATCCAGTTCCTCAAGGCGGTGCTTCCCGACCCTAAGTCGCTCGGTGCTAACTACCACGGCGAGACCTCTATCGGCTGCCGCATCCGAGGCATCAAGGATGGCAAGGAGCGCACCTACTACATCTACAACAACTGCGACCACGAGGTTGCCTTCCGTGAGACGGGAACTCAGGCCGTTAGCTTCACTACGGGAGTACCTGCGGCGCTCGGTGCTTCGATGTTTGCGCGTGGCATCTGGCGTGGTGCTGGTGTGTTCAATGTCGAGCAGCTCGACCCCGATCAGTTCCTTGCCGAGCTTGGCGAGAGGGGCTTGCCTTGGGTTGAGAAGTTCGACCTCGACCTCGAGCTTTAGGTTATGAATAGAAAGGACAATATGCTTCGTGGGTGGGACCTTGAGAGTGTTCCCACCCCGGCGTATGTCATAGATGAGGATATGCTACGCCTCAACCTCAGCGCCATCGACGAGGTGCGCGCGAGGGCGGGTGTGAGCATCATCGTAGCACTCAAGGCCAACGCCACCTGGCACCTCTTCGATATGCTCAAGGCACATAGCAGCGGCGCTACGGCGAGCTCGCTTGCCGAGGCGAGGCTGGTCAACGAGTTTATGGGCATCAAGGTACACACCTACGCCCCAGTATATGTCGAGGAGGAGATAGACGAGATCCTTGCCCTTAGCAGCCACATCACCTTCAACTCGCTCACGCAGTATGCACGCTATGGCGAGCGTGCTCGGAGTGCGGGCGTGTCGTGTGGCCTGAGGGTCAACCCCGAATATAGCACCGTGGCGACAGACCTCTACAACCCCTGCATCCCCGAGTCGCGCCTCGGCATCCGCTCTGTCGACCTTGAGACTCTTCCCGCAGGCATCGAGGGCTTGCACTTCCACTCGCTCTGCGAGTCACGCCCCGACGACTTGGAGGCAACGCTTGCCGCCCTTGAGAGTCGCTTTGCACGCCATTTCGACCGCATCAAGTGGATTAACTTCGGCGGTGGCCACCTGATGACGCACAAGGACTACGACAGGGAGCGCCTCGTAGATATCCTCTGCCGCTTTCGTTCGCGCTACCCCCACCTTGAGGTCATCCTCGAGCCAGGCAGCGCCTTCACTTGGGATAGCGGCATATTGGTAGCACGCGTCGAGGATGTGGTGCGCAACGGCGGCCGCACGACGCTGATGCTCAATGTGTCGTTCGCCTGCCATATGCCCGACTGCCTCGAGATGCCATACAAACCCGCCATCGTGGGTATGCACGACCCTAAGGAGGGCGAGGAGGCGCTATGGATGGGAGGCAACTCGTGCCTTGCGGGCGATATGTACGGTGCGTGGGCTACCGATGACGGCCATAGGCCCTCTGTTGGCGAGCGCATCGCATTCCGCGATATGGTACACTACACTATGGTCAAGACCACTATGTTCAACGGCGTTAGCCACCCCGCTATTGTTCTCCGCACCAGTGCGGGTGAGATGCGTGTGCTGCGCCGCTACGATTACAACGACTACAAACAACGAATGGGCTAAGTGCCGATATAACACATAATTAGATGAGAAAGTGGAAGGTAGACGACTCTATCGAGTTGTACAATATTAATAGCTGGGGCAAGGACTACTTCTCGGTCAACGAGGAGGGTAATGTCGTGGTGCGACCCAAGGATGGTGGCGCTACTATTGACCTGCGCAAGCTCATCGACGAGCTTCAGATTCACGACATCAGTATGCCCCTTCTGCTGCGCTTCCCCGACATACTTAACAACCGCATCACCAAGATATCGCGCTGCTTCGAGCGCGCCGCCAAGGAGTACGACTACAAGGCCGAAAGCTACATCGTCTACCCCATCAAGGTCAACCAGATGCGCCCCGTTGTCGAGGAGCTCATCAGCCACGGCAACAACTACCGCGTAGGCCTCGAGGCGGGCTCGAAACCTGAGCTTCACGCCGTACTATCGCTCAACTTCGACCACGACTCGCTCATCATCTGCAACGGCTACAAGGACGAGAGCTACATCAAGCTGGCGCTGCTGGCGCATAAGATGGGCCGCAAGATCTTCCTCGTTGTCGAGAAGCTCGTCGAGCTGCGCACCATAGCGCGCCTCGCCAAGGCGATGAACATACGCCCCAACATCGGCATACGCATCAAGCTCGCAAGCTCGGGTAGCGGCAAGTGGGAGGAGTCGGGTGGCGACATCTCGAAGTTCGGCCTTAACTCCTCGGAGCTCATCGACGCCCTCAGCATCTTGCGTGGTGAGGGTATGGAGGAGTGCTTCAAGCTCATCCACTTCCACATCGGCTCGCAGGTGACCAACATCCGCCGCATCAAGACGGCACTCAAGGAGGCAACGCAGTTCTACGCCCAGCTACGCAAGAGCGGCTATAATATTGAGTTTGTGGATATTGGCGGCGGCCTTGGCGTCAACTACGACGGCACACAGTCGGCCATCAGCGGCAACAGCATCAACTACTCGATTCAGGAGTATGTCAACGATGCGGTCTATTCGATTGTCGACATCTGCCACAAGAACGACCTCAAGCAGCCTAACCTCATCATCGAGTCGGGCCGCTCGCTTACGGCACACCACTCGATCCTCGTCTTCGAGGTGTTGGCCCGCACGCAGCTCCCCGCCTTTGGCGAGGAGGAGGTCATCGGTGACGACGCCCACGAACTTGTGCGTGACCTCTACGACATCTGGAATAAGCTCACCCCAAGCCGCCTCATCGAGCAGTGGCACGACGCTATGCAGGCGCGTGAGGACGCCCTTGAGTTCTTCAACCTCGGACTTGTGGACCTCGAGACGCGTGCTCTCGTCGAGCGCCTCTTCTGGTCTATTGCACGCGAGGTGAACACTATGTCGGGCAAGAGCAAGCACGCCCCCGAGGAGCTTCGTGCCATCTCGCGTAGCCTGCCCGATAAGTACTTCTGTAACTTCTCGCTGTTCCAGTCGCTTCCCGACTCGTGGGCTATCGACCAGATATTCCCCGTCGTACCGCTCTCGCGCCTAAACGAGCCACCTACCTGCTCCGCGACGCTGCAAGATATCACCTGCGACTCGGACGGTAAGATTGATAACTTCATCTCTACCTCGAATAACGCCTACCACCTCCCCGTCCACGAGCTTCGTGAGGGCGAGCCATACTATATCGGCGTCTTTTTGGTGGGTGCATATCAAGAGATTCTGGGCGACTTGCATAACCTCTTCGGCGATACTAATGCGGTGCATATCTCGGTCAAGGGCGACGAGTATGTCATCGACAAAATCATTGAGGGTGAGACCATTGCCGATGTTCTGGACTATGTTCAGTTCGACCATAAGCGTATGGTTCGTGCCATCGAGATCTGGGTTGCTAAGTCGGTCAAGAGTGGCGCCATCACCCTGGAGGAGGGCAAGGAGTTCATCTCGAACTACCGCTCTGGCCTCTACGGCTACACCTACCTCGAGCCCTACGAGTAACAGGGCGTAAAAAGGAATATGCAGTACTTCGACGAAGTACTGCATATTTTGTTAATATGTGTAATGTGTAGTAGAAGCATCACACCTCCCTCGGCGCGACTAATTTCTTGTTAGATAGGTGCTTATGTGGCCTCGATAAAGAAGAAAGAGCGGATGGGACATACTATGCGTATTTCCCATTCGCTCTTACGATTGAGAGGTCGCAGATGACCCCTTATCACCCCAAATTACTTGATGGCGATAGCATCAATCTCCACCAACGCACCCATTGGAAGGGCAGCAACCTGATAGCAGATACGAGCTGGCTTGTCGCCGGTGAAGAACTCGGCGTAGATAGCGTTCATAGCTGCGAAGTCGGCGATGTCGGCGAGGAGAACGGTGGTCTTAGCTACATTGTCGAAGGTGTAGCCTGCCTCGTTGAGGATATAACCGAGGTTGGTGAGTGCCTGACGGGTCTGTGCCTCAACGCCCTCAGCCATCTTGCCGGTAGCGCCGTCGATTGGGAGCTGACCAGAGATGTAGAGAGTTGCGTCGTGAGCGATAGCCTGTGAGTATGGACCTACTGCCTTAGGTGCCAAAGGTGATGCGATAACTTTTTTCATAATCGTATTAGTTTTAGTTGATTTGTATTATCTTTGTTCCGACTACAAAGATAATTATAATTTAGGAAATAGATATGAAGCGTGCGATTTTATTTTTTTGGGTAATTTTTGTTTCGGCATTGGTGATGGGTGGTTGCTGCGACTGTAGGCAGCGCTCGAAGCTCGAGAGGCCGCTGGTGGGTACGGAGTGGCAGCTGGTGCAGATTATGGGCAAGGAGGTTGTTGCCGAGGGCGATAGCTTTACGATTTTGTTCCATAACAATGGCACTGCGACGGGTATGGGTGCTTGCAATAGGCTTACTGCGACATATAGCACCACATCGTCACGCTCACTGACAATCAGCAACTTAGGATCTACACGCCGCTACTGCACGAACCACGAGGCGGAGAACGCCTACTACGATATGCTCGAGGGCGTAACGCACTACGAGATGGATGCCGATAATATGCTACTCCTTAGCAACGGCACCCTCGTTGCCATTATGCACGCCGTACCTGCGGAGTAGCGAAAGGCAAAGAGTGGTGCAGGCAAATGTAGCAAGCACCATTTACCCGCAGACTATGGTAAAACATAGAAGGTACTCTCAACTCGTGCATTGCGCTTAGCAAGCTACTACATATCAAAGAGTTATATGTGGCTCACACACTTACGCAGGGGCGTTTACGGCGCTCTTGTTTGTGGCGTGGGCCACAAGTCTATTTAGCGATGTGACGAGCGTGTCGTAGTAGCTCTTCGATACGGGGATACGCTTTATGGACTCGTCGTCGAGGCGTATATAGTGCATTCTGCGCTCCTCCTCCATAACACTTATCTTGTTGATATTCACGATGAAAGAACGATGACAACGCACCATACAGCTACCCTTGAGACTCTCCTCGATGCTGCGCGTGCGGCAGCGGAGCATATAGGATAGCACCTTGTCGTTGTGCTTGTAATAAACCCTGATGTAGTTGTCCTCCGACTCGAGGTAGTATAGCGACTCGATGTTGAGCGTGAGGCGCAGCGTGCCGCTATTGTCGTAGAGGTTGACCATCCTCGGCGCAGCCTCCTGCTTCTGCGGCACAATGGCAGCCTTGAGTTCGTGCTCCTTGCTATTCTCTAAGAGGCGATACTCCTCGCCCAGACGCTGCAACTGATACTGCGCCGCCTCAAGCTCCTCGCACTTAGTCATATAGGCGGCATAGAACGATACTAACGCATTGGGTATCACAAGGATAAGCGTAACACACATCAGCGCACGCGTTGCCAACAAAGGCGTCGACAACCCCTCGACGGGGAAGTAGTTGACCGTTATGAGGGTGTACTCGAGCGAGATAAGGAGGTTCTCACCCATAATCCACCAAATGTAGTTCATCGCCGTAATCTCAATCCTATCGTGCACCGAGTACATAAGCACACGGCTGAGGATTAGCGTCACGATGGCACCGATGTAGAACAGGAGCGTGAAGCCGAACTTTAGGCTATCGTCGACGCTGAACCATACCGCCAGCGAGAATGGTTGGTAGACGAGCAGAAAGAGTCCAGAAAATAGGATAATGAAGGCTATCACCACCGATATGTAGCGGCGCGAGACCAGAAATTTGGGTATCTCCCTATCGCTGATATACATAATAGTTGCGTTGCTGTGACCACAAAATTACAAAAAACTCTTGGTTCGCCAAATATTTTACCACAAATAGTGCTTTTTCGCCACTATATTTCAATTTTTACCACAAATCGTATGCGCGTATAACACTCAGTGCGTATCTTTGCACCGCCTTAAACCAAAATCATCGGCCGACTGCAGATTAGTGCAGTTCGACGGTGGGGCGTGTAGTGGTCGTGATTGGAAGAATAGACCAATGGCCTCGATGAAAAAAGAGGCGTGGAAACGCGTGAATTTGAGGGGCGAGGTACGGCGTGAAATGCGTGGCGAAAATTGCGTAGAGAAGTCAGGAAAAGAGGGCGTGATGTGCAGCGAGGATATACAATCTGAGGTGCGACACAAATCTGCAAGGCGGCAAGTGTGGCTGAACACAGAGCTGCGGGGCACAAGTCCTACTGAACACAAATCTGCGGGGCGCAAGTCGGCTGAAAATACAGAGCTGGATATGCAGCGTAGAGAACGGCGTGAAATTGGTATAAGAAAATAATGTTAAACTAACACGATATTTCGAATGAAAATTATTGGAACAGGAGCGGCGCATCCTAAGTGTGCTGTGAGCAACCAGATGCTCGAGCAGTTTCTCGAGACCACAGATGAGTGGATCACTGAGCGCACAGGCATCAAGGAGCGTTGCGTGATATCGTCGGAGAAGCTCGAAGACCTGGCAACCGAGGCGGCCAACAAGGCACTTGAGGATGCTGGTCTCACCGCAGCAGACATCGACTATATCATATGCTCAAATGTTGTAAACGAGTATGTTACACCAGCCCTGAGCTGCATCATCCAGGGTAAGCTGGGTGCTACCTGCCCTACGCTCGACATCAACGCAGCGTGCGCAGGCTTCATCTTTGCCCTCGATATGGCCGAGGATAAGCTCAAGTGCAAGAAGGCCAAGAACATCCTCATCATCTGTGCCGAGGAGCCATCGCGTATGGTGAGCTGGCAGAACCGCAGCACCTGCGTGCTCTTTGGTGACGGCGCTGGCGCAGCGGTAGTTACCGAGGGTGACGAGCTCAAGGCCATCCGCCTCACAACATCATCACTAACCGAGGTGCTCTACTACCAGCGCAGCCTCGAGCCTACGCCATATATCACCAAGGAGGAGAACTTCGAGCCCCTCATAATGAAGGGTCGCGAGGTGTTCAAGCACGCCGTAACCAGTTCGTGCCGCGACATCCGCAAGCTCCTCAGCGAGACAGGCCTTGCAGCCGAGGATATCAAGTACTTCGTGTTGCACCAGGCTAACCGCCGCATCATCGACTCGATTCGTGGCTTCTTGGGCGTTGACGAGGAGCGTGTGCCACACAATGTGGAGCGCTACGGCAACATCTCATCGGCAGCGCTGCCTGCCCTCCTCGACGAGCTCAACCGCGCGGGCAAGCTCCAGAAGGGCGACAAGCTCGTGTTCAGCGCCTTCGGTGCTGGCTTCACCACAGGTGGTTGCGTAATCGAGTGGGCGAAATAGTCAACCAAAATAGTCCAATAGTAGCCAAACGGAGTAAAACTTTCGCCCAATAGGACGCACTAAAATGTCGAGGCGAGGAGTTCGCTTAAGGGGCGAAGAATAGTGCGAAAAAGAGGCCTCAACAATAGGCCACAAAGAGAGGCTGCAAGAGATAGGACAGACAAAAGAGAATAGTTACAAACAAAAATATAACGCACGAGCTACGGCACGGCGACAAATTAACAAAAAACAGAAATGGAAAAGAGAGTAGTTATCACCGGTATTGGTGCTATTACCCCAGTGGGCAACCACGCAGAGGATACTTGGAAGAACCTCGTTGAGGGAAACTGTGGTATCGATTTTATCAAAGGATATGAGGAGTTCAACCTTCCTATCAAGGTTGCAGGTCAGATTAAGAATTTCGACAAGTCGGAGTACGAGCTCAACGCAGGCCTCGCACGCCGTAGCGATAAGTTCTGCCTCTACGCTATGGCAGCAGCGTCGGACGCGATGAAGGATTCGGGTCTGGTGAGCGGCGAGAACATCGAGCCTGAGCGCCTCGGCGTATATATCGGTTCGGGTATCGGCGGTATGGATACATTCGTTGACCAGACACGCGTACTCTTGGAGGAGGGCGTAGGCCGCATCTCGCCATTCTTCGTGCCTATGATGATCTCGAACATCGCATCGGGTAATGTGGCTATCTCGCACAACGCTCAGGGCGTATGCTTGCCCGTTGTAACTGCTTGTGCTACTGGTACTCACGCCGCAGGTGAGGCCTTCCGTGCCATCAAGCACGGCTATGCCGATGCCATCATCTGTGGTGGTGCCGAGGCTTCGGTGCACCCACTTGCCATCGCAGGCTTCGCAAACAGCAAGGCACTCTCACGCTCGGAGGATCCTAAGGCAGCATCGCTTCCATTCTCAGCTGACCGCCACGGCTTCGTTATCGCTGAGGGTGCTGGTATGATGATCTTCGAGTCGCTCGACAACGCTCTCAAGCGTGGCGCTAAGATCTACGCTGAGGTTGTGGGCTATGGCAACAGCTGCGACGCTCACCACTTCACCGCACCACGCCCAGACGGCCTCCCAGCGTCACGCGCTATCAAGCAGGCACTCGACGAGGCACAGTTCGACGCAGAGAAGGATCTCCTCTACATCAATGCACACGGCACCGGCACACCACTCAACGATGCTGCTGAGACCAAGGCCATCAAGCTCGCTATGGGCGAGGAGAACGCTAAGAAGGCGATGATCACCTCAACGAAGTCAATCACCGGCCATATGCTCGGTGCTACGGGTGCTGTTGAGCTCATCGCATCGGCATTGTCACTCTACCACGGTGTGGTAACACCTACCATCGGTCTTACAAATCAGGACCCTGAGTGCGACCTCGACTACACACCTCTCAAGGCGCGCGAGGCGGAGCTCACCGTTGCAATTTCAAACTCACTCGGCTTTGGTGGCCACAATGCCTGCGTAGCATTGCGTAAGTGGGAGAATAAGTAGTCTAACAAACTAAGAAACAGAGATATTATGAAACTTCTGGAAGGTAAGGTAGCACTCGTAACGGGTGCTGGTCGTGGCATCGGCAAGGCTATCGCATTGCGCTTTGCACAGGAGGGTGCCAATGTTGCATTCACCGACTTGGCAGTCAACGAGGCTGTCGAGGAGACCATTAAGGAGATTGAGGCCCTCGGCGTCAAGGTTAAGGCTTATGCCTCTAACGCCGCCGATTTCGAGGAGAGCCACGCTGTTGTTAAGCAGATTGTCGAGGACTTCGGTCGCATCGATGTGCTTGTTAACAACGCAGGCATCACCAAGGATGGCCTTATGATGCGTATGTCTGAGGCGCAGTGGGATGCGGTTATCAATGTCAACCTCAAGTCGGCATTCAACTTCATCCACGCCGTAACGCCTGTTATGGCTAAGCAGCGCAGCGGCTCGATCATCAATATGTCGTCGGTGGTGGGCGTTAGCGGCAACGCTGGCCAGTGCAACTACTCAGCATCGAAGGCAGGTATGATTGGCCTTGCAAAGTCTATCGCTAAGGAGATGGGTCCTCGTGGCATCCGTGCAAACTGCATCGCCCCAGGCTTCATCATCACCGATATGACCAACCAGCTCTCGCAGGAGGTTAAGGATCAGTGGGCTGCACAGATTCCATTGCGTCGTGGCGGCACCCCTGAGGATGTTGCTAATGTGGCATTGTTCCTCGCTTCTGACCTCTCATCCTATGTCAGCGGTCAGGTTCTCCACTGCTGTGGCGCTATGAACTGCTAATCATCGGGTTATGCAAACGAAAAGGGCTGTCCGCTTAAGGACAGCCCTTTTTTTGTGGTATGTATCGCCTTACTTTGCGAGTATCCCCTCAGTGGCTATAATATATTTGGTTTTATGTGCCTCAAACGCCTATTTCGCTACATTAGGTTCTGTATAGGTTCACACTTTTGTCGCATTTTATCGCAATGGGCGGATAGGTACTTACTCCTTGATAAGAACATGTAAATATTCCGTTGTAGTATCTGCCAAATGGTTGCGATTTTCTGCTTTATCCGCTCTAAATCGAGAGTATTCTTTCTGAAATACTTGGTATCTACCATATTTACTCATAATTTGTCGAATGGTGTCAATAGACATCAAGCCTTCATTATTGTATGATAATACGATATACTTAAATTTCGCATCGGCAATCAGTCTCTCGAAAGAATCTCTTACAACAGATTTACTGCAATAGTCCGACTTGTTATACTCTCTTAATCCAGTCCTACCCTTTGGCTCAAACACTTTGTATTCGGCAATTGTATTTAAGAGATGATAATTTGCTCCGTACTGTCTAGCGTTATAAGGTGGATCGAGATACAAAATGTCGCCACTAATACTCTTTATAAGTATATTCGCATCTTCTCGGTACACTTGATGATTATGACTATTTAATTGATAAGTTGCAGGTGCAATTACTATCGGCTTCTGTGCAGACTTTTTCAAGCTTTTCAGAAACGCCCCATATACCGATGCTGTATTAGCGTGTTTATCTGCACTCTCTATTAAACTACAAAGGAGGAAATAGTACAAATCATCTGATATCTCTCCATTGTTCTTCCACTCTTCGATAGCTACTCTTGCAGCATCAATCTTCTTTCCATTCTCATCCGAGAAATATTGACGATTATTGCCTCCTCCTAGGCAATACTGAGAATATATAAACCCATTTTCAACACCATCTAATTGATTGAGTCTTACGATATACTCATCTTTGCCCTCTATTTCTAAATGATTGCCAATATAGTTGCGATTGAGAATATAGCTATAATACTCCCAATCATTAGATATCACTTGGCTAACCTGCGTCTTAAAATGGCGACCAACTATGCCGGTACCAGCAAATAAATCGCAAAATACAAGATGCGACATATCTTCGCCAACAACGCTTTTTATCGTGTGGTCTATAAAATCAAGCAGTGAGTATTTAGAACCAATATAGTTCATACAAACCTATTCTTGCGGATATAACTTTTGCATTATATATTCAGCAGTATGCTCCGATGCTTCTTTTGACACTCTTGCAACACAACTTTTTCTATATGCGACTGGATCATATTGATAACAGCCTACACAACCCAACGCGTCAGTGTAATTATCATCTCCTTCGTAAAACGGATATGGATTGCCTTTAATATTTTGAGCATTCCATCTTTTATTTGTCAATTTGCACTCCTTACAGATCTGACGCTTTACATCGTTGGCAGCTTTACATAGTGGCTGAAAATCCTCTAACAATTGTGTTGCAGGATTAGAAACACGCCAATCCTCTTTTCTGCCATCTTTGTGGTCAATTTCGATTTTTGTGTTCTCCGAAAAACCTCGAACACCAAGCATTACACAGCGCTCGCTTTTATAGTAGTCTCTAATATCCTGACGAATATTCTGATTAAAGGTTTCTCCTTTCCTTAAACCAGCTAATCTTACCGCATCAATCGAGTTGCCCTTGGTTATAGATTTATCGAACTCAACAATATATTTCTTAGCCAAAGTCGAACTAGCACGGCACCAACTACCACCATTACCTAACTGCAAATCTGCATATTCTCCAACAAATTCTGTTGCATACACCCATCGGCTCTCACCATTTTCGTTTGGGTTGGCTAGTTTGATAAATAATTCGGGCTTCGTCATATATTAAAGTTTTTTGAATACAAATATATACTCATGCTTAAACAAGAAATAATCACTTTTTAGTGCTCTATATTTCCAAATATCTTGTGCGCCAAGTTTTCCACGGTTACCTTCGATGTTCTTCACAATTACTCCTTTCATCTTCACTTTGAGAGTTTGTCGAACAGCATTCATTATCATAAATGCCAAAGGAACAACTTCGCTTTTCTTATAAATATCCCCAGCAACTATTGCAAAATAACCATTCTTTTTCAGATACTGAAAGCCTGTTGAAATGGCACTAGTCAATTTCTCTATGAACAAATCAACATCTGGTATATTTGATAAATCCCTTTTGTCATTAGTAAATTTTACAATATCCAAATATGGTGGATGTGCAATCATAAAATCTACATGTTCCTTATTTTGCTGTATCAACCAGCCCCCAATACTCTTCGAAAATTCTGCTGAATTAGTGACATCTACATTTTTGATTGCATAGTTAATGGTTGTGCAATCTTGCATCTTCTCATTAACATACTCAATAATCTGTTCATTGATATCAAATCCGATGTAATCTCTTTGCAAACTCTCACATTCGAATAGGGTTGTTCCACTACCCGAAAAAAGTTCTAAAACTGTTTCGTCAGTACTTGTGTATCTTCTAATAAGTTGATTGGGTATTTGAGGCACAAAATTGCCGTGATAAACATTCTTATGCTTACCGCCTTTTGCCCTCTCAGGAATAATCCACAAACTATCTACATTAATATCAGATTGCTTCCAGTCTTCCATATTGATTTCAGTCCCCATATTCCGCACAAATTTATAAAAAATATAGCAACTTACAAAACATACAAATTTTGGTTCACGCAATTTTTCTTTTGGTTCAGCATAGGTTCAACAAATGTTGCGGAGGGGTTTGATTTTGCCTAATTCCGCCACAGACCATCGCCAAACCAAGCGTATTTATACGAAAAAAGGACGGAAATCGTTGTGATTTCCGTCCTTCGTACCCCCTTACAATCTCAGCCTTACTGTGCGAGTATCCCCCTTACAATCTCACGCATCGCCTCGTACTGCGCCTCCATACTACGGAGCAACTTATACTGCGCGCGCGTGCGGACAAGGTTGTGGTCGGCGGAGGTGGTCTTGTAGTATTTGTCGCCGTCGATGTAGTCCATCAGGAAGCGCAGCACCTGCTCGAAGGTGATGTAGAGCGCCGAAAAGGCGAGCCACTCGCACTCACTCGCCGTCATCGAGCTACGCCTTTCGGATAGGTAGCCCTCGGCATAGGCACGGAACATCGTGATGCTCATCTCGACACGCTCGAGGTCGCTGTCATCCTCCTTGCCCGTATTGGTGTAGGAGCGGATGGCGTCGCCAAAGTCGTTGAGCGCAGTAGAGCTCATCACCGTGTCGAGGTCGATGGCGCAGAGCACCTCACGCGTGGTGGCGTCGAAGAGTATGTTGCTGATTTTGGTGTCGTTATGCGTCACACGCGTAGGTATCTCACCCGACTCAACCCTCGACCAGAAGTCGAGCATCTGCTCGCGTCGTGCCTCTATCCAGCCAATCTCGTCGCCCACCTCCGCAGCACGCCCAACGGGGTCGGCAGCAAGCGTGGCATCCCACTGCTCGAAGCGCCAGCGTATGTCGTGGAAGCCCTTGATTGTCTGACTAAGCGGCCTATCAAAGTCGGCAAGGAGGCTCTGGAAGCGACCTATGCCCACACCACCCTGATAGGCCAGCTCTGGCGTCGTGGCACGGTCGTAAGTCACTGTATTTGGGATATATAGACACACCGCCCAGTAGCCACCCTCTGCCTCGTGGTATAACTTACCGTCAAGCGCAGGGATTATGGTGAGCGTCTCTCGCAGCGGGTCTACGACCTTGGCCTTGATGTGGTCGGTGACGGCCTTGATGTTATCCATCATCGCAGGCACATCGGGGAATACGAGGTGGTTCTTGCGTTGCAGGATATAGTCGGGCGCCTCGCCCTCGGTGGTGACGATGTAGGTGTCGTTGATGAAGCCCTCGCCCAGAGGCTCTATGGCCGCCACCCTACCCTCCAGAGCGAAGGCAGAGGCTATGCGTCGTAGTTGGTCGTGTGTCATATTCTTAAGGTTTACAACAAAGGTAATACATCGCACGCGAAAACGGCACGCCACACCGATATATTTTCGCACTTTTTTCGCGCACCGCCCTACACCTATATATATAATAAGGGGAGCCACTACGACTCCCCCTCGTTTAATACTTAAAATTTATATGCTTACTTCTTAGCTGGCATAGTGGTAATTTGCTTACGACCTACAAGGCTCACCTGCATCTTACCGCTACGAGTCTCGCCACTAACGATGTCGATAAACTCCTGAGGATCACGAAGGTCAGATGACGAATATGTGAATGGTGCACTGTACACCATATCGCTGTAATTGCCTCGGTAGTCCTGAACAACACCTGCGATGACATACTCAGTACCGAAGGCACCCGCGTCGGCCATAACATCGGTGTAAGAGTACGCCACGAGGTCCTCGTAAACCCACTCGTCGCCATAAGCCTCAACCGAAGCGGTGTCGTAGATGTAGTGGTAGACAGCACTAACCTCTGCACCCTCGGTCTCAAGCCAGTGAATCATAGCGAAGCCGCCCGCAGCACTTGCAAGGTTTGCGTAGTTAGGGTCGAGTGCCGCAACAGCCACAGGGTCGTAAGGGCCGTAGGTCACGATGTTAGAGATGCTCGCCTCCGATGGTGCCGCTGGCTCGGTACGAATATCTACGCGAGTGAGGTCGGTTGTCGACACGCCACCGTGGAAGCCAAATACCAGAATCGAGTAGTCGGTATCTGGTGCGAGGTATGTGGTGTAGTAGTTGTACGCGCCCTTGTACTCATCGAGCCAGTACGACTCAACCATATAGTTCATAATCTCCTCGTCGCTGCCGAACTCCTCGAGCGATGCGCTCTTAGTAACCAAGATAGTGTAACCATCGTTGAGGTTCGAAGGGGTAACGGTGAAGTCGAGAACACTTGAGTAGCAAGCGTTAATCGCCACATCGAAGGTAACATCCGACGCCGCAACATCACCCGTCTCGAAGGTCTTAACCACAGGGCGTGAGCTGAGCATTGGGATGCCGTCGATGACTTCGAGTGCAAAGGTGAGGATCGCGTAGTTGCTATTAGCGTAGAACGACTCCTCGAAGGTAGCAACGCCCTGACGACACTCGTCGCGTAGCACCTCCTCAAGGGTCATATTGTAATAGCCCATATATGAGTTCATAAGCCTCATCCACTGCTGCGCTACATAAACCATATAGTCGTCGGTAGCCTGCTCACCCTCAGCAAGATAGAGCTCACTTGAATCGTCGCAGGTGATGGTAGCGTAGTAGCCGTCGTAGCCCTGAGGCGTGATAGTGAACGACGCGTCTACGCCGTCAAGGGCCACCTCGATGTCGAAGGCCTGCTCGCCGATGTTGTTGATAGGCGTGTGCACAACCTCATAGAATATAGGTGTGGTAACGGTGTAGTCGCTCATATCCTCGGCGAACTGAACGCCATAGACATATACCACATAGTCCTGCTTTGGCTCGAGCGAGGTCCACTCGATAGCGTTGTTACCCTTGCGTGCGAGGCCGAACTCCACCATAAAATCGCCAATCTCGTATCCATACGCACCCGCATACTGCAAGAAGAAATTATAGTCGTCGGCAAGCAATCCCTCCTCGTCGGTGATGCCCATCTGCTGGAAGTAGCTCACCTCCGACATATACACGACATAGTATGTCTCGTCGTTCTGAGCCGTAATCTCCGACACGAAGCGGTTGTATGTAACATCCTTTGCCTCAATGGTATAAGGATCGCCATCCTTACCGAGCTGCGTCACCTCAACCACCACGCTCTCCGCCTCTGGGTACTTGATAGTGATGCTTGCCTGGCGGGCATTCTCGTCGTTGTTGTAGGCCGCTGTGAGCTTCACAAATGTATTTGAACGCTCCTTGATTGTAATCCACTCAGCCTCGCAGTTTGCCCCCACGGCAACATCGCCGATGGCGTTTGTTACGGTCAGCTCGATGGTGTAGTCGCCACCCTCAGATGCCACCTCCAGAGTGGTGTCTGCGATGTTGATTACGGGCTTGTTGCCCTCCTGAGGCTCCACGGTTGGGGTGTCCTTGGTACAAGCCGCAAAGAGTGCAGCCGAAAGGATGGCTGCGCCTACGAAAAGGTTTTGAAAAAGTCTCATATTCACACAGTATAAAAATTAGGTTTGAAATTCTCTAACGCAAAAGTATGACGAAATTAATAAATATGAAAATATTTTTACATATTTTTTTCGTCATAACTATTATTTTCTTCTTTCTCGCATTGGCAACAATACTCTTCCGTAACGCCAAATTACTATATTACCGCGTGTTACGCCTCGCACCCAGCCCATAGTCGAGGAGGGGCGAAATTGGGTCTCGAGCACTTAGTTGGGGCATATTCTCACAAATCGTACCTTTTTTTTGCAGATTTATTTCTATCTTTGCCTCTGGCAACCCGCGTAAACGGGGGGGGCGAGAATAGAGAATATAGCGACCGCTGGGGGGGCAACACATAGCGACCACGGGGGAGCAGAGGACAACAACATCAAGACCGCAGGAGAGCATAAAGATATTTTGAGGACCGAATTTTACATAGCACGACGACTTTCGAGTCGCAAAGGGGGTGCCAAGGCGGGCATTATGGAGCGTGTGGCGACGATAGCTACGGCCATAAGTCTTGCCGTGGTAATCATCACCCTGTCCGTCGTCATCGGCTTCAAGCACGACCTTCACCAACTCATTTCGGGCGCCGTGTCCGACATCGTAATCACCGCACCGCAGAGCCGTGGCGTGGTGTCGAGCGTGGGCATTGAGCCGACACAACATATCGCCAACATCCTCACTGACAACCGTATAGCCCACTACTCACCCTTCGTAACGAAGGAGGGCGTGCTCAAGAGCAACGACAACATCGTCGGCGTGCTACTCAAGGGCGTCGACACGCTATACGACCGCAGCTTCTACGAGCAGCGCATAATCGAGGGTCACTTTCCCCGCCTGGGCGAGGAGCCTCGCACCAAGGATTTGCTCCTCTCAGAGCGTGTGGCACACGGGATGGATGTCGAGGTGGGCGACCGCATCGAGATGCTCTTCATTGACCACAAGGGCACGGTGCTACGCGACAGGTTCGAGCTGTCGGGCATCTACCATACGGGCGTCGACTTCCTCGATGCGACATACGCCTTCACCGACCTGCGCAATGTGGCACGCCTCTACGGCAATAGCAGCGTTACGGGCTACGAGCTATGGCTTGCGGAGGGGTGCAACAAGCTTGACTTTCAGGAGGATATAAACATAGCCTTGTTTGACCTCTACTACGAGGACTACACCGAGGCCGAGGCCTTCACCATCGAGGAGATGTTCACCGATGTCTTCGGCTGGCTTGCTACGCACGATGTCACCGCTACGGCCGTCATCGTCATTATGCTCATCGTGGCGCTCCTGAATATGGCCACGGCGCTGCTCATCATCGTCCTCGAAAGGGAGCGTATGATTGGCCAGTTGCGTGCTATGGGTATGCGTCGCATCGCCGTGATTGAGGTCTTTCTCTTCCGTGCGCTCTTCATCATCCTCAGGGGTGTGGTGTGGGGCACGGTGGTGGGTGTAGCTCTTGCCGCTGTGCAACATATATGGCGCATTGTGCCGCTACCCTCGGAGGGGTATATGCTCGATGCTGTGCCTGCCTCGATGTGCTGGGGCTGGTGGCTTGCCGCCATCGTGGGAGGCATCGTGGCGACGCTGCTCTTTATGCTGCTGCCGGCAGCCGTAACGGCACGCGTGTCGCCCGCCGATACTATGAGATACGAATAAACGACTGAAAATTAACAATATATGAAACCTTACAACGAGGAGCAATCGAAGAAGGAGCAGGTCGAGGAGATGTTCGACAACATCGCCCCCACATACGACCGCCTGAACCACATTATGTCGCTCAACATCGACAAGATATGGCGCCGTCGCGTGATGCGCATCGTGCGCCGACACAAAGCCCGCAAGATTATGGATGTGGCAACGGGTACGGGCGACCTCGCCATAGCTATGGCCAAGAGGGTCGACAGGACACAAATCCTGGGCATCGACCTTTCGGAGGAGATGCTCGCCGTAGCGCGCAAGAAGATACAGAAGCAGGGTCTCGAGGAGCGCATTATGCTCGAGAAGGGCGATGCCGAAAACCTCGCAATGGTGAGTAGCGAGAGCCTCGATGCCGCAACGGTGGCCTTCGGTGTTCGCAACTTCGAGAACATCGAACGCGGTCTTAGCGAGATTTACCGTACGCTGCGCGTGGGAGGCCTTCTGGTGGTGCTCGAGTTCTCGATGCCTAAGAATAGACTCATCCGCTGGGTGTATAGCCAGTATGCCCACCGCCTCCTGCCACGCATCGGCGGAATGATATCGAAGGACAAGCGTGCCTACACCTACCTCCCCGACTCGGTGGAGGAGTTCCCCGCCCCTGAGCGCTTCGCTGAGATACTCAAGGGCGTAGGCTTCAAGAGCGTCAAGCTGCGCTCGCAGAGCTGCGGCATTGCATATATTTATATAGCTACCAAGTAGCAACGCCCTGCGCGCCTACCCAAGTAGCGCTCCTGCTATGCGCCCTACCCAAGTAGCGACCACCACCGACGCCTAACCTATATATATAGCCATCAGGTAGAACTATGCTGCCCCGACACCGATACCTCGCAACAACCATTGTGGCCCTGCTCGTGACGCTCTTCACGGGTACGGCGACCCTTACGGCGGCACCGTGTGTCAAGGCTATTGAGCGGGCGGTGATGGAGCGCGTCGAGGTGGAGGAGATATCGCGCGTTACGCACCTCTCGACTTCGGGGGCTAACCTCTGGGTCGTGGTGCGCAATGATAGTGGGGCACGCCTCGTTATTAAGAGTGGCGAGCTGGACATCCTCGTTGACGGCGAGGTGCGTGCCACCATCGCGCTGCGTGATAAGGTTGTCATCCGCCGCCGCAGCCACGACGAGGTGCTACTACCTCTACGCTTCAGGTCGCGCAACACCCTCGCCCTCGCCTCCCTGCTCCGCAGCCTCCTCCGTAATGCGTGGGAGGGAACAGGCGATATTTCGGATGGCGTGGGTACAAATACGATAGGCGTGGGTACAAATACGATAGGCGCACCCCTAAACAACGCGGGCAGAAGTGGCAACGGCATCACAATATCGCTGCGAGTGCGTGGCGGAACGGCCCTATTTAAGCGGACGGTGGTGCTTGAAGGTATGAGCCTCGGTGAGGCACTAAGCACCTTGGGCATTTCGCGCGATATGCTCGCAGAGGTGGAGAGGCTGCTGGACTAATGAAGAGGCGTGAAGTTAGAGAATAAAACAGAAGCAATAAACGGATAATTAGATAGTTATGAAGAGATTTCTGGTGCTAATGATAGCACTTATGGGTGCAACTACGGCGATGGCACAGAGCATCGACGCCCTTGTGCTGAGCCTTGAGGAGCGTGCCGTGGCGGGCAACAAAATCAGCGTCGTCGAGGATAGCGAGACGCGTGCTGCGGTGAGCATCGTCGAGGCGCAGCGTCGTGCTAAGGAGGTGAGTGGTTTCCGCATCGTCATCTTCTCGAACAACGGCCAGTATGCGGGCGACAATGCCGAGGAGGTGCTCACGAAGTTCCGCGAGAGCTTCCCGCACATCAACGCCTACCTTGTCTACGAGAGTCCCTACTTCAAGGTGTCGGTGGGCGACTGCCTATCGATGGAGGAGGCGCAGATACTTATGGCCGAACTTCTGCCCCAATACCCTAAGGCATACCCCAAGCGCGAAATCATTAGTTATGAGCACCTTACAACCTCGCACCGTGCTCCCATCTCGATGCCCGACAGCCTACCTGGTGCGAGCGTGGATGTGCCTCGTATCGAGCAGATGTAAATTTTTTTGGTAAAAGTTGCTATTTTTCGCGATATATTTGCTAACTTTGTGGTGAGAAGATTTTATTAATTTCTAACAACATTCACTATGAAGAAGATTTTTGCTTTTGCAATTTTGTTTGCTGCAATGTCAATGGTTGCTTGCGGTGGCGAGCAGAAGAAGGCTAACGAGGCTGAGGAGGCTGCTGCTACTGAGTGCTGCGGCGAGTGCGCAGCTGAGAAGGCTTGCACTGAGGAGTGCTGCGGCGAGTGCTGCGCTGAGGAGTGCACCGACTGCGAGAAGAAGGCTGAGTGCGAGAAGACTGAGTGCTGCGGCGAGTGCGCAGCTGAGGAGGCTCCAGCAGCTGAGGTTGTTGCTGAGTAATTAACTGCAACTACGAACAGTTGGAGAGGTTCTCGAAGAGGGGCCTCTCCTTTTTTTTGCACCTCGGAGCACCATTATGTCGGGATAGCGTGGAGCTATGTGGCAAAAAATTATTAAATTCGCGCTATAATACATACCGATATGACAACATTTTTAATATGCTTAGTCGCCCTCGTTGCGGCCTACTTCCTCTATGGCGCCTTCATCGACCGCCTCGTAGGCATCAACCCTAAGGCCGAGGTACCCTCGCAGCGCCTCTACGACGGCGTGGACTATGTGCCGCTACCCCGCTGGCGCATCTTCCTCATACAGCTGCTCAACATCGCCGGTACGGGACCCATCTTCGGCGCTATCCTCGGTGCCTGCTACGGCCCTGTGGCATTCCTCTGGATCACGCTGGGCGGCATCTTCCTCGGCGCTATGCACGACTACATTGCGGGCGTGATATCGCTGCGCAACGACGGCAAGAGCCTTCCCGAGATTATCGGCAAGTACCTCGGCAGGGGTATGCACCGCTTCACGCTGGTGATGATTCCGGTGCTTATGATCCTCGTGGGTGCGGTATTTATCGTCACACCGTCACAGATATTGGCCGACAAGACCAACCTGCCCTATATGATGTGGGCGGGCATCATCATCGTCTACTACTTCATGGCTACGCTGCTGCCCGTCGACAAGATTATCGCAAGGATATACCCCCTCTTCGGCGCCGCCCTCATCTTTATGGCGCTGGCACTGCTTGGCGTCCTCCTCTTTGGCGATTACGCTGTGCCTGAGCTCACTACGCTCGAGAATATGCACTTCAATGCCGAGCGATTGCCTATCGTACCGACGCTCTTTATCTCTATTGCGTGCGGTGCTATTTCGGGCTTCCACGCCACACAGTCACCCCTTATGGCGCGCTGTATGAACAACGAGCGCGAGGCGCGTCCTATATTCTTCGGCGCTATGATATCCGAGTCTATCGTCGCCCTCATCTGGGCAGCCATAGCGATGTCGTTCTTCGGTGGTGTGCAGGGCCTCAACGACTTTATGCAGGCCAACGGCAGCAATGCCGGCGTGGCGGTATCGGTCATCAGCGACACCACACTTGGCACCATCGGCGGCATCCTCGCCATCCTCGGCGTCGTGGCAGCACCCATCACCTCGGGCGATACGGCCTTCCGCTCAGCACGCCTCATCCTCGCCGATATGTTGGGCTACGACCAGAAGCCTATAATGAAGCGCCTCGTGGTGAGCATCCCGCTCTTTGCCATCGGCATCAGCATAGCGTTCATCGACTTCGATGTCATCTGGCGCTACTTCGCCTGGTCGAATCAGGCACTGTCGGTCATCACACTATGGATGATCACGGCGTGGCTTATGCGTCGCAAGAGCCGCTGGAGTTTCATCGCCCTTGTTCCCTCGATCTTTATGACCTATGTCTGCTCGTCGTTCATCTTCGTGTCGACGCAGTTCGTGGGCCTTGGCGCCTGCACCGAGGCATACGCCTACGGTGGTGCTATGACCGCCATAATTTCCGGATTACTAATGCTTAACATTCGCAAAGATGTCAAACGAGGCCTTACAATTTAACCCCACCAACGACCAGACCTTCGAGCTCGAGGGACGCGGTAAGTACAACTTCGTGAAACATAAGGATAGGGTCGATGCCCTTGTTGCCGAGGGTCGCTATGCCGAGGCGTGCGAGGCACGCTACGAGGCCTTTGGCATCCTTGCCGACGCCCTGCCCGAGGATGAGGCTATGCCGCTCAGCTGGGAGCACACCAATAGCCGTGCGGCGCTGGCCATACTCTACGGCTCTGCCACCGACCACTTCCGTATCGGCGACCTTGAGATGGCTATGGCGCAGCTCGAGATGCTACTCGAGTGCGACGGCGAGGACCACTTCGAGGCCGTTAACCTTCTGGCACTATGCTACATAGCTATGGAGGAGTGGGATGCCTTCGACGACCTTGTCATCGACCTTACGGATAAGTCTGCCGAGGCTGTTGTTGCCCGCCTGTGGGCATCGCTGCGCCGTGATGGCAGGCTCGATGGCGACCTTGTGCGCCTACTCAAGTCACGCCATAAGGCCTTCTATGCCGAGCTTACTGCCACCGACCACCCTGCCGACGAGGCCTTTCGTCGTGATATCGCCTCGGAGCGACCCTCACAGGGTGCTGAGGCGCGCGAGTGGTGGCTCCTCACCGAGCCGCTGTGGTGCGAGTTTCCCGAGCTTATCGAGGCGCTGCAATAAGATTTATCACAAAGAGTTATCGCTAAGACATATATAAATGCGCGTACATACACGCATACACGCGTGCGCGCGAGCGCGCATACACGCGTACATACACGCATACACACATACACGCGTGCGCGCGAGCACACACAAAATGAAGAGGGTTTGTCCGATATTAATTGGACAAACCCTCACGCTTTAGGCCCACAAATAACGGTAGGCTCTACACCCACCACCACCCCTTTCAAAGGGGATTTTTGGGGCTATATTTGGGGATTTATGGGGCTTAATATATCAAATTGAAAGGCACCCCGCTACAATCGCTACGGCCTCTATTTTTTCTTCTCTTCCTCCCTGACCTCTAATTGTTGCCTTACCGACTCCTCGTGGATGGCGCTGAAGATCTGGTGGATAAACTGCTTCGAGATGCTCATAACCTCAGCCTTGGCCTCGGCAGCGAGGAGCAACTCGTTATACCTATCGTGCTGAACCACAGCCATATCGTGCTTGCGTTTGTAGTCGCCAATAGCCCTCGCCACATCCATACGCTCAGCGAGCAACTCTATGATGCGGCTGTCGATGGTGTCGATATGGAGGCGGTAGTCGCTCAGCGCATCCTTGCCCGCAGGTGTGCGGCGCAGTGCCAGCGTTGCGAGGAGCTCCTTGAGCACAGCGGGCGTAATCTGCTGCTGCGCATCGCTAAGAGCCCTCTCGGGCGCAGGGTGGCACTCGATCATAAGACCCGAAAAGCCAAGGTCGAGGGCCTGCTGCGAGAGCTGTGCCACGAGGGTACGGTTGCCACCTATATGGCTGGGATCCGAAAGTATCGGCATAGCGGGAATCCTGCGGTGCAGCTCGATGGGCACCGACCAATGTGGCGCATTGCGGTATGGCGTGGTCTGGTGCGTGCCGAAGCCACGATGCACAGCCGCAAGCCTACGCACATCACTATTATACACCCTCTCGATAGCACCCACCCAGAGGTCCACATCGGGGATTACGGGATTCTTGACAATTACCGTCGTGTCGACACCACGCAGGGCATCGGCAATCTGCTGCATAGCGAAGGGGTTTGTCGTGGTGCGGGCACCTATCCACACGCCATCAATGTCGGCCTTGAGCGCCAGCTCGAGGTGTTCGGGTGTCGCCACCTCGGTTATCACCCTAAGTCCGAGTTCCTGCTTGGCCTCGCGTAGCCACTCGAGTGCCTGGCTGCCTATGCCCTCGAACGAGCCAGGCTTGGTGCGGGGCTTCCACACGCCAGCACGCAATATCTCCACCCCCGCCTCGGCAATGCCACGCGCAGCAGCGAGAAGCTGCTCACGACTCTCAGCACTACAAGGACCAGCGATGTAGAGAGGCTCGTGCAGAGACTCCCCAAATAGGGGTTTGAGGTCGGTCACCACGCTACTCATAGTGCGGACTACTCCTCGACGATGGTGATAGACAAGATGAGGTCGCCAGGGCGGATATCGTCAATAACATCCACGCCCTCAACCACACGGCCAAAGCAGGTATGGCGACCGTCGAGGTGCTGCGTGTTCATACGGTTGTGGCAGATGAAGAACTGCGAGCCGCCGGTGTTAGGGCCACGGTGCGCCATCGAGAGCACACCACGGTCGTGGTACTGGCGCTCAGCGCGTGTCTCGCAAGGGATTGTGTAGCCTGGGCCGCCGGTGCCGTCACCCTTAGGGCAGCCACCCTGAATCACGAAGTCGGGAATCACACGGTGGAAGGTGAGGGCGTCGTAGAAGTGGCTTTCGGCCAGCTTTACGAAGTTATCGACGGTGATAGGGGTCTCGTTGGCGTACAACTCAGCCTTCATATCACCCTTCTCGGTAGAGATAATAGCGTATTTCATAGTATTCGGTTTTTAGGATTTTGGTTTAATCTATTATGCAAAGATACAATAAAGATGCGAAAAACGGCACGAAACTCGGAAGAATATTGAGGCCACCCACCACTTTGTGGGCAGCCTCGTATAGTATTGAGTGACACAGGTAGGACAATCGTATCTCTATTTATATCGCCCTACTGGCTCCCTCCAACTTTTACTGCGCACCTATCGCTTTTGCCCAGTTCGTCTCGAGCCAAGCGGTGTGCGTTGCGGGGCAGGCATCCTGAGGGATGTAGCAGCTCAGGCCACACGAGCGCTCCACGGCGAAGCTATCCTCGTCGCCCGTAGAGGTGAGGATGGTGTCGGTATAGCCCTTGTAGAGCACTGCGCGCTCAAGGGCCGTATTGAAGTTCTTGAGCACCTCGTCCGAGGCGGCGATAGTCTCAGCATAGTGGAGCAGGTCGAAGTAGAGGTGGTAGTCGAAGGCATCGTAGGCCTGCACCGCTGTGGCGTCGGCCTTGAGTGTAGCGGCAGCGCCCACAACGCCACGCATAGCCTCGGCCAATGGTTCCAGGGCTGCACAATCGACGAGGGCCACGGTACCAGATGAACCCTTGTAATACTCCATATACTCCTCACACACAGCCTCTAAGCTATGACCCTCATACTCGAAGAGCATAGGCACCATAGTCTCGTAGGGGAAGCCCTCACCGAGGACCTCAGCAACCGAAGCGACGATATAATCTGCCGAGTGGCGAAGGTCGTAGAGCGCCTCGACATTACCCATAAAGCAGGCGTCGAAGATTATGTAGTTATAGTGCGTATCGCCGATGGCATATGCCAAGTCCTCAATCTCCATACAGTCGTAGTCGTCCTGAGCGTAGAAGAGTGGCTGTGCCTGAGGCTCGTCACTGCGTGTGCCCTCGCCAAGGAGGTAGACATCGTAGAGGTCCGAAGGCACCCAGCCGCCGCCGTGCGACGAGAGTATGAGGCCGTAGCTATCCGCTGGTGCCTCGGCCTTGACCTGCGCCAGAACGCTGCGGAAGAACTCCTTGTCGACGGTCGAGATGTTGGTATCGTACTCCTCAACGAGGCGCTGCTTGGCCATTCCGTCGTTCATATATAGCTCCGTAAGGCGGGTGTAGTTGCCACGGTCGTAGAACACAAAAATACGGTTATCGCCCTCAGGCACATCGTAATAGGCCGTAAGGATGCGCTGCAAGTTCGAGTCCATAAACTCGGCAAGGCCGTTGTTTCCCTGCATAAATATCGCGAGCGTATGGCTCTCAGTCAGAGGCTTAGGCTCTGCTGGCTGCTCAGGCGTTGGGGGCTCTGGCGCTGGAGGTTCGGGCGAGTGGACAGGAGCAGTCATTGCCGACGACCTGAGCGACGATGTTGCAGGCACCACGGCTCAGCCTCTCTCATTGCGCCGATAACGGGCCGCATCGACTAATCTAAGGGTGGTGGGTAGTTTACCCGCCACCTTTTTTTTGTTTGCGCACCATCATATTGTCGCTCTCAGATAGGCCCAAATATAATATTTTTCGTATCTTCGCGCTAAGAATAAAAAGTTTGGACGATGGATAGCATCCTAAAAATTGAGAATGTCTCGAAGAGCTATACGGGACATAAGGCCCTCGACGATGTGTCGCTCGAGGTGCCACGCGGCGCCGTGTACGGACTGCTGGGCCCCAATGGTGCGGGTAAGACCACCCTCATACGCGTGATCACGCGCATAACCATAGCCGACTCGGGTCGTGTGCTGCTCGACGGCAAGCCCCTTACAGGAGGCGATGTATTCAAGATTGGCTATATGCCCGAGGAGCGAGGCCTCTACAAGAAGATGCGTGTCGGCGAGCAGGCCCTCTTCTTTGCCCGCCTCAAGGGTCTCACGAAGCAGGAGGCAGAACACCGCCTACGCCGCTGGTTCGAGCGCCTCGCCATAGCCGACTGGTGGGAGCGCAAGGTCGAGGATTTATCGAAGGGTATGGCGCAGAAGGTTCAATTCATCGCCACCGTTGTGCACGAGCCCAAGCTTCTAATCTTCGATGAGCCATTTTCGGGCTTCGACCCCATCAACGCCAACCTCCTCAAGGAGGAGATTCTTGGCCTCAGGGATAGGGGTGCAACCATCATCTTCTCGACCCATAATATGGCCTCGGTGGAGGAGATATGCGACCACATAACCCTTATCAACAAGTCACACAACATCCTCTCAGGCCCCGTTGACCAGATACGCCGTTCGGCTGGAGGCAACAACTTCGAGGTGGTACATCGTGCCGACGACAGCACCCTCAGCGCCGCCCTTGCCGAGCGGGCCATCATCGTGGGCGAGAGCCACAACATCATCGGTGGCTACCGCGAAAGCAAGATATACATACCTCGAGATGAGGATGTTAAGCGCGTGATTGCGGCCCTCAACGACAACTGCGGCCTGCGCTCGCTACGCGAGGTGATGCCCTCGATGAACGATATATTCATCCGTGCCGTAAATGGCACACTATAACCCCTGCCGAGTATGAAAAATATCTACCTTATAATCTCACGCGAGTACCTCGAGCGCGTACGCAAGAAGTCATTTATCGTCGTCACGCTGCTTATGCCCCTGCTGATGATTGGCCTTATGATCGCCCCGACCCTTATGATGCTATATAGCGGCAGCGACCTCAAGCGCATCGCCGTCATAGACCGTTCGGGCATCGTAGCCAGCGAGCTGGTGTCGAGTGCCGAGGTGGAGTTCGTGCGCGAGGAGCAGCTAACCAAGGACGAGGCCTGCCGCATATACAACAACGATAGCGACATCTTCGGCGTATTATATATAGGTAGCGACATCGAGTCGCGCGACTCGGTGCAGCTCATCACCAACAGCTCCTCGTCGCTGATGCTCGAGGAGAACATCGCTGGCCAGATATCCGCCATCGTCGAGCGCGAGAAGCTCCGCCGCTACAACATCGACAACCTCGAGACCATCCTCGCCGAGGTGGAGACCCATATCGACCTCAGCACCTATGTCAACGACGGCACTGGCGACGAGACCACTATGGAGTCAACCTCGTCGGGCGTGAGCTACATCCTGGGCATCGCGCTCGGTATGCTGCTCTATATGGTCATCATCCTCTACGGCCAGATGGTGCTCACCTCGGTTGTCGAGGAGAAGGCAAGCCGTGTCATAGATGTTATGGTTACGAGCTGCTCGCCCTTTGCGCTTATGATGGGCAAAATTCTCGGTATCGCCGCCGTCGCCCTCACGCAGATAGCCATCTGGGCGGCACTCATCATCTCCGCCTCGAAGTTCCTGCTGCCCTCGCTCCTCCTCGCCGATGGCGCCGCTGCGGGCGATATGATGCTCTCTGCCGCTATGGGCACCCTCGGCAATACGGGCTACCTCGCCTCGCTCTTCGCCTATGTCGCCCTCTTCCTCATCGGTGGCTTCCTGCTCTACGCCTCGTTATATGCCGCAGCAGGTTCGGCTGTCGACTCGGTG
Source organism: Alistipes sp. (assembly GCA_017631255.1). GTDB lineage: Bacteria > Bacteroidota > Bacteroidia > Bacteroidales > Rikenellaceae > Alistipes. Next base: position 47,521 of record JAGBTP010000031.1, read on the forward strand.
CAGGACGGCCAGCAGTTCAATAGCGTCATTATGCTACCCATCATCCTCTCGATGATTATTATGATGTCGGTCTTCAACGACCCCAACTCGCCCCTCGCCTTCTGGGCCTCTATCGTGCCCCTCACCTCGCCTATCGTGATGATTACGCGCATACCTTTCGGCATCCCCGGCTGGGAGATAGCCCTCTCCGTAGTGCTCCTCTACGCCACCTTCGTTGCCACCACCTGGCTTGCATCCAAGGTCTTCCGTGTCGGCATCTTTATGCACGGCAAGCGCCCTTCCTGGAGCGACCTCTGGCAGTGGGTAAGGATGAAGTAGGGGCTACAACGATGTAACACACACCACAAAACAGCACCATAGGCAACGATGAAGAAGAACTCTATAACGGACACGAAGAGGCTCGCCATAACCCATAACGAGCGACTATGAAGCCACGCACACGCCTCTACCTCGCCGCCTCGCTTATCTGGGGCATCCCAGGCGCACGCATCACCCTCAAGGGCGTTGCGGCCTACGGCGTGCTGCCGCACGACAAGGTGTGGTGGCTCGCCGCCATTAGTGCCATCATAGCACTCCTCTTTTTCCTTATCTTTCGCCGCGTCACCACCCGCTATTGCCACCATATCGCCTCGCTCAGCGACGCCGAAAT